>NZ_AQHJ01000031.1 GCF_014925405.1 Pseudoalteromonas ulvae UL12
TGATTCGACTCTTGCCTCGCTAAGCGTTGCTGTCTGCCGTCTCAGTGGGGTCGCATTATAGGGAGATCCTTTTTTTGATCAAGCTTTTTTTTAGTTTTTTGAAAAAAAACCTTCGTTTGATTGAAAGATGCACAGAGTGGTTGTTTTACAGGCTGAAATAACTAATAAATGTATTTTCTACTCTGAATATTAAGCTTTTCGTTTTGCTTATATTAGTGGTTATGCGATCATTCTTGGTGTGGTCAGGCCAGTATTTGGATCTGAACTATTATTAATAGCTATTATTTGGATAAATCTATGAAGTTTGTTGCAGCAATGATCAATCTATTAGCAAAGTTAGGGAATCGCCTTTTTGTTAGAACTAAACTTTTGCCTAATGATCCCGTTAGTCAATATAACTTAGATCCAACGATACCTACATTTTATATAAGCCGCTTGAACTCTGCTTCTGATCTAGCTGCACTAGCAAAAACGTGCGATGTGTTAAATTTACCCAATCCTCTCAAGCAAGAACATTTTCAAAGTGGGCTCACCATACATCGCTTTATTGCTTTGCAAAATCCAACTCCTATTTTTTCTAAGCATGTCAAAGCAACGAGTGCATTAAAGCAAGGCGAAACGATCTTTGATGTTTTAAAACAAAGTCCTGATTTAAAAATCCAGATAATTCCTGTCACCATTTTATGGGGCCGTAACCCAGGAAAAGAAAAGGCGGGTATTGGTACTTTATTATCTCACTCATTAGCACCCAGTTGGTTACGTAAGGTATTTGTCGTACTTTTTTCTGGGCGCGGTAACTTACTTAAATTTAGTCAACCTCTGGATTTAGATACTTTGATGAAGCGCCGTGCGGATTCAGACGAACTACCACAAACCTTATTGCGTGTAGCTCGTTTTCACTTTAAACGCCAAAAGCTTGCTGCCACAGGTCCTAAACTGCCATCACGTGAAGCTTTGTTTCAAAGTTTACTTGCCGCTCCAAGTGTTAAACACGCACTCGAAGACGAAGCTAGGCTTAAATCGATTCCAATTAATCAAGCCAAAGAAAACGCACAAATACTTTTAAATGAAATTGCGGCCAATTATAACGATGCAATGATAGGAATTGGCGACAGGATCTTAACTTGGCTTTGGACGAAGCTTTACAATGGAATCGAAATAAAAAATGCTCAGAGGATCCATGATTTAACAAATAAAGGGCATGAAATTATCTATGTACCTTGTCATCGCAGTCATATGGATTACTTGCTTTTAACTTATGTTATTTACCATCAAGGATTAGTCCCACCTCATATTGCTGCTGGTATTAATTTAAATTTCTGGCCAGCGGGGCCTATTTTTAGGCGTTCAGGTGCCTTCTTTATCCGTAGAACCTTTAAAGGGAATAAACTTTACTCGACTATTTTTAGAGAATATTTATCTCAATTATTTATTAAGGGTTATTCAGTTAAGTTTTATACCGAAGGGGGGCGTAGTCGCACAGGTCGTTTACTCCCGCCAAAAACAGGTATGCTTGCTATGACACTTCAATCAATGCTTCGAGGAATTGAAAGGCCAGTTTCGTTGGTTCCTGTCTATATAGGCTACGAACATGTGATGGAAGTAAATACCTATTTGAAGGAACTTGCAGGCAGCTCAAAGACCAACGAGTCTATTTCTGGGATATTTAAGACAATTAAAAACCTTAAAAACTATGGCCATGGTTATGTGAGTTTTGGTGAGCCAATCAATGTGAACCAATACCTAAATCAGCACCAAAGTGATTGGCGTGATAATATCCACCCTTCAGAAGTTCAAAAACCTCAATGGCTGGGCCAACAAGTTGCCAATATTGCCGACCAAGTGATGATCAATATAAATAAAACGGCAGCACTGAACAGTGTAAACATGCTTGCTATGGTTTTATTAATGACGGATAAACTTGCCTTAAGCAAAAAAGAAACGCTTGAACAAATTGAGTTTTATCAAGCCTTAAATCTTGATGCATCGTACAGCGAAGATATTTCCCAACCTAATTGCTCTGCCAATGAATTATTAACACATGCAATCAAACTTTCAAAAGTTACTTTAGTTTCCGATCCTTTAGGTGAAATCGTTGAAATCGCTGAAAATGAAAAGGTACTACTGAATTATTATCGCAATAACATCATTCATTTATTTGCCGTACCAAGCTTACTGGCGTCCCATATTCTGAGAAGTCGACATACAGACCTACAAAGCTGTATTGATTTAACAAAGAAGCTGTATCCTCTTTTTGCTGCAGAATGGTTTATGCAAGAGTTAAAGGACAATTATATTGAACGTATATTGTCGCACTTTGAAAAGCAACACCTTATTGAGATAGATTCTCAAGGAAACATCTCGCTTAATTCAGATAGTAAGAGCTACTTTAAATTATCTTTACTCGCCAAAGTACTTGATTGCACTATGCAAAGATATGCTGTTGTTATTGGTGTTTTAGCGCGCGAAAAACAAATCGACCGTGCCAATTTAGAATTAAAAAGCCAATCACACGCAAGCCGATTAAGTAAACTTCACGATATTAAAACGCCCGAGTTTTATGATAAAAAAGTACTCTCGAGCTTTATTTCTACCTTAAAAGACTTGTCATTAATCACAGTTGATGATCAAGGTTTGTTGGGCACAAGCGAGCAGCTAGCGCTACTTGATAAAACAATCCGCACGTTAATTAACCCGCAAATACTAGTTTCTATTGAACAGAATGTTTTAAATCATAACGCTGCTATTTAGCAGCGTTATAGTTTCTAATCACACCTTCTTGCATGGTTGAAGCTATTAATTGACCTTTTTGATTGAAAAATTGGCCTCTAACTAGCCCTCTCGCGCCACTTGCTGTAGGGCTGTCAACCGCATATAAAATCCATTCATCCATTCTAAATTCACGATGAAACCACATTGCGTGATCAATCGTTGCCACTTGCATATCAGGCTGAAGAAAAGACAAACCATGAGGCTGTAATGCTGTCGGTAAAAACTCAAAATCAGATGCATATGCCAATAAATATTTATGCACTCGAGGATCGTCTGGCATTTCACCATTTGCTTTAAACCATACATAACGTTCAGGATGAGTCACTTCAGGCTTAAATGGGTTTTGAAAATTTACAGGCCTCATCTCAATGGGTTTTTCACAAATAATCTTATTTCGAATATTTTCAGGAATAAGATGAGCATTTTCACGATAAAACTCCAATGAGGATCGTAACTTTTCAGGACCAGGAACATTCGGCATAGCAGCTTGGTGATCAACCCCAGGCTCATCACTATGAAAAGAAACGGTCATGTAAAATATTGGTTTTCCATATTGAATAGCACTCACTCTGCGTGTGCTAAAGCTTTTACCATCACGAATATTCTCAACATCATAAACGATAGGCTTTGTTACATCTCCTGGACGCAAAAAGTATGAATGAAGTGAGTGAACTTTGCGATCCTCAACAACGGTCTCTTTGGCGGCAGAAAGGGCTTGCCCCATAACTTGGCCACCAAATACCGCTTTAAAGCCTAAATCTTGACTAGGCCCACGATATATTCCTTGCTCAATCGTTTCTAATTTTAATAATGCGAGTAAATCATCGAGTACTTGGCTCATAGTTGTGTTTCACTTTACTGACTCATGGTAAATTTAATATATCAAGTCTACTCAATACGCTACTACAAAAACTAGCACTATCTATAATTTAGGGTGAAAAATGGCATTTTGGCTTTTTAAAACAGAACCTGACGTTTTTTCCATCGATGATCTTTGCAAATTTGGCAAAGCAGATTGGGAGGGAGTTAGAAATTATCAAGCACGTAATTTTTTGCGTGATCAAGTTGCTATAAATGACCAAGTATTTATCTATCATTCAAGCTGTAAAATCCCTGCTATAGCGGGAATTGCAACGGTTATAAAAGATGCCCACCCAGATCCAACACAGTTTGATCATTCTAGTCCTTATTTTGATGCAAAAGCGTCACAAACTGATCCCCGGTGGTATCAAGTAAGCGTCAAGTTTGACCAAAAATTTATCAAGCCGATCACGTTAAGCCAATTAAAAAGTGATAGCAATCTTGATGATTTTCAATTAACTAAAAAAGGAAGTCGCCTATCTATAATCCCACTCGATGAAGGTCACTGGAATTATATAATTGATACATACTTGATTAAATTTTAGCCTAAACTAGAATAATGCTTAAGTTTCTATTTTAGGTTTTCGTGTCAATTGAGCTACCTTGACAGTGATTGACACAATAAGAATGGCTGGATCACTTACAAATGCTCAACAAGTATCATTTGCTAAGCTATACTGCCTCGGAAATGATTAAATACTTACAAGGGAAAGTATAAAAGAATCACTCACTTTTAGGATGATTGATAATCATCAAGTCACTATCAATCATGAGAGTGACATTGAGACAAGTCCGATTTGTAATTTACGAAAATAACGTAAAATATCAACGAATCTTTTAATTTCAGGGAATATGATGTCAGCTTTATTAAATTTACCACAGCAAGAGCGTAGGAATGACAGCCTCAACTTTGATGCTTTTTGGAATCTTTTAACATTAGCTCAAAAACTTGCATTAAATAAACTCAATCAATATGGCTACCAACTAGCGTTTACTCGAGCAGAGTCGGGATCACACTTAGCTGTCGCTCAATGTGATAGCGCATTTGCCACAATTGACTTTGAAGGTGAAGTAAACTTAAATCCAACCCTTACTTTAAGATAAGGTCTTTAAGAGGTTAAGTTGTTCCAATCAACTTCATCCGTTAATACACGCTCTGGCGCTATATAATGCAATATATCCCCTGAATTGACTGTATAGCCCAGAGGTGGATTTAACTCTAGTTGGTCTGCAATCCTAGAATGTGCCACACCTAATACAATTGCATCGTGCTTATCTTTGAAATAATGAAAAATAGATGAAAAGGTCAAGCTGCTCACTGTATCTGGAATAACTAAGCTAAACTGCGTGTCTCCATATAAAGTCGACAATAGTTCTTCTTGGACTCGGCTTGAGCCTGGGTCTTGCATTGAACGAACCAATATTTCCGCCGATTTCGAGCTACTACATTCTACATTTTTACAATGATCTCTTAGCATCTCAATTTTAGAGTCATCAATGAAATAAGCGCTAATATGGCACTGTGGCTTAACCAATTTACTCACTCGAAGAGATGTTGTAAAAGTTTGATTATCATCAGTACCGTCTACAATAATTTTATCTGCCTGACCAATGGCAACTCGATTTAACTCAGCTAAATCAGTAAAGCTAGTTAGCTTTGCAAAATCAACATACGGGTTGTTATGAAATGGATGGTGCATATCATCGGTGACAGCTAACAAAATGCGCCGCGCTAAACGTTTATTATCGGCTAAAATATGCTGAATAATTTTATTTGTACGAGTTTCATGCCAACCAAAAATAATAATATGGTCTTCAAAATGGCTAAAATTGTTTTCACCTGTCATAGAGCGCTTAATCGTTTGTGTAATTGATTGACCCGTCTTTCCAAGAAAGACCCCAAATAAAGCAAGACCAAAAGGTATTTGGAATAATGCCACACACCACTTACCTAAATCAGTCGTGGGGCTAAAATCACCATATCCTACCGTCGATGTCGTCACAATATAATAATAAATATAATGCTGAGCTTTGGTCAGTTCATGTTCTCCAGCTAAAACCAACATAATCCAAGTTAATGTCAAATGCCCTAGCACAGCCAACATAACAAACTGCCAACTCACTTTATCAATATGTGTTCTAACAACCAACACTAGCTTTTTTAATAAAATACTCATTAAGTTACTCGAATAAAGAAATGTCAAAACGACAATTTTATTACTCATTTCCTATAGTTAGTCTAATAATCTATTTATATTTAATAGAGCTTACAACCCAAGTACTAATGACACAACCGCATTAAGCGGCTAAACTCAATAGCGAACTGTTTCAAGTTCGACAAAGGCAAACTTAATGAAAGTTAAGGACGCAAAGCTGTTGATCTAAGGGTGCTTTACCTATGATTGCAAGGCCGCCAACGATAACAGTATCGGGGGCTTGGCTGCTTCGAATGTACCTCTGAACTCATTTAAAATTCTTGAATTCAAGCTTTTTTGAGTAAGACGAAGCAGCCTATTTTCACCGTAGCTTAACTTCCCTTCGCACTTTCAATATACTGAGCTATTTGCTGTTCTAAAATAAATAGAGGTACAGAACCGTTTTTCAACACCTCATAATGAAAGTCTCGTACATCAAACTTTTCACCTAACTCTTGCTCTGCTTGCTGCCTTAAACGCTTGATTGTTAACTCACCAATTTTGTATGACAGCGCCTGACCCGGCCACGAGATATAACGATCTGTTTCTGTTTTTATATTATGTAATGATAGCGCGGTATTTTCTTGCATAAATGTCATCGCTCTTTCACGGCTCCAACCATACATATGCATGCCGGTATCAACCACAAGACGCGCAGCTCTCCACATTTCATAGGTTAATCGCCCAAAATTACTATATAGATCTTGATAAAATCCTGCTTCTAAACCGAGCCATTCAGAATATAATCCCCAACCTTCTCCAAATGCAGAAATATAAGAGTTACGTCTGTAGCTAGGTAAGTGATCTAATTCTGCATTGAGCGATATTTGCAAATGATGCCCCGGAACCGCTTCATGTAAAGTTAAAGCTTCAAGCACATACAGTGGTCGTTTATCTAATCCATAGGTGTTAACCCAATAGTACCCAGGCTGATCATCTCGATTAGAACCGACATAGCGACCCGTGGTATATTTTGGCGCAATACTATCTGGAACCGGTGCCACACCATAGGGAGTTCTAGGTAAGTATTTAAATAATTTAGGTAACTGCGCATCCATTTTCTTAGCGATAAAAGAGGCTTCTTTTAATAGCTCTTCAGGTGTTTTTGCATAAAACTGTTCATCAGTTCGCAAAAACTGTACAAATTCAGCAAAATCTCCTTTAAAGCCAACTTGTGCAATCACCTCTTCCATTTCTTGGCGAATCCGAGCCACTTCATCCAACCCTAATTGATGGATTTGCGCCACTGACATCTGTGTTGTTGTGTAATGCTGTGCACGGTTTTCATAAAAATCACGGCCATTTGGCGTCGAAGCAATCCCAATCTCTTTTCTTGCCGCTGGAAAGTATTCATTCACAAAAAAATCAAAATAATTGCGCAGCGCAGGATTAACCTGTTCGGTAATGATGCTTTTTGCTCGCTGCTGTAAAACAGCAAAATCAGCATCAGATAAAAACGCCTTATTTTCTTTCAGAGGAGCAAAAAAATCAGATTCTTCAGCACTGTCATTAATTAACGCACTAATTGAAGACTCATAACCTACCAAGACGGCCTGCGGCTGAGTAAAACCAATTTTGATCCCTTCTTTCATCCAGCCGATATTTTGATTAAAAAAGCGAGGCACATCTGCTAAACGATTTAAATATAATTCGATACCTTCACGAGAAGAGAAATCAGAACGAGCAACAATAAATGAAAGTTCAGAATGAAAACCAAATTCAGAAGTTAAGGGCATCATGTGCGCATTGAATCGATACTCATCAATATTATTTTGTATTTGCGCTTTTAAAATGGCGAGATTAATTTGATTCTCAGCACTTAATTTTGCTTCGTCTAGGCTATTAAGCTGCTGAAGTAATGCAATGCGCTGCTTATTCGATTGCACTAAAAACTCTGCTGACAAATCAGCTAGATAATACCCTTGCTGTTGTTTTTGATCATTGGATGGTTCAAGGGTATCTCGAAAATTAAGAACCTGTTGCGCCACCTCTTCAAAAGAGTGATCGGCATTGCGTACTGTCGATTGACAAGCCGTTAGTGATACGACGACCGCTATCGCTAATAGTGATTTTTTCATTATTCTATTCATTCGTAATCATTTATATTTTGAATTACTTGAGGCTACCCCAGCGATACTGAATTGCCAACTAAATACGCTCAATCTCATCACGAGCAGACAACTCATGGCACGATCCCTCCTAGATTGCAGCATTATTACCCACTTAAGTATGAATTTGATTGCGATTCATCTAAAACAGTTTCAAATCACGCGAATTTGTTTTTAAATGCAGGCACAGCCTAAGGAACAGGCTTGTTTTTTCGTGATAAGGAGGTCGAGCACTTTTTAATTTAAAGCTAATTCTCTCTCGGTGTTGATTATGAAGTACCATGATTCCATGGCCATAGCCCAAGACAAAATGACACAAGTTTGTCTTTTTTTAGAACGCCATAACTTAGTTCCGCTTCCTATAAATTATCACGTTGCTTATGCTTATGTGTCCAACACTCAAGCAACCCTGTCTAATACCATCGACTCAAATATTGCAAATAACATTACCTTAGATAATTTTTTAATGGAGACTTGGTTTAATGAATATTTATCATTTGAGACTAAAAGTAATGATGCCTTATTAAAAGGCGCCAATAACGTTGTTGATACAATTAATCAGGCAACAGAGCAATGCACTGACTCGGTTAATCAATATTTAGCCCAATTAGATTCTGGCTTAGTCGCAATCGACGAAACCAATATCACTCAATCTCGACAAATTATCTCTGAGCTAATTGAAGCCAGTTATGAATTAAAAGCCGAACAACTTAAAATTCAAGAACGTATTCTCCAAGCACAGGCTGAAGCTTATAAAACACAGTTAAAAATTGATGAATTAAAAAAAGAGCGATATAGCGACCCGCTAACTGGCTTATATCAACAAGCTTATTTGAATCAGCAAGTGACTCTTTGGCAGCAAGACTCACACTCCCTATGCGCGATAGCCATCAACATTGATCATTTTAACGAGTTTAATAGTCGCTATGGTCACCTTATTGGTGACATAGTGCTAAATAAAGTAGCGAAAAAGGTGCAATCTTACGTACTTGAAAGCGGATTACCCGTACGCACACGAGGTGAAGAATTCATGGTGTTTTTACCTGACATTGATATTAATACAGCCAGTGAAATCGCAGAAAAAATCCGTGGGGGAGTAGAAAAACTACGCTTTGTAAGTTCGCGAAGCGGTAAACGATTACCCACGATCACTGTCTCTGTGGGTGTGGCTAAAAATGCCATTGAAGAAGATTTAAGCCTCTTAACGAGTAATGCATCACAAGCGTTACAGCAAGCCAAACTCAATGGCCGCAATACTGTTGTTAACTCTTTAAATTAAAGTTTGTCATAGGATGGGCGATTTGAAAACCCTGTAGCCCATCCATTCCTAACTGCCGCGCCCAGCGCGCCTCTTTATCTGTTTCTATTTGCTCACACACCACAGTGATCCCTAAACTATGCGCCAATTGCACGATCGTTTCTAAGAATGACCAATTCGCTTGGTCGGCATCCAAATCATGAATAAAACTGCCATCAATTTTAATGACATCTACATGCCACATGCGCAACATTTTAAGTGTATTGTCACCCATGCCAAAATGATCGACTGCGACTTTACTTCCCATGGACTGCAAACGATGCACAATGGATGTCGCATTTTTGATCTGACTTAAAGAGGCTTCATCAAACTCCCAAATAACCGAGCTAAAAAAGTCAGCGTATGAATGAGACAGTTCAGTCAGCCAATTATTAAATTTTTCATCAAGCATGCTATAAGGAGATAAGTTAATACTCGCAGGTAAAATCAACTCACTATTCAAATAAGCCAACTTCACTATTTCAATAATTCGCTTATCAAAATACTCAACACAATGAAATTTTTCTGCTTGGGCTTGCAACAATCGCGCTGGTATCGGCTGATTTTTGTATTCAAATGAGCTCAAGACTTCAGCAAACATATTATTGATTTCATCAGCTAGTACCACTCTTTGTTGGCAAAATTTTAAACTCGCCTCTTCAATGACATTGAGTACAGCTTCACGTGATTTCAGTAATGAACTAACTTTGCTTAACTCACTATTTTCTGAATTGAAATGGAATAGATGGGGCTCTTTTGATGCCATATTCAAGGCATCATCAACACGAATTAACACATCCGAGATCGTTTCTTTTGCTTGAAACACTGTCGCGCCAATCAAGACTTGTTTCTTGCGTTGATAACGATTTTGCAGCTCAGAAAATTCAGCAGACAATTGATGAATTCGATCAATCACATCGTCCTGCAATACATCTTTTAAAATACTTGCAAATTCGTATTCATTGACTCGGTATAGCTCAAAGTTGCCGTCTTGCTTTAACGTCAATTGGCTTGCATGAATAATATCTTCAAGTAAAGAGCGCGCAATATTGAATCCTTCTTGCTGACGAATAAGCTCAAACTGATTCAAGCGAATGAAAATTAAAGCACCATTGTATGTTTCTGATTCATGTAATGCCTGGCTTAACTGGGCAATAAACAAACGCCGATTGCCAAGCTGAGTCAGCTCATCTTTATAAAGTGACTTTTTGGCATGCTCAAGTCGTTCACTCAATTCATTAATAAAAGACTTAACCTGCTCTGTCATATCATTATGAACTTGTACTAGCCGCTCAACTTCTTTAACACTCTTAATCGGTTTCAATACCGGAAAGTGTTTATTTGTCAAAGCATTCGATTGAGACTCAATCGCTGATAATGACTGCGTAATAGAGCGAGAAAAACGCCGAATATAAAACGACAAGCATATCGCTAACAACAAATAACCAATGAAAAGACTAACAATGACCTGACCAGCAAACGGCGCAAGACTGATATTTTGCAATTGAATTGTTAAAACAAACTTGTCCCCTGAACTATTAGTAAAGGATTTTTTTATCGGTGGAGAAATCAGGTATAAAAACTTAACACCGGCCAGCAAAGCGGGGCCTTGGCTAGTGCGATGATAATATTGATGAATAAGCTGTTCGTTAGAAATATCGGTCAAAGATAATAATTTTATCGGCCCTTTTGAGGCGGTGGTGTTTATTAAACTTGCAATATCAGTTGATGAGTCATGTTCGATACCATGTTGCACTTGGCTGACAATCATATTCGCCATAAATTGTGTTTGCTCAACACTCTGTTGCTGGACTTGATAGCGCGCTAAAAAAATAATTGCACATGCGCTGATAAGTAACAACGTCAATAAAAATAAACTAAACACACTCATCAAGTGACGCGCAAGACCCATAGACCCTCCTAAAAAGACCACCAACATAAATACACTCTACTCATAGTCTAGTGGGTATTAATTGAATCGCCTTAAAATGTAGAATTTTATAGGTAAATCAGTACGTGTCTCACATCAGTTAATGGTATTGTGGTGAGCAATAAAGTAAACTAGCTAGGCAGCTAAATACAGAGAAAAACCATGGATCACAAGCAAGAAAACACCACTCACTTTGGTTACAAAACCGTTGAAGCAGATAAAAAAGCCAGCTTAGTTGCTGACGTTTTTCACTCTGTTGCAGCCAAGTACGATGTCATGAATGATTTAATGTCGATGGGCATACATCGTTTATGGAAACGACAAACCATCGCAAGTTCAGGTGTGCGTAAAGGCCATAAAATTCTCGATTTAGCCGGTGGTACAGGTGATCTAACCGCCAAATTTAGCCAAATAACGGGTGAAACAGGTCAGGTTGTTTTAGGTGATATCAATGATTCTATGCTCAAAGTGGGACGAGAAAAATTACGTAACTTAGGGCTTGTGGGCAATATCGAATACGTGCAAATGAATGCTGAAGCGCTGCCTTTTCCTGATAATACTTTTGATATCATTACCATTGCATTTGGTTTACGTAACGTTACTGACAAAGACAAAGCGCTTGCTTCTATGTATCGTGTATTAAAACCAGGTGGCCGTTTACTTGTTTTAGAGTTCTCTAAACCTAGCTCTGAAGCACTAGCAAAAGTGTATGATTTTTATTCATTTAATATCTTGCCGACCATGGGTAAAGTTATCGCTAATGACAGTGAATCCTATCAATACTTAGCTGAATCCATTCGCATGCACCCCGATCAAGACACTCTCAAAGGAATGATGGAAAATGTTGGCTTTGAGCAAACAAGCTATCAGAACCTAACCGGCGGGATTGTCGCATTACACCGAGGCTTCAAGTTTTAGGATCGCCTGTGATGATTCCGCAATTTTTAGTCGCCATCATTGAACAAGCGGTTAATCAAGTCTTTAGGCTTGATACAAGCTTGCATCACTCCTTACAGCCAGCCAAGCACAAAACCTTGTTGATTGAAGTGCGTGACTGGCAACAAGCTTTTTCGTTAACTTATACTGGCACACAACTATTCATTTTCAGCAGCGATGAACGTCAAGCTGATTGCATAATCAGTACCGACTTAGCTACGCTGCAACAGCTATCGCAAGCGAATAAAATAACGCAACTTATCCGAGAAAATAAACTCGATTTAGACGGTGACTTACACCTTGCGCAAACCTATAGCGGCGCTTTTTCAAAAATAAATATCGATTGGGAAGAGCACTTAGCTGACTATTTAGGCGATGCTGCAAGCCATAATGTGTTTCGTTTATTACGCAAGACACAACAACAAACACGCACCTCAATGCAAAAGTGTCAAAGCACGCTGACGGCTCTGATGCAAGATGAATTAAAAGTCGCCATACACCCTATTGAGCTATCTCAATTTAAAGAGCAAAACCGCACACTGAAAGCCCAATGTGCACAATTAGAGCTTCGTATCGATCACTTACTCAAGCAAGTAAAAGGATAACCTTTCCGTGCGCGCTGCCAGACTTTACAAAATAATCCACACTTTATTATATTTTGGCTTAGATACTCTTATCCCCAAAAAATGGCAACCTTGGTATTTGAAAGGGTTTAGGTGGTGTTTTTTTTGGATTAAAAACCAACACAAAACAACACCTAACGGCCAAAAACTACGTTTAGCTCTAGAACACTTAGGGCCCGTATGGATTAAGTTTGGCCAAATGTTATCGACTCGCCAAGATCTTTTATCTGTCGAAATGGCGCAAGAGCTCGCCTTACTGCAAGATAAAGTACCACCATTTTCCGGCTCTCAAGCACAAGCGATTATAGAGCAAGCCCTTGAACTGCAAAGTATCAATGAGTTATTTTTTGAGTTCGACAGCACAGCACTTGCTTCAGCGTCCATTGCACAAGTCCACAGTGCGAAATTACAAAAAGACGATGGTTCAACAGATGATATTGTCATTAAGGTGATTCGTCCTGATATCGAAAAGACTATCCAAGCCGACCTTCAACTAATGCAAGATTTGGCCAAATTAGTCAGTCGCTTACTACCAGATGGGAAGCGTTTGCGCCCTGTTGAAGTGATTAAAGAGTATAAAAAAACACTCTTAGATGAATTAGATTTAATGCGAGAAGGCGCGAACGCGATCCAACTGCGTCGTAATTTTGAAAACTCTGACAGCCTCTATATTCCTTATATCTATAGTGACCTAAGTCGTAAAAATATTTTAGTGATGGAGCGAATATACGGTATTCCAGTATCTGATTTAACCGCATTAAAAGCACAAGGAACAAATTTAGAATTACTCGCAGAGCGCGGGGTTCAAGTCTTTTTTACCCAAGTTTTTCGCGACAGTTTTTTTCATGCGGATATGCATCCAGGTAATATTTTTGTGTCTTATGACACTCCAAACAACCCAAAATATATTGGGATTGATTGCGGAATTGTCGGAACCCTTAACCGAGAAGATAAACGTTATTTGGCAGAAAATTTCATCGCATTCTTCAATCGGGATTATCGAAAAGTCGCTGAATTACATGTCGATTCCGGTTGGGTTCCTCCAGAAACTAATGTCGAAGAGTTTGAATTTGCCATTCGGACTGTCTGTGAACCCATTTTCCAAAAGCCTTTAGCGGAAATCTCCTTTGGACATGTGTTGGTTAACTTATTCAACACTGCCCGTCGATTTAATATGGAAGTACAACCTCAGCTTGTTTTGCTGCAAAAAACGTTACTGTATGTAGAAGGACTTGGCCGCCAGCTGTATCCTCAACTTGATTTATGGAAAACAGCAAAACCATTTTTAGAGAAGTGGGTTAAAGATCAAGTCGGTCCTATGGCCGTCTTAAAACATATTCAAGCGAATCTACCATTTTGGGGAGAAAAACTTCCTGAACTGCCAGATCTTATTTATAACAGTTTGAAAAACAACCAGCGCCCACACAGGCACATCACAGAACATAGACCGACGTCGATTAAACCTATTTTGCTTGGGCTTTTTGGCTGTACAAGTTTTCTTGCCGCCTGTATGTTCTATCTTGAGAAACAACCAACATTAGCACTTGTTGGTTTAACTTGCTCAATTGGTTTTTCTTTAGGTGCATGGTTAAAAACAAACAATTAACTCAAACAACTGTGTAAGCGTAAAGTGCAGAACTCGCACAAATTAACACTACTGATTTTTCATATTTCGGGCGTATAATAATCAAAATTTTTAGAGGATAACATCATGGGTATTGGCGGCATCAGCATTTGGCAGTTAGTGATCATTCTTGCAATCATTATATTGCTATTTGGCACAAAAAAATTACGAAATATCGGTGGCGATTTAGGTAATGCTGTAAAAGGCTTTAAAAAAGCAGTGTCGGATGACAATACAACAACAGATGCAAGCACACAAACACCCAACATCGCACAAAAAGAAGATGAAGCAAAACCAACCAACAGCCAAAAAGAGCAGGATAAGGTCTAACCCATGGGCATGTGGGAGTTAGTTGTTGTTTTTGTAGTTGGTTTGATTGTGCTAGGTCCAGAACGGTTACCTGTCGCAGTCAGAACCGTTGCTAGATGGTTTAAAACTGTAAAACAATTTGGTAATACCATTCAGGCTGAGGTGAATGAAGAACTCAGAGTGCATGAATTACACCAAAATCTAAAAAAAGCTGAAGAGCAAGGAATGGAGAACTTATCTCCACAATTACAACGCTCACTTGATGAGCTAAATCAAGCAGCTCAATCGGTTACTCATAGTTTCAAACCTACCACTTCTTCACTACAAGACAAAAAAGATGACTAGCCAAGCGGCCCAATCAGGCTTTATTAGCCACTTAGTTGAACTTCGCAATCGCTTAATGCGCGCCCTTTTATCTATATTGCTCATCTTTTTGAGCTTAGTGTATTTTGCCAATGATATTTATAGCTTTGTAGCCGATCCACTGATCCAGCATCTGCCTGAGAATGCCAGCATGATCGCAACGGATGTCACCGCGCCCTTTTTTGCCCCCTTCAAGCTGACTTTATTTGCTGCGTTATTTCTCTCATTTCCGTTTATTTTGCATCAAATATGGGGTTTTATCGCCCCGGGTTTATACCAAACCGAAAAGAAAATGCTCATTCCTATTCTTATCTCGAGTATTTTATTATTTTATGGCGGTATTTCATTTTGCTACTTTGTAGTCTTTCCGATTATTTTAGGTTTTTTTACCGGCATTGGCCCTGAGGTAATGACTTTAACACCTGATATCAGTAGTTATTTAAGTTTTGTGCTGAAACTCTTCTTTGCTTTTGGTATCGCCTTTGAAATACCTGTCGCGATTATGCTGCTTTGCTGGAGTGGCGTCACCACCATTGAAAATTTGAAAGAAAAACGCCCTTACGTGGTGGTTGGTGCATTTGTTGTAGCCATGTTTTTAACTCCACCTGATGTGTTATCACAAACACTGCTGGCTATTCCCATGCTTGCTCTGTTCGAGTTAGGCTTAGTATTGGCTTCTTTTTATTCAAAAAAGCCACAACCTCAAGAAACTGAAGAAATGGAATAAAAAATGAAAAAAATAATTCTTAGTTTATCTGCACTCTATTTATGTTCGACGTCAGTATTTGCCTCAACTGCAATCGAAGATTGCCGTACAGTTGAAAATGATCTGCATCGTTTGATGTGTTATGACACTGCCATTGATGCGCTCAACAAAAAACAAGTCGCCGCGGCTCCTGTCGCTCAAGCAAAAAATGTTGCACCTACTACAACCCAAGCCCCACAGGTAAAGGTTGCTCCCACCAATCCAGAGCAGGAAGTTGTAGCCAACAGTGCAACTAACACCGAATTTGGGCTAGAGCACAAAAATATTGGTAAAGATGGGGACTCTCAAGAATTAGTGTCTATCATTTCAACGGTTAACAAAGCCCCTCGAGGTGAACTCATTTTAACCCTTGATAACGGTCAAGTTTGGCGTCAATTAGGCACGGACAGTTTTAGAGTAAAAGCAGGACAAACCGTGATTATTTCTCGGGGGGCATTCAATTCTTTCTTGCTCAGACTAGAAGATAAGAATAAAAGCATTCGCGTAAAACGTACTTCATAATGACCGAGAAGCTCATTGATGCTGGGGTAAATCTTTCTAGCCATCAGTTTTTGACTGATTTACCCGAAATAATTGCCAGAGCGCGTGCAGCTCAAATCGACAATATGCTGGTGATTGGAACAGATGTCGATGAAAGCGCCATTGCATTGCAGCTAGCCGAGCAATATCAACTTTTTGCATCTGTTGGGGTTCATCCTCATTATGCGTGTAATGTCAGTGACGACTTTATTGCACAGCTGCAACGATTAGCGCAGAGTCCTTGGTGTAAAGCCATTGGCGAGTGTGGCCTGGACTTTAATCGAAACCTAAGCTCGCCAACGCAACAGTTGTCTGTATTTAATGCTCAATTATCACTAGCAAAAAACCTCAACATGCCAGTTTACATGCATGAACGAGATGCCAGTGATGAGCTGTATCACTGCATTAAAGAGCATGCAATTACAGGTGTTGTCCATTGCTTCACAGGCAACAAACACGCACTTGAACGTTATTTAGATCTTGGTTTGTACATTGGTATTACCGGCTGGGTATGCGATGAGCGCCGTGGTATTCCACTTCAGCAGCTCATTCAATACATTCCAGATGATCGCCTGCTTATTGAGACCGATGCCCCCTATCTCATCCCGAGGACTATCCAACCAAAACCGAAAAAGCACCGCAATGAGCCGGCTTATTTGCATTATATCTGCGACATGATCGCACATTTAAAGCAGTGCAGCACTGCACATATCGCCAAAGCGACCTATGCTAATACTCAGCGTTTATTTAATTTGGGGCATGATCGTTAATGTTGGTTCGCTATTGGGTATGTTTATTCGTTTGCTTATTCATTATGCCAATCGGATATGCCGCAGATCTGATCATTGATAACCAGTTTTCATCCTCCAAACCATTCCATTTTCACTATACCCAATCAAATGCTGCTCTTGCAGAAGTGGTACATCTCAATAGGGAGTCTTGGCATCAATCGACTGATGGCACGCTTAATTTAGGTCTGCAAGATCAGCCAACTTGGCTGCATTTTTCGCTCAGTAATCCTACAAATATTGATAAACAATTATACCTGCTGCTTGCACATCCACTCATTGATAGCGTAACTCTTTTTCAGTCACACAATAATGCTCTACGCCAATTTGATAGTATTGGTGATCGCGAACCACTAAAGAATCGTCAAATAAAAGACGAAGCACTCATTTTTTCTATCACCCTTAAAGCCAAAGCAACAGACCAATTCTTTGTCAAAGTGAACAGCGAAGGCAACATAAAACTGCCGCTTAGCCTCTGGACACCGGAGGCTTTGGTACAAAATAAAAGTAAATACAATTTAATTACTGGGATATTTTTAGGCTTCTTACTTGCGCTTGTTCTCAGTAACGCTCTGCTATTTGCGCTCACACGTAAATCACGATTTTTACTTGGCGCATGTTACATTGCCAGCTTATGGGCATTACTCACCGTTGTGCTCGGGTTCAGTTATCGCTACTTCAACTTTAACTATCAATGGTTTCAGACAATCAATATTGCACTGCTCTTTTTGTCGGCCACACTATTACTCAATCAACTCACTGAAAGACTACTGCAGCTAAAAAGTGAATTTAAGAAGTTGCTACGTATCTTACGAGTTATTTTTGTCAGCTGTTGTATTGCCCTGTTATTCTTACCTTGGATGAGCTATGCCAATGGTTTAGCGCTCAGTTTGTACGCAAGCGCAATTAATTTAGTCATATGCTTTATCGTCTGTGTATTTTTATCATTTAAACAGCATCGGTATGCTCGTTTACTAACTATCGCATTGGCTAGCCATCTTTTTGCCGTCATTTTTAGCCTTGCGGTTTTCAATGGTCATGATGCCTTTCTACCTGATATGCCTAAAATGTTAATGGGCACATTTTTCATCAGCAGCATGTTTATCTCATATTTGTTGATCCAACAATTTGTTGACCGTCGAGACTTCAAGATACATCGCCAGCAGCAATTACTCGCGGAAGCCAAAATTAAAGATAATCTGCAGCTTGAGACCATTAAACTACAACAAGATATGGAAGAAGACTTAGAGCGAAGGATCCAAGAGCATACTTTTGAATTACAAGTGACTCTTAGAGAATTAGAAGATAAAAACCGCGAATTAGAAGAAAAAAACACTCTTGATGCATTAACCGGGATCCGCAATCGCAGTTATTTTGATAAAAAGCTCACCATGGAATTTAGACGCTCACACCGCGAAGAAACCCCCCTAGCGGTTATCATGCTTGATATCGATCATTTCAAAAAAATAAATGATAGCATTGGCCACTTAGCTGGCGATGATGCAATTCGCTTTGTTGCCAACAGCATTCAATATTGTTTAAAACGCCCTTCAGATGAAGTCTGTCGATATGGTGGAGAAGAATTCGCCATTATATTGCCAAATACGGATACCGAAGGCGCTATTTTAGTTGCACAAGCGATTCGACAACAGATCAATGCGCAACCAGTGCAAACGGTTGCCGGCGTAGTGAATATGACGATCAGTGCTGGTGTTTTTAGTGCCATAGCACAACGTCAACAAGAGCCAAGTCAATATACCGCTTTTGCAGACAAAGCTCTGTACCAAGCAAAACATCAGGGCCGCGATCAAGTCTGCAGCTTTGAGCACCCTATACCAAGTCAATCTGAGTAGGATTTTATATGTCACAATCTGGTTTAGACCTTTTCCCTTACACTCGTATGCGCAGAATGCGCCGTGATGATTTCTCTCGCAGACTGATGAGTGAGAATCAATTAAGTGTCAACGACTTAATTTTCCCTGTGTTCGTTCTTGATGGCAACAACCGCCGTGAAGCGATAGAATCAATGCCAGGCATAGAACGTCTATCAATTGATTTACTTATCAAAGAAGCCAAAGAGCTAGAACAGCTAGGTGTGCCAGCAATAGCTATCTTCCCAGTCACACCAAGCGATAAAAAATCGCTCTTAGCCGAAGAAGCATTTAATCCTGAAGGATTAGCACAACGAACGGTTCGAGCATTAAAGCAAGAAGTACCAAATATGGGGGTTATCACTGATATCGCCCTTGATCCATTCACGACTCATGGTCAAGATGGCATTATTGATGATGAAGGTTATGTCATTAATGATACAACCGTCGAGATTTTAATTAAGCAAGCATTGTCCCATGCACAAGCCGGTGCAGATGTTGTTGCCCCTTCAGATATGATGGATGGACGTATCAGCGCCATTAGAGAAGCTTTAGAAGAGCATGGTTTTATCCACACTCGCATAATGGCGTACTCAGCTAAATACGCCTCTAGTTATTACGGTCCGTTCAGAGATGCGGTCGGCTCAGCGGGTAACCTCAAAGGTGGGGATAAAAAAACATATCAAATGGATCCTGCCAATTCTGATGAAGCTCTGCGTGAAGTGGCCTTAGATTTACAAGAAGGCGCTGATATGGTCATGGTGAAACCAGGTATGCCATATTTAGATATTGTGAGAAGAGTGAAAGATGAATTTGGCGTTCCAACCTTTGCCTATCAAGTGAGCGGAGAATATGCAATGCACATGGCTGCGATTAACAATGGCTGGTTGGCTGAGCGCCCCTGCGTTATGGAATCACTGCTTGCTTTCAAGCGTGCTGGTGCTGATGGGATCCTCACCTATTTTGCAAAACAAGTGGCTATTTGGTTAAACGAAAAATAACGCTACACACCGTATTCAGTGCTGCCATAGTCGAGGCATCACTGATGCGGTATTTACTGTTCTAACAACGCCATAACGAGTAAGCTCAAACCTATCATGCACACGCAGAGTGTCGCTCGGATTAACCATTTAGGTTCAACTTTTTTTTGCCACCAAAAGCCATAAAAGAAACGGACAAAATAAGTGGCTGTCATGCCAAACAAAGCAAAAATAAACAAATAAATAGCTAGCAAAACATTTCCTATGCTTGTTCAAAATTAATCAAATTGACAACGTAGTCGTGTCTTATTGAGCATAGCAAGTTGAGGATACTGTAGATAGAAAAGTATTTAAAATAGAAGTATAGAAAAGATATTTTGACATTCAGTTGGTTGCGGGAGCCGGATTTGAACCGACGACCTTCGGGTTATGAGCCCGACGAGCTACCAGGCTGCTCCATCCCGCGCCTGAATGTGTAAGAGTTATTTTAATTCTGCCTTAACGTCAGAATACAGTAACCAAAAAATTGGTTGCGGGAGCCGGATTTGAACCGACGACCTTCGGGTTATGAGCCCGACGAGCTACCAGGCTGCTCCATCCCGCGCCTGAATGTGTAAGAGTTATTTTAATTCTGCCTTAACGTCAGAATACAGTAACCAAAAAATTGGTTGCGGGAGCCGGATTTGAACCGACGACCTTCGGGTTATGAGCCCGACGAGCTACCAGGCTGCTCCATCCCGCGCCTGAATGTGTAAGAGTTATTTTAATTCTGCCTTAACGTCAGAATACAGTAACCAAAAAATTGGTTGCGGGAGCCGGATTTGAACCGACGACCTTCGGGTTATGAGCCCGACGAGCTACCAGGCTGCTCCATCCCGCGCCTGAATGTGTAAGAGTTATTTTAATTCTGCCTTAACGTCAGAATACAGTAACCAAAAAATTGGTTGCGGGAGCCGGATTTGAACCGACGACCTTCGGGTTATGAGCCCGACGAGCTACCAGGCTGCTCCATCCCGCGCCTGAATGTGTAAGAGTTATTTTAATTCTGCCTTAACGTCAGAATACAGTAACCAAAAAATTGGTTGCGGGAGCCGGATTTGAACCGACGACCTTCGGGTTATGAGCCCGACGAGCTACCAGGCTGCTCCATCCCGCGCCTGAATGTGTAAGAGTTATTTTAATTCTGCCTTAACGTCAGAATACAGTAACCAAAAAATTGGTTGCGGGAGCCGGATTTGAACCGACGACCTTCGGGTTATGAGCCCGACGAGCTACCAGGCTGCTCCATCCCGCGCCTGTATGTAAGAAATGTTTTAATTCTGTCTTAGCGTCAGAATACAGTAACCAAAAAATTGGTTGCGGGAGCCGGATTTGAACCGACGACCTTCGGGTTATGAGCCCGACGAGCTACCAGGCTGCTCCATCCCGCGCCTGTAAACAATTTAGAATCAATGACTTAAAATTGTTTCTCACTAAGAATTAAGTTAGATAAACCTGAGCTTTAATAACTTCATTCCTGAGAGAGAGCGCCATAATATAGAAAAACTAAGATTATGCAAGCTAAATTTAACTAAGCCGCCAAAAATTACATTTTTATCCGCGATGGTGGGGCTTGATTAAATTAGACCAATCCCACTCAGGATGCCCCATAACAATGAAATCTGGGTTCTCTGTTGTTTCTCGTTGATTGTATGAAAGCGGATTGAACTCTGCGTCTACAATTGAGCCACCAGCTTGTTCGACAATAACTTGAGACGCACCTGTATCCCACTCACCTGTAGGACCAATCCGCATGAAAAAATCAGCCTTCCCTTCAGCGACAATACACGCTTTCAATGAACATGAACCAAGTGGAATAGTATCAAACTGTGTCTTAATAAAGCAGCTCACAGCCTCTATTTTTTGCCTGCGACTGACAGCTAAAGTTAAACTATCTGGCTTTGCAACCGAAATTGCTTTGTCATGGCCATTTTTACGCTTAAATGCACCATATCCTTCTGCAGCAAAATAAGTGACTCCCTTAGTTGGCCAATGTATCACGCCGAGCACAGGTTTATTATTTTCAACCAACGCAATATTTACAGCAAAATCACCACTTTTTAAAATAAACTCCCCCGTTCCATCCATAGGATCTAATAACCAGTAGCGCGACCAAGCTTGACGCTGAGACAAAGGAGGAATAGGCGTTTCTTCTGACATAATTGGGATATCAGGGGCCAAAGATTGCAGACCAGCCACCAGCACTTCGTTAGCTGCTAAATCAGCTTTAGTTACAGGTGTATGATCTACCTTTTCTTGCTGGCCAATATCATCTAAATCATAAATAGCTAGAATGGCTTTACCAGCTTGCTCTGCTAGGGCAATGCAAGGCTCAAGGAGTGACTTCATTTTATTCTCCTAGTTTGTCGAGATAGTGTGTTGCCATCATCAACGCAGCGACACTTCGCGCTTCTGTAAAATCAGCTTGTTCAAGTAAAGAGGGCCATTTCGATATAGGCCAATAAACAACCTCTAACGGTTCAGGTTCATCGCCTTCTCTTGTTTCTTCATATAACCCTTGAGCAATTAAAATGTGCATAGTGGCATTAAAATAGCTTGGCGCCATACTCACTTGCTTTAAGGGATGAAATAACTCAGCACCAAATCCAACCTCTTCCATTAACTCTCGATTTGCGGCTTCAATAGGTGTTTCACCTGGGTCGATTAAACCTTTAGGAAACCCTAATTGATAATCATGAGTTCCAGCACAATACTCTCTCACTAAAATTAGCTGTCCATCGGAGGTAATTGGAACAATCATAACTGCACCACGGCCTGAGCCTTTAATCCGCTCATATTGCCGACGCTCTCCATTTGAAAAGCTTAATTCCAATGACTCGATTGTAAATAAACGGCTTTGGGCTGCGCTTGACGTTGCCAGTATTTCTGGCAACGAGTGATCCTTTTTCTGTGCCATAACACTTCTTTTGATATCATGCTGCTAATATATTAATCATAATAGTTTTATGGCTAAAAACCTATGTTAAATTGGCAGCAAATCGACACCGTTCTATTAGATATGGACGGTACATTATTAGACCTTCATTTTGATAACCAGTTTTGGTTAGAATTAATTCCACAAAAAATTTCAGAACAAAAAGGCATCAGTTTTACACAAGCAAAAGCAGAGCTGTTTGAGAGATATCAAAAAGTAGAAGGGCAAATAGAATGGTACTGCCTAGATTACTGGCAAAAAGAACTTAACTTACCGATTGTTGAGCTAAAAGCCGAGATACAGCACTTGATAAGTATTCGCCCAGATGTTCCTGAATTTCTTACTGCACTGAAAAATGCTGGAAAAAATTTAGTCATGCTCACCAATGCCCACCCAAATAGCTTAAGTTTAAAAATTGAACGTACACAAATAGACACGTATCTCGATCTACTCATTTCTACTCACGAATTTGGTATCTCAAAAGAACATCAAGAGCTTTGGAAACAACTACAACAAAGAATCGAGTTTGACCCCAGCAGAACATTGTTTGTTGATGATAGCCTGACCATATTACGGGCAGCAAAAGAATTTGGTGTCGCCCACTTACTTGCAGTCGCTAACCCTGATAGCAATAAACAACACGTGCAGACTATGGAATTTTTAGGAATTACAGATTATCGAACCTTACTGCCAATTGAATAAAGTTTAAATCTGACGAGCAAACTGTGAAGCTTGTTGTGGTGCAGTCGCAGATAAATAATGATTAGCAATGCGCTCTGCACGCTGTTCAATAGCCGGATCTCTCTGAATCTTTTCTTGAGCCAAAACAGCTGAAAAACTCACACTCTCTGATGAATTGTTCACCTGAGATGCTGAACTGCTTTGGCTATCGTCTTTAATATTTGCAGAAGCTTCTGGATCAGATTCTGAAGTTTCTTCAGTTGACTTCTCTGATTCTTCGGCCTTATTTTGCTCCTGAAGGAGCTCACTAGTTGCTTTACTCAGTGTTTGAGCTGCCAACGCTGCCACTTTACGATCTTGAGAAGAGGGCTCTGCTGGTGCCAATGCAGCAGCTTGAACTTGTTGCATTTTTTCAATAGTAGCTTGAGGATCGTTAGGCACTTCAGAAACATCTATTGGCACTTCACCTGCAACTGCATACCGATTACCATCTGGGCCTTTTTCATACTCATAACTGGGTGAACCAGCGTAACTGCCACCTACAGCTGCATGGGCCTGTTCATGTGCTCTTACTTCTAAATCTCGAGATTTAAGCTGCTTAATCTGCTCTAATTCTTTTTGCTCTAGCTCTTGCTGGACTTGCTGCTTTGCTTGCTGTTGTTGCTCTTCTTTATCTTGCTCTGAACTTTGCTCACCTTGATCTGAGCTTTGCTCTTGCTTACCATTAATTGTTTTTGATTCATTTTTATCAGGAGTTAGAGACTCTTGATTAGACGCAACAGACAAGCCCGGTGTTTTAGCTTTTTCTGTATCCGCAACCAAACGCGCCTCAGGTGAAATAGCGGTAAGCTCTTTCGCTTGAGGAATCAGTTCTCTATTTTGATTATCTTTTTTAGCGACTTCTGTTTGAACATTCGCCGTATTAAGATTAATCGTGGGGTAACTGGTAACAATGTTCAAAATTAAACTCTAACGTCAATAAGTGTTCCGAGTACTTCATCTGCAGTTTGAATGGTACGAGTATTTGCTTGCGCATTAAATTGCTCAACCCTTAAATTAACTACAGCTTCATCTACACGCGCAGGGGCTTGACCTGTTGCAGCTTCTGGAGGTGCAGCTTTTAAGGTTTGCGATTCAGCTTGCTGTGACTCAGTAGTAGCCCTGCTTATATCAAGAGACGCTTTTTCGACACCTTGACTCGCCTTGTTTAGGCCTTGAACACCAGCATTAAAAGCGGAGTTAACATTCATAATAACTCTCCAAATGACCTATGGGGTGTACTTTACATTATCGCTCAAAAAACAGACAAAATAAAGTTTATAATACTGAAGCTAAGTATAAACTCACGCTTTAAAGCTAAGCTGATGTTACACATACCTTTTCAATGCAGTAATAAATTCATCCGAATGAGAAATAAAAGGTGCATGCGACGCTTTATTCAATATTTGGCTTTCGAAGCGGGGATTTAAATCATGCATGCATTTAATTGCCTCTTTGGGAACAAGCGAATCTAACCGACCAAAAATACCATAAACAGGAACGGACAAGGTCGAGAACTCATTCCTTAAGTCATCATTGAGTAATATATTTAGGCCTGCTTGTAATGCAATAGGGTTAGGATCTGGGTGATCATTAATACTCAACTTCAAAGCCTTAATATCTTCTTTTGCATGCTCACTTCCAAGCGCTTGAATCGCTAGGAAACGCTCTATGGTTTTCTGTGTATTTCGCTGTAATTGCACGACGAAATTATCTAAAACCTCTACTTTAATCCCAGGCCAGTTATCTTGTTGCGTAAAATAAGGAGACGATGCCACCATAACTATTTTCGACACTTTTTCAGGCCAATGTTTAGCAATATAAAGCGCAACGAGTCCACCAAGCGACCAAGCAATAATACATGTTTGATCGGTTATTTCTTTAACAATACTCTTTGCTACGTTTTCTAATGTATAAGGTTCTGGCAAAAAATCATTTTGTCCAAAGCCAGGTAAATCAAGGGCTTTAAACACATAGTCAGATTTCAAAGTTGCCAACTTAGGAAGCAATTGATGCCACACCCCCTGATTCATACCCCAACCATGAAGTAATACACATTCTTTTTGCATTTATAAGAGCCTTTGCTAATAGTTAGAACACCATTTTAAATGACTGTGAATCACAAAGGAATGGTCGATGTATCAAGGATTTTTTGATTGGTTATTTCCAACGCGATGTCTACTTTGCCATGATGAATTACAAAAAAGTCAGCAACTTTGTACACATTGCTTGAATGATATCGAGATAATTTTATTGCCTGAGTCGGGGAATTTACTCCATAGGCCCGATATTTCGAGGTTATTTGACAATCTCTCTTTCGATGCGTTATTTGCCCTATCATGGTATCAACCACCGGTCGAGAACTGGATAAGAGGATTGAAATTTCATGATCAAATCCACTATAAAATAGCTTTGATTCAATTAATTAGAAAAAAATTGCCTGAGTATACTCAACAAGAAGGGTTTGAATGGCCTGATTATTTTGTTGTTTTACCTTTGCATCCCAGCAGATTTAAAAACCGAGGTTTTAATCAAGTGGCTCAAGTGTGGCAACCTCTGCTACCTAAGCATCTTATTTCACACACGCTTTTAACCCGAAATAAAGCCACTCAAGCACAAACAACCTTAACTAAAAAGCAGCGTAAGCAGAACCTTAAATCAGCTTTTAAATGCGAAACTAACCTTCAAGGGAAAAAAATCACCATTATCGATGATGTCATCACAACGGGGGCAACAATAAATTCTGCAGCTGATTGTTTAAAACAAGCTGGAGCAATCCATGTCAGCGTGTGGGCGACCTGCATTACTCCATTTAGATAATGAGTTACTCTGGTTTTGCGCTAAATGCATGCCCAAAAAACAGTGCATTACTTAATAGTCGACTCGTACCATACCAGTAACCGCGAAAAACAGGGTTATCAGTCATCGCGATCACTCGCCCTTGCCCGTAGTTGTGCGCCACCACGGCAAGTCCACCAGCTATTTTTGTTACATTTCTATCATCTGCAAAACCAGCCAATAAGGGCGCCGATTGATACGTAGCAATGTTTACAAAGGGCACATCCATGGGCTCAAGTAAAAAAGTGCTGTTTTTAAACATCGGTAATGTGTCACGTTGCAATGAAAAACTTAATGGATGCGATAAATCTATATGGGTATTGAAGATCGCGCCCGCAATGCGTTGCTGACCTGCCAAGGAGTCCTTATCGCCATATGTTAAGCCTTCATGACTAAAATTATCAGCCATATCTTTGCTTGAAATATAACTTGCTTGCAGCAGCTTATTTTGTGCTAAATACTTTGCTCCTCCTTTGTGACCCCAGATAACTCCGCCTTGTTTCACCCACTGACGAATGGTATTTTTTACTGGTTCCGTAACACCTGTATAGCGTCCGTCAGCAAGAATGACATGGCTATAATCCGACAAATCAATACGACCTAAATCATTCAAATCGACTATCGTCGGTGCCAATCCAACATGTTTGTCTAAATAATACCAAACCTCACCAACTTCATATTGGCTGGTTCCTTTACCGCCAATGAGTAGGACTTTAGGCTTTTGAATAGGCACAAGCTGCCTAGAACCTAAGTCAATCCCACTCGACGTTAAGCCAGACTCAATTCCAATCACAGGTATCGCTAACTCGGAGGCTAAACGCTGCAAATCTTCAAACCAATTTTTTGCTGTTTGCAGTCCTGCCGGGATCACAATTGCGCCGGCATTTAGTTGCTTATTACCAGTCGAAATCTTTGCTATCATAGGCTTAAGAGCTGCGCGTACTTTAATATCTTTAGCTAATAGCGCATTGAGTAATTTAGGTGCTAAAAAGTCATTCCACTCAAAGGCATATGCATATTTATTAGGTAAAAGCTCAATTGGTGCAGATGATTTTAAATACCACGCTGCCTCAGCCGTTTTTAAGCCTCGTTTTGTATCAATCGCACTGAATGGTAAATTAAAGGCATGCGCTAATGTCCAACCAGAAACATCATAGAAGGTATTATCTTCAAAGGTTTTTTGTTCACTGAAAATCGCCTTAATCAAGCGATATTGAGATTGTTCAAATGGAACATAGTAACTGGTATAAGCCTGATAAACTTGCCCATCAACTTTCAACTCTTTTGTTAATGGATAAGCATTAATTTGATGTTGTTTTAAAATAGAGAGAAAAGCATGCGTGCGACTTCTATCTTCTGACCCATCAACAACGTACCCATTGAAAGAGTCATTATCTGCCTCAATTAACGCACTAGCATAAAAGCTTGTTTGATAGTTTAACAGCGAGGTTTTATTGACAATGGCAGCATCAAACGTTGATAAAGATGTCACTAGCTGGTTTTTTATGGTTTGTGGAAATGTTAACAAACCATTGATCGTATCTTGTTGATGACCTCTGCTGCTCGCTTGCTCAAATAAAATACCCACACTGCCGTTAATATCTGGATAAGTTGATCCCTTTCCATAATAAAAGTCATCAAAGCTTTCCTGTGTAAAATACAATGACTTTTGCTCATCCAGAGCTTTGGCATGAAATTGGGCGATGTTTTCTGTCAGGGTCACATTCTCAACAGGTGTAAGTGGATGCTTTCGACTTGGGATCCCAGGCTGAAAAAAGAAGGTACTATGCGGCCCCATTTCATGGAAATCCGTAAGAATATTGGGTTTCCATTGATGAAACTGAGCAATTCTCGCTTTAGATTCTGGATGTTGAAGTAACAACCAATCACGGTTTAAATCAAACCAATAATGATTTGTTCTTGCACTTGGCCACGCTTCATTATGCTCTTTATGATTTGGATCGGGATTGAGTGCCGACCCTTTGTGCATGTTAGCCCATTGAGCAAAACGAGCTAAGCCATCTGGGTTTAGAGAGGGATCGAGTAAAATAACCGTATTATCTAACAACTGTTCAATTTTAGGCCCTGTTGCTGCAGCTAAATAATAAGCAACCAACAGCGCTGCATTACTGCCAGACGATTCATTACCATGAACACTGTAGCCCATCCAAACAACTGCAGGCCCTGAGTTATCAGGGTTTTTCATATTGAGACGATTAACATGAGCCGACTGTATTTGCTCAATATTGGCCATTTTATTTTCTGAAGATACCGTTAATAACAGTAACGGGCGCTGTTCATGACTGTACCCTATGGTTTGAATGTTAATCCGATCACTAGCCTTGGCTAACACATGTAAATATTGCACCAACTGATCGTGACGAACATGCCACTGCCCTACTTCATATCCTAATACTTTATCAGGTGTGGGAATCGCAGGATTAAACTCAACATCAGCAGGAAAATAATAATCAATTGGCTTAGCATGCAAGCAATTTACTAAGCTAGCTATCGTTATAATAATAAATTGAAACAAACGCATAGGGAGGTCATTTAAAAATTTTAGAGGTGATTAAAAACTAACACTGCTTATTTTTATTACCAACTTTTTTCGGTGAGTACTAGCGAGAACAAGATGAGCGGAGTATGATACCTGAGTATTTTAGTCAACTATACCGTCTCTTATGATTACAATTTCTGAAACAGCTCAAAATCACTTTGCAAAACTTCTTGCCGATCAGGCTGAAGGTACAAATATCCGCGTCTTCGTGGTCAACCCTGGCACATCAAAGGCCGAATGTGGCGTCTCATACTGCCCAGCAGATGCAGTCGAAGACACCGATATTCACTTAGAATTTAATGGTTTTAACGCGGTTGTCGATGCTGAAAGCGCACCTTTTTTAAGTGAAGCTGAAATCGATTTTGTGACCGACAAAATGGGTTCACAACTGACGCTAAAGGCACCAAATGCAAAGGCGAAAAAGTTGTCTGATGGTGCATCATTAGCTGAACGTGTACAGCACATGATCGACACTGAAGTTAACCCACAGTTAGCCAATCATGGTGGTCAGGTAAGCCTAGTTGAAATAACACAAGATGGCATTGCAATCCTTCAATTTGGCGGTGGATGTAATGGCTGCTCAATGATTGACGTTACGCTTAAAGATGGCATTGAAAAAGAAATGCTCGCAAAATTCGATGAAATTAAAGGCGTCAGAGATATCACCGATCATGATCACGGCGAGCACTCATATTATTAATCACCAGCGGCTCACTTGTGCGTTTTAAGTATTGTATTTATCGCTTGGGTAATACACCCAAGCTTAGCTTGAAACGCTTTTTGATTGGCCTGTGCTTATTTGTGTTTTCGGCTGGGTTTATCATGTATGGCTATTTTGAAGAACCCCTATATCAACTTGCAGGTCTCATACTATTAGCCCCTGCATTATTTTTTGCGATTTATGGGTATATAGGGCTATTTGCAAATCGTTTTTCTCAAGTCATTTCAATAAACGATCCTGTCGATACAAACAAGCATAAACAACCATAAGTGTTATCCCTCTTAAAAGCATAAAACTACTCATCGCAGCCCATAACGCATCATTACCATGCTCTTTGAAAGTATAAAAAACCGCAGCAAATCCCACCAGTGCAGAAATCGCCATTGAATCTCTCATGGCTTTCGTTTTCATTAACCCGACAAATACACCATCAAAAATGAAACTCATCGAAGCAAATATGGGGAGTACAATAAGCCAAGGTAAATACAACGTTGCTGTAGATCTAACTTCTGGAATATCGGTTAAAAGAGCAATTAAACTTGCGCCAAAAACGGAAAAAAACACACTATATATCACAGCAAATATCATGCCCCAACAAGCACTGACCCAAACCCAACTATGAATCTCTCTGACATTTTTCTGCCCACAAGCATGCCCTACTTTTGACTCTGCCGCATATGCAATTCCATCCAATGCGAAACTCACTAACATTAAAAAATTCAACAACACCGCATTAGCAGCCAAGTAATGATCTCCCATCACCCCACCGTAATAGGTCATAAATCCAAAACAGAGTTGCAAACATAGAGATCTAAAAAAGATATTTCCATTTGCTCTTAGCAACGCAGAAACATTCGAAAGCGGCATAGCAAACGATAGTTTGAGACTATAACCATGCTGCTTTGCGACATGATTAGCTAAATATAATGCAAAGAATAAGCTCAGATAATCAGATATCGCAGATGCCAATGCAGCTCCCTCAACTTGCCATTGGAATACCACTACGAAGATAATATCTAAAATAATATTGGTGATATTGGTAACTAAAACCAAATAAAAAGGGCCTTTGCTAAATTGCATGCCGAGCATCCAACCTAATAACACTAAATTCATCAAGGCGGCTGGCGCACTAAACAACCTAATAGCTACATAACTTTGCGCATACTCAATGGCATCTGGGCTGGCTTTAAAAAATTCAGTAATAAGCAGCCGAAACATGGGCAACAATAAAATTAATAATATTCCCAATACGACAGCAATCACCAAACCTTGTTTAAGGATTTGCATTTGACGCTTTACATCATTAGCACCATAAGCCTGAGCAATCAGCCCAGTCGTGCTCATACGCAAAAATCCAGCCAACCAAAATGCAATACTGATTAACATCGAGCCCAGCGCCACACCTGCCAAAAACGCACTATTATCAAGATGCCCAATGACCGCAGTATCGACTAATCCTAACAGTGGCACACTAATATTTGATAAGATCATTGGCCAAGCAAGAAACAACAGGCTTTTATGATGCTGCCAATCAGTTTTAAACAGTTTTACCATGCAATTATTGCGACCCTTTTGCTATTACCACTCAATGCTACTGCTGCTGTTATTCTACAATATCATCATGTCAGCGACACTTTACCAAAAGTGACGAGTATTAGCGCATCTGATTTTGAGCAGCACTTGTTATACCTTAAAAACAATCAATTTGACGTCATCTCATTGCCCGAATTAATCGCAGCACTACAAGAAAAGAAGAAGCTCAGCGATAAAACCGTCGCAATTACGTTTGACGACGGTTTTAAAAATAACTATGAACAAGCAGCTCCCTTACTCGAAAAATATCAATTCCCTTATACTATTTTTGTAAACCCCAAACTGATAGATGAGAATGTTCAGCAGATCATATCTTGGGAACAATTAAGAGTTTTAGTTAACAAGGGGGCCACTATTGCCAACCACAGTATGTCTCATGATTACTTGCATCATAAACATCCTGGCGAGTCTAACGCTGATTGGTTAGCACGGATCCGAGCTGATATTCTTACATCCGAACAGCGAATCGCAGATGAAACAGGGCACAATTTTAAATATCTTGCCTACCCTTATGGTGAGTTCAATTTAGAATTGCAAAAATTGGTCGAAGAAATCGGCTTCATTGGATTTGGCCAACACTCAGGGGCGATTACACATACTAACGATTTTACACGCTTACCTAGATATCCAGCTTCAGGGAACTATAGCGATATCAGTACATTAACGACTAAGTTAGATTCTCTGGCCTTTCCTTTAAGTAAAAAAATTATGGTCGACTCGGTGACAAGTGAACTGAAGCCCAGCATAACGCTGCACTTTTCAGAGCTTGATTTTACACCAAATCAATTTCAGTGTTTTATATCTGGAGGGAATAGCGCTGATCTTATATGGAGTGAAGATAATAAAAGCGTCACTGTGAGAGCGTTAAAACCTCTCAGAAAAGGCCGTACACGCTATAATTGCACAGCCCCATCTAAGCGAAAAAACGGGCGTTATTATTGGTTCTCACAACCATGGGTCGTGGTTGCTGAACAAAATAATTAACGTTTAATCATGGAACGCATCAAAATATCGGCCACCTGCTCTAAAGGCACTGTTTTTTCTGCAGCCCCAAGCTCAACAGCAGCACGGGGCATTCCCCATACTACCGATGTTTTTTCATCTTGAGCAAACGTAGTTGCGCCAGCTTCTTTTAAGTGAAGCAACCCCTTTGCTCCATCAGCTCCCATGCCAGTTAAAATGATGGCAGTTGTTTTTTTAGGGGCAATATTAACTAAAGAATCAAATAACGCATCCACAGCCGGCCGATGTCGATTAATCGGCGCACCTTTGTCTAACCGACAAACCAGTTTTGAGCCTTGCGGTTGTAATCTCAAGTGAAAATCACCTGGTGCAATATAAACAAAACCAGCTTTTAGCACATCACCATCTTCCGCTTCTTTTACCGTCATTTTTGCGACTCTATCCATCCTTTCTGCAAATGACTTACTAAACACCGGAGGAATATGCTGCGTAATAACAACAGGTACAAAATGTGCTGGTAAGCGAATTAATACCTCTTTTATTGCTTCTGTCCCCCCGGTTGATGCACCAATAGCAACCAAATGATTTGCTTTAAACTCTAAACTTTCTGGCGAACTGACTTTATTCGCATGGGTCGAAGATGGAGTTTGTGAGTAAATCCTCACTTTGGCTTTAGCTGCTGCACGGATTTTATCGTGAAGGATTTCAGCATAGGCATTAAGCTCTGCTGCCACATTTTTAGTTGGCTTAGCGACAAAATCAATTGCACCTAACTCTAATGCCTCTAATGTTGTTGGTGCACCTTCTTGAGTTAAAGTAGACACCATCACAACCGGCATAGGCCTCAAACGCATCAGGTTTTTTAAAAAGCTAATGCCATCCATTTTTGGCATTTCAACATCCAGAGTGAGCACATCCGGATTTAAAGACTTAATTAATTCTCTTGCATGAAACGGATCTTCTGCAGCGCCAACCACTTCAATATCGTTGGCCTGATCAAGAACTTGTGTCATTAAAGCCCGAATTAAAGGAGAGTCATCAACAATCAATACTCGAATCATACTTTTCACCTCTAAAATAGCTCTATGTCAGTATGCGATTTCTGCTGCTCAATCTCGCTAAAGTAACGAATTTCTCGCTCTTTAATCGTGTCATTATGCATACTTCGTAATTTTTTAACCTGTGCTTTTCCTGTGGTCGGATTAAATAGCACCTTACGTGGCCACGGGCCTCCAACATCATGAGATTCGACTTTTAAACCCTCTTGTTTCAAAAAATCAGAGACAAATCGAATGTTCCCTTCACCAACATCTGTCATCGAACTAATGATTTTGCCACCACCAAATAACTTCACTTTGAGATTGTCTCGACAACCACCATTTTTCAAAATTTCATTAATTAGAAATTCCATTGCCCAGTTACCATAACGACAACTGAGTGGATCTTCAAAATCATCAGCATGCCCTTTTTTGATTGGCAACATAAAGTGATTCATTCCACCTATACCCATTTTATAATCATAGATACATGCTGAAATACATGAGCCTAATACCGTCGAAATCACTTCATCCTGCTTCGTGACATAAAACTCTCCAGGCAAAATTTTTGCAACCACTCGCTCACGTTGTCGATCCCAATATCGTTTAACATGTTCGAAGCCTGATAAGACGGGTTTAAAATGTTCGTGCAAGCTCATACCTTCCTATATATAGTTTTGCCTAAACTTTTGAATCGCTTTTGCTCTTTCCCCATACTTTCAGAGTGACCTAAAAATAAATATCCATCAGGGACAAGAATATCGGCGTAACGCTCAAATAAATTCTCTTTTGTTGGTTTATCAAAATAAATCACCACATTACGACAAAAAATCAGATCAAAAGGCCCTTTCATTGGCCACTCTTGTAATAAGTTTAGGCGTTTAAAATGAATTTTGCTTTTCAGTTGCTCTTTAACTTTGTAGATATCTGCTGACTTACTGCGAAGAAAGAAATTCTCCAAATGTGACTTATCCAACCCAGTCACCGATGACGCTGAATATTCACCCGTACTCGCTTTGTGCAACACATTAGAGTCCAAATCAGTGGCTAAAACTTTCACATCCCAATTGCTTGGAAATAACCCAGCTAGGGTCATTGCAATGGAATAAGGCTCTTCTCCTGTCGAGCAACCTGCTGACCATATCCTGACTCGTTTGGTTTGTTGATTTTTTTGAATTAACTCAGGGATGATGGTGTCACTTAAGAATTTAAAGTGGTGATTTTCACGAAAGAATGAAGTTAAGTTAGTCGTAATTGAATTAATAAAGTGACTAAACTCTTCTTCTTTGTGTGAGTCCAAATAACCTAAATACCGCGAAAAAGAATCAAATCCGAGCTTCCTTACTCGTCTAGCTAAACGCGAGTAAACCATCTCTCGCTTATGATCTCCAAGTACAATGCCACATGCTTTATAGACCATTGCGACTATTTGTTTAAATTCATCATCTGTTAGTAAAAATTCTTTCGCCACAATAGGGTCCTTTCTGTACAGATAAAGAAATAAAAGCCCACCACATGGGTAGGCCTATCATTACATAGAGATTAAAACTCCTCCCACTCCTCAGAAGAATCAACAAAGTTATCACCAACAGGAGGGCTACTAAGTCGTGCTGAACGGCTTGGAATAGCAGGTCGTTGTGGTTTGGCTACTGGATAATCTGCTTTTTGAGCGACGCTAAGTGGACTGCCAGCCACTATATTGAAAAAGCTCAATAGCTGCCTCATTCCCTTCGCTTGTTCTGACATAGACTCACTTGCGGCAGACGCTTGTTCAACCAATGCAGCATTTTGCTGAGTCATCTCATCCATTTGCGTAATCGCTTTATTGACCTCTTCAATGCCCGAGCTTTGTTCTTCAGACGCGGTTGAAATATCGCCTATCATTTCTGTCACTTTTTGTACGGCCGCTACAATCTCTTGAAGTGTACTGCCTGACTCATTGACTAAAATGGTACCATCTTCAACTTTACTCACACTGTCTCTAATTAACTCTTTTATTTCTTTTGCAGCAGCAGCAGAGCGCTGCGCTAGATTTCTGACTTCACCTGCAACAACCGCAAAACCACGACCTTGCTCTCCGGCCCTTGCAGCTTCTACCGCAGCGTTCAGCGCAAGTAAATTAGTTTGGAAAGCGATTTCATCGATCACACCGATAATATCGGATATCTTTTTACTCGACTCATTGATCTCGGCCATACTCGAAACAGCGCGCTCAACCACCGCACCGCCTTGTAATGCTTTATCTCGAGTATCTGCCGCTAATTCATTGGCAATTTTGGCATTATCTGCATTTTGTCTTACCGTGCTGGTCATTTCTTCCATACTTGAAGCTGTCTCTTCTAAAGAAGAAGCCTGCTCTTCGGTACGTTGACTTAAATCTGCATTTCCTTGTGATATCTCCTCCGCACCACTTGCCACTAAATTAGAAGAAGAATTAATTTTATCAATCACTTCTGTTAACTTATCGGCAGTTGTATTTATATCTCGTTTTAACTTATCAAATGAGCCCTTGTATTCTTTTTCGATGCGTTGAGTTAAATCCCCATGAGCCATAGAATCGAGCATTCTTGCAGTTTCAGAGACTGCATCATCGACGATATCAACTAAGCTATTCAGCCCTTGCGCAAGATTTAACGCAAACCCTTTTTTGCCTTGCTCTTCTATGCGAGCATTGAGGTCGCCTTCTCCTGCTGCTGAGATTAGCTCAGCTATTTCACGCTCAATGCCGACCTCCTCGGTACGATCGACCCACTCAACTACAGTGCCAATGCGCACATCTTCATCAGAAACAATTGGATTTGCAATTAAGCCAAAGGTACGCCCTCCAACTTGTATTTCTGTCTTGTACGTGGTTTTTAATTTATCTAACATGCCTTGCTGATGAGCTGGGTTTTTATGGAATTGGTCGATATTTGCATTTAACAGTTTTCGACTATCGAAGTTAGGTAAGTCTTTCTTAAGGTCACTTTCAGCATTTTGCATCATACTTAAGACTGCATTATTCATATAGACAATCGTATTTGTTGCATCAGCGATCATTGTATTTGTCGCTACGGTGTCAAGTGCTTGTCTTACTCGTAAGTTTTCTTCCGCTATTTCTCTAGCTTCTTTTTCTTGTGCTAAACGCTCAGTTTTATCTTCCCATTCAACCACCGTCCCTAAGCGCTCACCATCATCCGAAAATACGGGTGTTGCAGTAAGACCAAAAGTGAAGCCAGCTAATTCTAAATTGGTTGTATATGTCGAGGTTAACTTATCAAGCATGGCACGCTGGTGACTCGGATTTTTATGAAAATCATCAACACAGGTACCAATCAAGTTGGCAACACTAAATTTCGGTAACACCGAATGAAGCTGAGCTTCATTCGAACTTAACATCTCAATGACAGCATCATTGGTATAAACAATGTTCAAATCTGCATCTGCCATCATAACATTGGCTTTACACACTTTAAGTGCACTGGCAATACGCGCATTATTAGCAGCTTCTTCTTTGGCTAATAATTCCGCTTCTAGCCGATCTGTTTTATCATCCCACTCAACCACAGTACCCAAACGGTTACCGTCATCGTCAAAGACAGGTGTTGCAATTAAACCAAAAGTAAAGCCTGCAACTTTGATGTCCGTTCTGTAAACAGCATTGAGTGATTTAAGCAAACCACGTTGATGTGCAGGATTTACATGAAAATCATCAATACAGGTACCAATCACATTGTCGATATCAAATTTAGGCAGAACTGTTCTTAGTTGGTCTTGATTCCCCCGAAGCATTTCTTCTACCGCTCGGTTTATATATACAATATTTAAGTCGTTGTCGGCCATCATCACATTTGCTTGGCATACATCTAAAGCACTTGAAATTCTTGCACTTTTTGCGAGTAATTCTTGCTCTCTATTTTGAGCGGCAACCTCTTCAGTGAGATCTTTCCATTCAACTACAGTTCCTAAACGCTCTCCTGCATCAGAAAACAATGGTGTCGCGATTAAGCTAAAGGTAAGGCCTGATAATTCAAGTTTGGTTTTATAAGGTTGTTGTAGAGATTGTAATAAACCTCTTTGATGGCTTGGTGTTTTATGGAATTGATCCACACACGTGCCTACCAGTGACGCAACATTTAAACTCGGAACGGCTGTTCTTAATTGGCTTTCATTACTTTGCAACATGCTGACAACGGACTTATTAACATAGGTAATTGTGCAGTCGCTATCGGCCAACATTACATTTGCCTGGCAGACATCTAAGGCTTTTAATAAGCTTTCAACAGATGCTTGCGAATCAGTTGATGTCGTAACCGGTACTTTAATTAATGATTTTATGGTTTTGAAAAAAGCTGGAAATACACTCTGATTCAGTTCTATCAACGCATCAAAATTTTTCTCTTGTAGCAGCGGAAGTGCTTCCTCAATCACATTGAGTTTATCAGCAATTTGCTCTACTGCTTTGTATAAAAAAGCCATCGCCCCAATAGTAGCAATACCAAATACAAGTATTGCAATTATGGAATATTGCCCCATTTCCACCCCTGCTAGTTGCAAACTCACAATGAACGAGATCAGTACAACCGAGGTCGCAATAAGCAGTTTGTTCAACACTTTAGCCTTTGAATTGACAGTTTCCATCTTGCCCCCTTGTGCAAAGATCAACTAATTAATAACAACTTCTTGTTCTGTTTCATGTCTGAGGTTTAGTACACGCTCTAACTTAAGTAGTACCACCATTTTTTCCCCGACATTCACTAACCCATGGACAAACTCTGCATTGTCGCTTCTGTTAATGTCAGGCACGTCAGTTGCTTGTTCTTCCGCAATACTGTAAACATCTGATACTGCATCAACCACTAGCCCCATAATCTTTGATCCTTGCGCAAGCTCAACCTTTACAACAATTACGACAGTCAACGGGCCGTAATCTGCGACTTTCAAGCCAAATCGCAGTCGCAAGTCGATGATAGGGACTATTGTCCCCCTCAAATTAATCGCCCCTTTTACATAACGAGGAGAGTTTGGAATGGTTGTGATTTCTTCCCACCCTCTTATTTCTTGCACAGTTAAGATATCCACACCATATTCTTCTTCATCCATTATGAAAGTCAGAAACTGACGAATAGATGTATCTTCTTCTGATAATGCATCCGACTCTAAAGTAGAATCATCCATTTAATGCGCCTCCAAGCCATCAATCACTAACTCTTGCCGTCCTGCTTTTTTTAACCCTGCAAGTTTTATAAGGCCTGTAATATCAACGATTAATGACACTCTGCCATCACCCAAAATAGTGGCACCTGATACCCCTTCGACCTTTTGGTAGTTGGCTTCTAAGCTTTTAATAACAACCTGCTGTTGGGCTAAAAGATCATCAACTAACAAGCCCACTTTTTGGTTATCGCTTTCAACAACAACAAGCAGCCCTTTTTCTAAATCTTCGATGGCCCCACGGTGATTAAATATTTGATAAAGACGTAAAATAGGCACATATTCATCGCGAAGCCTAAGCACATCTAAACCACCACCCACACTGTTTACTTTTTTGATATCAACTTGCAGAGATTCGACAATGGAAATAAGAGGGATAATATAAGTGTGCTGACCAACAGTGACGAGTTGACCATCCAAGATAGCCAAAGTTAACGGTAAACGAATGGTGAATGTTGAGCCAACCCCTTGCTCGGAAGTCACTTCAATTGATCCATTTAAAGCTTGAATATTCCTTCGGACGACGTCCATCCCAACACCACGCCCAGAAATATCACTCACTTCATCAGCTGTAGAAAAGCCAGGCATGAAAATGAGTTCGTTAATTTTGTCGTCGCTAAGATCATCAGTTTCAGAAATTAAACCATTCTGTAACGCTTTGCTGCGGATTTTCTGTGTATTTAGGCCATTTCCATCATCCATTATCTCAATAACAATATTGCCGCCTTGATGGAATGCATTGAGTGTGACTTTCCCGACAGGATCTTTACCTGCCTCTTCACGTACATCTGGTCTTTCTAAACCATGATCGAGAGAATTTCTAACTAAATGAACCATAGGGTCAGAAATTTTCTCCATCACTGTTTTATCTAATTCAGTTTGCTCACCCAGTAATTTAAGCTCAACTTGTTTGCCTAATTTTTGCGATGTATCTCGAACTAACCGCGGGAAACGGCTGAAAACAAAGCTAATTGGAAGCATCCGGATCCGCATAACACTTTCTTGTAAATCTCTAGTGTTGTGTGCAAGTTGCGCTAATCCTTCTTGGAGTGCCATTAATTTGTTATCTGTTATCTCACCCTCACCAAGCTGAGTTAACATGGCTTGTGTTATTACAAGCTCACCAACCATATTGATCAACGAATCAACTTTATCAATGCTGACTCGAATTGAAGTAGATTCTGCGGCTTTTGCTACAGGCTTAGCTGTTTCAGATTCTGATTTGACCGCTTTGCTCTGTTCAACTTTTACAGCTGGCTCTGGCTTGCTATTAGTTTCTGATTCAGGAGGTGCAGCTATCAACTCATCATCTTCTTCAAACAACCCTCCACAAACAGTGATAGTAATTTCTGCATCATCTTCAACCCACTCAAAAACCTCTTTTATCCTACTTTCAGACTCAGTTGTCTCTAAATAAAATGTCCATGCTAAATAACAATCATCAGGCTGCATGTCATTTATATCTGCAATCCCATCAAGGTTCACTTTTACATCAAGTTGACCTAGCTCAGATAGCTCAGTAATCATGAATAGCGGTTCATTTCCTGTCTTGAACAGGTGATGGAGCGGCTTAAAAATGATCTCAAATGTATCTACAGATGAAGGACCACCTTGGGCTTTTGGCGCAGGTGAAGACGGGGTATCTGACTGAGCTGCTGGTTGCTCATTATTTAGAATTCTTTCGAACTCTTGCCTTAACGCAATCGATTGAGATAAGTCTGGTTCTTGCTCTAACTGCAAGGCTGATAAAAGCAAACGAAGGCAATCAACTGATTGCAAAAGCAAATTCACATGATCAGGCTCTAATGCACGCCGGCCATCGCGTATTTGATCTAATAAAGTTTCAAGAACATGAGTGAAGTCGGCAACAGAAGAAAAACCAAACGTACCACTTCCACCTTTTATGGAATGAGCGGCTCTAAAAATAGTGTTAATGGTTTCTGAGTCTAGATCTCCTGGCTGCAGGTTTAACAGCTCTGACTCCATGGTATCTAACCCTTCGAAGCTTTCTTCAAAAAAAACCTCAAAAAATTGACTGAGATCGATACTCATAACATCTCCTTGTTAACGTTAACGTATTACTTTCTTGATAACCGCCAACAACTGCTCGGGATTAAATGGTTTGACTATCCAACCTGTGGCTCCAGCAGCTTTGCCTTCTGTTTTTTTGTCTAAACCTGATTCGGTGGTCAACATTAACATCGGGGTAAATTTATATTCTGGTAAGCCTCTTAGCTCTCGGATCAGGGTTATGCCGTCCATAATCGGCATATTGACGTCAGAAATGATCGCATCAAATGAATTTTGCTTAGCTATCGCTAATGCTTCACTTCCATCTTTAGCTTCGGTTACATCGAAACCTGCTTTTTTTAAAGTAAAGCCAACCATCTGACGCATTGACGCAGAATCATCGACTGCCAAGATTTTTTTCATATCGACCTCATTTATACGTGTTCAAGTGATAAAAACTCATTTACCCCAAGGGTCTTAGCTGAGGATAGTAATGCTTTACTATTACCATGCCATTGAATGTGATGATCTGTAGAGAGTAAGTGCTTCTGAAGAGCACACAACATTTGTACTGAAGCAGTGTCCGCTTGAGAAACTTGGCTTATATCGAGCACAATATCACCACCATCGTTTAACAAACCAATTATGGTCTGATGAAAGGTGTTGATATTGTTAATGACAAGCTCTTCTGGCAACTGATACATGTATGTTCAATCCTTGTATATCATCTAATAAAAAGCTTAGCCGCAGTTAACCGATTTGCCACATTTATGCATGCTTTTTTTAATTTAATTAGAAGATTAGCACTGAACAGGAACACAAAATCCAGCTAGAAATATCCTTCCCTAGCTGGAGTACAAAGATGTGAAATTGCTTAATTTATTTTACAATTTTTTTGAAATCAGCAATCAAGGACGCTGTATTAATCGTTGGAGCACTACCTACTTTGAATTCAGGTTTAAATATCGCTTTTAACTCTCCCTGAGGCGAGACCAACGCAATGGATGCGCTATGATCGACACTATAATTATCCCTATTTTCATCGGCCATCGCATACATCAAACCAAGATCTCTCACAAATGGAAAAAGGTCTTTATGCCCCGCGGTTGCGCCAATAAATTCAGGATCAAAATAATTGGTATATTGGAGTAATTTTTCTGCTGTATCCCGCGCTGGATCAACAGATATTAACCACACTTTAATATTATAATCTGCTTGCAAAGATGACTTTACAGATTTTAATTTAGACAGCGTCATAGGGCAGATATCAGGACAGCTGGTATAACCTAAAAACAATAAGTTCCACCCACCTGTGAAGGCGTTATTATCGATTTTTTCGTTATTTTTGTTTATCAAAGTAAAAGGTTTAAGCTTTCGCGCTTCCTCATAAACGAGGGCATCCGTGTCGATAGCTTCTTCTTTACAGCCAATAAGCAAAATAAATAAAGTAATTAATAAAGCAATTTTTTTCATTAAAGGAACCATTTATCTAAAAATAAACCTATAAATAGTAACATCAATTGCACAATAGAATATTTAAATAAGTTCATTGCAGTCCCTTGATTGGCGTACCATTTTAATTGAATTGCTTTATAAATAAACACCCCGTTCAACATCACAGATATAACCAAATACAACCAGCCCGACATACCGATTAAATACGGAATAACACACACCACACCGAGTAAGACTGAATAAAGCAGCACACATGTTTTGCAAAAATCAATTCCATGAGTGACTGGCAACATAGGAATTTTCGCTCTGGCATAATCATCTTTACGATGGATTGCTAATGCCCAAAAATGAGGTGGGGTCCAAGTGAAAATAATCATGACAAGCAACCAAGGTTCAGCCGCTAACTGCCCAGTTTCAGATACCCAGCCTAACAAAGGCGGCATAGCTCCAGCTAATCCCCCTATGACAATATTTTGTGGCGTGGCGCGTTTTAAAAACATTGTATAAACAAACGCATACCCAACTAATGCCAACAAAGTTAACACTGCCGCCAGTAAATTCGAAAAAACACATAAAACAATAAAACCAAGACAACCTATTAGTAATGAAAAGATCACTGCATGAGTTTCAGATACTCGCCCTTTAACCAAAGGTCGATGGCGGGTTCTCGCCATCTTACTATCAATACCACTATCAACCACATGATTGATAACAGCCGCACTACTTGCAAGCAGACCGATGCCAAATAAACTCATGAATTGTTGAATAACGGTTCTTTGAGTCATTAACTCAGGAGCTAAAGCAACCCCAACTAAGGCCGTTAACACTAATAGAGCAACCACTTTTATTTTACATAACACTAAATAATCTTGTGCAGTGCCAATCACTTGAGAGAGGTTTATTTTTATTTTTTCACTATATGATATTGCATTCATCAGACATTTCCTTCTAACAACGTGATTTTACGTAATAACATAAACGGACAACACTTAAGAGCAAAAAAGCAGCCATAATATTATGTGCTAACGCAATTGAGAGCGGGAACTGCCAAATAATTAACAAAACTCCCAAAGACAATTGAGCACCTAATGCAATCAAAACTGTTAAAGCACAATCCTTTATTTTTCTTGAATAGCAATTACGCCATAACTGAAACAAAGTAATTAAAAGTACCGCACTGGTAATGACAGCCCAGATTCGATGTAACAAATGGATCGACATCCTGCTATCGGCAGACAATACGCCATATTCGTAGTTACTATGCTCAAGAGGTAAATGAAATACATCAGAAAAAGAAAAACGTACCAAGGAATCTGGGCCACATAATGGCAAATCTGCGCAATGAGGCGCAGCATAATTCGCAGCCAACCATCCACCTAAAGCGATTTGTATTATCAACACCCAAAGAGAGATTAAACATAAGCCCTGGAAACGCCTCGCCCCAGCATCCCCTCCAGGTATGGATTGAGCCGTTAACCTCAAATAAAGCAATCCTGTGAGGCTAAAAATTGCAAACCCTCCGAGTAAGTGACCCATTACAATTAATGGTTGTAATTGCATGGTCACAGTCAGCATTCCTAACGTTGCTTGAAATATTACCAGCAGCACTAAAAAAATAGGCAAGCGAAGAGGCGTTAATTCTCTTTTATTGATATAAGCTGCCCAAACAGCAATACATAAAATAAAAAGACCTAACGCCCCGGCAAAATATCGGTGAATCATTTCTTTCCACGCTTTGGCTGTTTCAATCACCATACCTGGAAAATTTTCAGCTACGACCTCTGCATGAATCTCATGATGTGGAACACTTAAAAAGCCATAACACCCAGGCCAGTCCGGACACCCTAAACCAGCATCACTTAAACGAGTATATGCACCTAAACCCACCACACATATTGAAAATAAACAGCAAATCAACACTAATTTTTTATATTTTTTTATCATGTTAATGATCCCTATTTAACTACTTCGAGCATATTTTAGTAATTTTTTTATATCTGTTAGCAGCCCTTTAAATACTATTTCTTCACTAATATCACTTGATAATGGATACTCCAAAACAATTAGCCCCATGTGATCCACCAAATAAATAGAATCTTCACTTAAGCGATTTAATTGTGTTTTGACAATTTCAGTCTTATTGAATGCTGCCTCTGTCTCACTCAATAAAACGACACCTACATGCTCATTATGCTTTCCTAAAGCTAAATGAACTTTGTTAACTGATTCAATCGTTGCAATGCACATACCCAAGCATCCATTAGGAGCCATAACAGCGATGGACCAAAGCCTCCGCTCCGGAGTCTGCCAATCAGTAATGATTATATTCTCTGTCACTAAAAGGCCATTGTTGACCGTTGTATTTGGGCTCCAATTACTTTGAAGAAACAAATAAGCACTGATTAAAGGAGTAATAAAACAAACCAAAAATAAACTCACGACCATTTTTCTACTCATGATTCCCCCTTACTTTTGACGCAAAAACAAATACAACAACAGCTGCTATGCCAATTAACCCCCACTGTAAAGCGTACGCTTTATGCTTTTGTGGTGTCATGACTACTGGCTCGTAATGTGGTTGAATATCTAAAATTGAGTCTTTTGAGTACGCCATAAATGGCAATAAAGATTCAGCTGATTGTCTTGCCAATTTATCAATATCAATATATTGAATTCTTTTTGGCCAGCTTGATGATTTCTCTTCTTCATGGGCTAGATAGAAGCCAGCAAGGTCTCCATCTTTAATTTGAGCTTTAATATTAATTTCAGTATCTGCAAAACTAACAGCAGGTAAAAAATTTCGCTCATCGCTAGCTGGGATCCATCCTAAATTTACAATTAAGCCACGAGGTTCATTTGCAACTTTAACAATTATCAAAACATCATACCCAACCCGACCATTAAGTACTTTATTATCTAACAGCCAGTATTTGTGCTTTTCGATAACCCCTTTAAGATGAACGATAACTCCTGTTTTATTCCATTCGTCAGGCATCAACAACGCTTCAGCCAACTGTAACTCGCCCAAACTTGCTTTATCTGCAAGGTAACTTAACGATTGCTGCTTTTCGATTGCGCGGTGATATTGCCACCTTGCAAGACCGCCACAAGATAAGGCTATTAATAAGGTGATTAATAGTGCTATAAATGAGAAGTGAAACGACTGATGCTGTAATCTTATATCCATAAACACCTTTGGAAAGCCCATGGTAATTAAGCTAATTATTATTTTATTATTATTGTTTATTCTTTTTAGTTTGTTTAAAGCATTACTAATTATGATGCGAGCCGACCCAAAAGCCCCTTCAATGTCTCAGTATTTGGGTCGACGAGTACTTATCTCCGTCTTAGTTTTACTCTGTATTTTAATTGCTATGGCTTTTGGCTGGATCACTCCAAACCAAAATCCGTTTATAAAACATAAACAAATACAAACAAACACAGCCACACTACATCTACAAAATGCCAATACCAAGCAGCAGCTTGAAAAGCAAAATGATTCTCAGATGTGAAATGCCCCTTAAAGATGCGTAATAACACGATCAGTAAGATCAGACTGCCCAGTGTTACGTGCATGCCGTGAAAACCCGTCAACAAAAAGAAGGTATTTCCATAAATCCCAGCATCAAGAGTCAGTCCCAAATCTTGATATGCATGAACATACTCTTCGATTTGCAAACCAACAAAAATAATCCCCAACACAACCGTTAATGCCAAAAAAAGCTTTAATTGTGAGCGGTTATCTTTCTCTAAGGCTTGATGCGCAAAATGAATTGTCACGGATGATGTTAATAAGATAACCGTATTAATTAATGGTAAGCCAGTCCACGGCATTGCTTGGGTAGTTTCCCCTGAAGGTGTCGTAAGCAAAGGCCAAACAGCATCAAAAGCAGGCCAAAGTAATTCATGAGTCATCGCATTGTTACTTGCCCCTCCAAGCCAAGGAACCGAAAGCACTCTGGCATAAAATAAAGCACCAAAAAATGCAGCGAAAAACATCACTTCAGAAAAAATGAACCAGCTCATACCTTGTCGGAAAGAGCGATCCATTTGTTTCGAATAAAGCCCCGATGCAGATTCTTCTATTACATTTTTGAACCAGCCATAAAGCATATAAATGATAGTCGCAATACCTACATAAAGTAGGTAATGTGTTAGCCCTGTTGACTCTTCTTTGGTCGAGTTAATAACCGTACTCGCAGCCCCCACAGCGATAAAAAACATCCCAAATGCACCGACGATAGGCCAGCGACTTTGTGCTGGGACATAATATGTTTCATATTCTTGTTTCATTCACAGTCTCCTTAGTTGAGGCAGTTACTGCTTGCTGAATTTGCTCACTGATATCAAAAACAGTATAGGATAAAGTTATTTCTTCAAATTTGAGAGGAAGTGCAGTATCAACATAAAACATAAGTGGAAGATCAGCGACTTCACCTGCAGACAAAGGTTGCTGATTAAAACAAAAGCACTCTATTTTATGGAGATATTTAGCGGCTAAGCCAGGAGAGACAGAGGGTACAGCTTGCAATATTCTATCTGTATCACTCATATTCTTAGCTTTAAAAACAATCTTATGCATCGCACCAGGCTGAACAGTTACTCGCTGAGCTTCTGCCGATACCTTAAATGGTGCCGCTCCCTGAATATGAGTAATAAAACCCACATCAACTAATCGCTCGCTATCCACTGTTGTACTTTGCTCTGCTTCTTCTAAAGAAGGTTTGCCGTTTAGACCAGTAATGTCACAAAACACGTCATATAAAGGAACAAGTGCAAATGCAAATGCAAACATTCCTGCACATGTGACAAGTAATTTTGTTAACAGCTTTTGGTGTAAAGAAGCCATTATTTTATCACCGGAGGGGTTTCAAAAGTATGGTATGGAGCTGGTGAAGGAACTTCCCACTCAAGCCCTTGTGCACCTTCCCACACCCGTGATGTAGCTTTTTCGCCACCTTTAATACATTTAATGACAACCCACACAAACAGCAGTTGTGATAAACCAAACGCAAAACCACCAATACTAATGATTGCATTAAAATCAGCAAACTGAAGAGCATAATCAGGAATACGTCGTGGCATACCGGCTAAACCAACAAAATGCATAGGAAAGAACAATACATTGACACTTATGAGAGATAGCCAAAAATGCGCTTGCGCCCACCCTTGGTGATACATGTTGCCAGTCCATTTAGGTAGCCAATAATACGCTGCAGCCATAATAGAAAAGACCGCCCCAGTCACCAGTACGTAATGAAAATGAGCCACTACAAAATAAGTATCATGATATTGGAAATCTGCCGGAGTGATGGCCAGCATCAAACCAGAAAACCCTCCTATAGTGAACAACACAATAAATGCGATACTAAAAAGCATCGGTATTTCAAAGCTTATCGAGCCTCGCCACATTGTTGCGACCCAGTTGAAGACCTTAACACCTGTCGGTACTGATATCAGCATAGTGCTGTACATAAAGAATAACTCACCAGCTAAGGGCATACCTGTAGTGAACATATGGTGCGCCCAAACAATAAAAGACAAAAATGCGATTGAAGCAGTTGCATAAACCATAGAGGCATAGCCAAATAAAGGCTTCCTAGAAAATGTCGGTACAATCGAAGAAATGATCCCAAACGCTGGCAAAATCATAATGTATACTTCTGGATGACCAAAGAACCAGAAGATATGTTGGAACATAACCGGATCACCACCTCCCATCGCGTTAAAGAAGCTGGTACCAAAATACTTATCGGTCAGAACCATAGTTACAGCACCCGCCAAAACGGGCATCACAGCGATTAATAAAAACGCGGTGATCAACCAAGTCCACACAAATAGAGGGAGTTTCATCCAAGTCATGCCTGGCGCTCGTAAATTTACGATGGTAACAATGACGTTAATTGCCCCCATAATGGAGCTTATTCCCATTATATGAACAGCAAACACAAAAAAAGCTGTACTATCGTTACTATAAGTGGTCGACAAAGGTGCATAAAAAGTCCAACCAAAATTAGGGCCTCCACCTTCCATAAATAGCGACATTAACAAAATTGAAAATGCAAAAGGTAAAATCCAAAAACTCCAGTTATTCATTCTGGGTAGTGCCATATCTGGCGCCCCTATCATCATAGGCACCATCCAGTTAGCTAAACCTGTAAAAGCAGGCATAACAGCACCAAATACCATAATCAATCCATGTACCGTCGTCATCTGATTAAAAAAATCAGGTTCAACTAATTGTAATCCGGGCTGAAACAGCTCAGCTCGAATCACCATCGCCATGCCCCCACCGACTAGAAACATGATTAGTGAAAATATCAAATACAATGAACCAATATCTTTATGGTTTGTGGTAAATAACCAACGCTTTATACCTTTTGGAACAGAATGAGATTCTGAATGATCGTGAGTCAGAGTTGTCATATTATTATTCTTCCTTCATTCTATTCTTAACATCACTCGGTTGAACGAGATCACCAGTGTTATTACCCCAAGCATTTCGTTCATAGGTAATAACAGCAGCTAATTGTTTTAAAGAAAGTTGCTTTACATAAGCTTGCATCGCTGTGCCAGGCTTACCGTGCAATACAATATCGATGTGATCATTTATTTCACCCTTTGCAATAGGGCTATCTTTCAATGCAGGGAAAACGCCACCTAACCCTAAACCTGTCACTTGATGGCAAGCTGCACAACTAGCTACATAAACTTGTTCGCCTAAGGTCATCAACTCATCTTCAGATAAAGTTTGATCTAATAGTTGCCTATCAGCTTGAGCAGCCTGTTCGCTTTCATTCTTGGTATTGATAAGCCAAGACTCAAAAGATTCAGGAGTAACAGCCTCAACAACGATAGGCATAAAGCCATGATCTTTACCGCAAAGTTCAGCACATTGACCTCGATAAATACCCGTTTCGTTGACTCTTGTCCAAGCTTCATTAATAAATCCAGGATTAGCATCTTTTTTTACCGCAAAGTCCGGCACCCACCAAGAATGAATGACATCATCAGATGTCATGAGGAAACGAACTTTACGATTTGTAGGGATAATAAGAGGCTTATCAACTTCGAGGAGGTAATTTTCTGTTTTATCTTTTTGATTTTTGATCTGCTCTTGAGGTGTAGATAGGATGGAGTAAAAATTTAAATCGTGTTCAAGATATTCATAATGCCATTTCCATTGTGAACCCGTAATCTTAATGGTGAGATCTGCTTTTGTCGTATCTTCCATCGCTATCAAAGTTTTTGTAGCGGGAATAGCCATTAAAATCAAAATTACAAATGGAATAGCTGTCCACAAGATTTCGACTTTGGTGCTTTCATGAAATTGTGAAGCGGTAACACCTTTTGACTTTCGATGATGGAACAAAGCCCAAAACATAATAGAGAAAACAATCACACCTATCACACAGCAAATTATAAAAATTGTCATATGTAGGTTATAAACATTCTCGCTGATGTCAGTCACGCCGGTCGTCATATTATAGTTGCTTTGGGCAAATACAAACGATGGCAAAACGAACATAACGAGCAAGGACATAAAGACCTTACCCATAGCACACTCCTTTAGTGAAGAAATTTAAGCACAACGAGTAATTTCTTCATTATTATTATTAATTAGAATCCAAAAGTTGATTTTTCAACCAACCGTAATTGAAAACTAGTCAAGGATAGTGTGTTAAGCAAGAAAGGAGAGGGGATTTTTAACTATAAAAAAGAAAGTGCGGCAAGCGCACTAAAATAAAAAGATATTAATCAATATGTTAGTTGTAATAACTAACAATATCAAAATTTAACAAAAATTTTACATCCAATCAGCATTTCGGATTACACCAACAGCAAGTCCTTCAATATCAAGAGATTCTTCCGACAAATCAACAACAATAGGATTGAAGTCATCATTTTCAGCATGAAGGAAAACTTTTTTACCTCTTTGCTCAAATCGCTTAACCGTAACATCTTCACCTACACGAGCAACAACAACCTGTCCATTACGCGCAACGGCACATCGATGAACAGCTAAAAGATCACCATCCATAATACCAATATCTTTCATACTCATGCCATTCACCCTGAGCAGAAAATCTGCCGCAGGTTTAAATAACATGGGATCGACTTGATAGTGGCTTTCGACATGCTCTTGAGCCAAAATAGGTTCACCTGCAGCAACTTTGCCAATTAATGGCAAACCTAATTGTTCCGGTTCTTCTTCTTCAACTAGTCTTAAGCCCCTGCTTGCACCTGGTACCATTTCGATAAAGCCTTTTTTTGAAAGGGCTTTCAAGTGCTCTTCAGCTGCATTTGCGCTTTTAAAACCTAGCGTATTGGCAATCTCTGCTCGAGTCGGTGGCATACCTGTATCTTTAATAAATACCTTTATAAGCTCAAGTATTTGAGCCTGACGATTTGTAAGTGGTCGCATACACTGGATTTCCATACAGTAAAGATAACTGTGATTATATACAGGGTAATATAAATCGCAATCTATTATCTAAATTCTTAAAAGATTGAAGAAATAATGATGAAATGAGTAAAATAAAAATTGAACAGAACTAAAAACACTATACAAAGTTCAAAGGGGTAGAGTGAATACTAAAAGTGAGTTTAAACACCAGACAGCAAAAAGCCCGACTCAATGAGTCGGGCTTTTCTTAATAGGAGCCTGGCGATGTC
>NZ_AQHJ01000032.1:0-25000 GCF_014925405.1 Pseudoalteromonas ulvae UL12
ATCGCTTTTATCTATATTTATATTGTTTACTCTGATAGTGCTTTGCATGTGTTATTAGGTGCTGGATATGTTGCTTGAACAATCATTTCTAAGTTTGATAGGCATAAAAAAACCTGATATGAAGTCAGGTTTTTATTAACAGCAAAGTGCTAGTTGTTAACTTGTGGGCTTTGTATGTTGAATTAGCAAGTCTGCAACTTGTTGTTTTACTGCTCGCTTATCATCAGGGTCAACATTAAAACGTTGTGCCAGTTGTATAATTTCTTCATCGCTTAAATTAAACGATAATCTTTGACGTGTTTTTTTAGATTTAACATCTAAAGCAAGAATTTTTCTGATCATATCAGAGGGGGTCAGTTCTTCGTCAATAGCTTGCTTTTTTATGCTTTTTTGTACTTCGCTGCTTAAATCAAACGCCATTTGTGTGGCACGGACAGCTTGCTCTTGGCGTTGCCATTTTGCCTGTTTATCTGTCACGATGCATGACCTGGAAACAAGTCGACAATGTCACTAATCGGACGGCTTAAAGTCAGCGATACTTCTGTCTCACCCCCTTCCCAGATTTCGATATTAAGACTGTGGTTTTCATCATCGGAGGCCAAGCTGATCACCTCGCAGGGCTCACCGCTTTCGTCTTGATAGCGAGGCAGTGATAATTGCCGGTAATCTTTATTGTGAAAATAACAGACATAAGGTGCTTCAGATTGCTTATATGACGATGCTAAAAAGCGTTCAAAGGCTTCAGGTGTTGTTGCCGTTGTAATGTGAGTTAATGTTTCTTCATCAAATATACGGGCAAACTCATCGAGTGTGAAAATTGCATCCACGTCATCACGTTGGATTTTAATCGAAAAATTTGCAAACTCCTCGCCATCTTCGCGTTCAATCTGTAAAAAAACTACTTGACCAGATTCGCTTTCTAAAACGAATTCGTACTCAGCACTGTGCTGATATTGATATGTTTGAACATCTGTTACTTTTAAAGTCTGTCCTTTTAGCCAGCTAGGGTATGCAAAAGAATCAATTAAGGTCAGCATATCACCGGTTTTTAACTGACTAGCGTGAGTGAGTTGGCGCTCAACCGGCTTTTTAGATTTAAAAAAACCAAACATAATTCACCTGTTTGTTAAAGTTGGTAGACAAAAAAGGAGGCTTAGCCTCCTTTTAGTTAACGCTATAAGCTTATTGCGCTTGTTTGGCTTTGATGCGAGCAAGAATATCGCTACTTTTTTGGTTTTGCTCACCAATTCCAGCTTCGGCTAGTTTAGCTTTTAAATCATCGCCATTGGTTGCCGCTTCAAGTTGCTTTGCTGCACCAAGTTGGTCTTGACGATCTTGCTGGCGCTGTTTAATACGCTCAAGTGACTGACGAGCATTAGTCATTGACGACTCATTGGTATTAAGCGTGCTGTTGACCGCCATTGTTGCCTTTTGGACGCTTTCTGTGGTTTTAACCATAGTGAGCTGTCGTTGGTTTTCTTTGATCGATTTTTCAGCATCTTTAACTTGTTGTTTTAAAGCTACAATATGATTGCTGAAACCGGCTAATACTTGATCATGCTCGGCTTTTTCTGTTTCAAAATCACCTATTTTTTCAGCTATTTCTAGCGCTAAGGCTTCATTACCTTTTTCAAGCGCTTGGCCTGCATAAGCTTCATGCTCAGCAATACTGTCATTCAATGCACTGATTTTACGTTTGGTTTGCATTTCTTTTGCCATGACTTCAGTCAGGCTTTTTTTGGCTTTTTGCAATGCATTTTGTGCGTCAGCAATTTCTTGCTCAAAAATGCGTATGCCGTTTGCATCAACGATTGATTCACCAACTTCTCTTGCACCACCACGTACCGCAGTAAATAATTTCTTTAAAATACTCATAATTCTTACTCCACCATTATTCGTTTAAATAAGCTGTGACGGCATCCAATGCATCAATTGCATTGTCTGCCAGCGTCACCAACTCATGTGTAACTTCATCAAAAGATGAGCTGACAGCAAGGGCTCCAAAAATGGCGTATTGATCGTCAATTTTGGCAAAAGCACTTAAAGGGATTGGAACATTCAGCTTTAAAAGTGCTTCATTTAATTCATTTCGTAATTCAGCTTTGACTTCACTTTCGTTAAACAGGTAGCTGATACATAGCAGCTGCTCTTGTGTTTGAGTAACGAAAATAGGTAACTCATCATTCCCATCTACAATCACTTGCAATACTTCTTGTTCGCCAGGATTAGCGATTAAGAAAGATTCAAAGTTTGCGCCCTCAGTTTCGAATGACGCGAGCTTGATTGATAATTCGTTTAATTCCATCTTTTTTACCTTATTCACTTTGACATAGTATGTCTGAGTTAAGATTTGCACAGGTGACATATTATGTCAACACTGCGCAGTTAATTTTTATACAATTCAGATTCTGTTTGCCATGCTTGACGATAATAATCATATAAAACACCAGAGCCTAACCTATTGACTTCTATTTCTTTATTGGAAGAAAAGAAGTTGTTTGGGAATGCAAAGGCGGCTTGTAAATAATTTTGATTGATCCAGTTACTTTGTACTGGAAAGTTGCTCACTTGAGCTATTCGCGCACTTGCCGGCTGACCTGTTCGCGTGGCTATAGTCCATCCCCATTGCCCAAATGAAGGAATATTTTGTTGGTATTGCTCTACATGGGCAAACCCAGCATGTTTGACAGTCTTAGCAATGCTTATAAATGCTTTTTTGGCATGGTAAGGAGAGGTTGATTGGATTACTAACGCGCCATCTGGAGCTAATAGCTGTTTTACATGGTTATAAAAATAATCACTATAAAGTTTATTGAGATCGGGGTGATTTGGGTCGGGCAAATCAATGATGATGCTATCGAACTGCAAGCCCTGATCGAGCATTCGTTCAACTTCTAAAAAGGCGTCTGCAACGACGACTGTAGCGCGAGGATCATTTAGCGCATCGAGATTTAAGTCTTTCAGCTTGTCTGTTATTGATGGCGGGGTTTGAAACTCAGTGCCGCTAAGTCCAAACAGAGTCAATAATTGGCCATCTAGATCAATCAATGTTGCTTGTTTAACAGGCCATTTCAGGACATCTCGTAGGGCTAAACCATCACCACCACCAATAATGAGCACGTGATCATGGCGATTCGCTGCGAGCATGGCTGGGTACACTAGCATGGTGTGGTAAATTTGCTCATCAGCACTTGAGAACTGCAAACGGCCATTAAGGAATAAATCATTGATGGGTGCCGCTTGCGTGCGACTTAAGCGCTCAGTAATCACCACATGCTGATATTTGGTTGACTCTGAATAAATCACTTTATCTTTATAAAGTACATTACTGAGGTCCTTCATCCAAGTGGTCGCGTATACTAAAAAGATCGCAAATAAACCCAGTAGTAACAGATGACAAACCAGCAAGAGTTTAGCAAAGCGCACATGCTGATGATAACGCCATAAAAAAATCAGCCCTGCAATCACATTAAATAATGCCGTCCAAGCAGCGGCTTGCATAATGGGTAGCGCTAACATTACAAGTACCCAAATTGCGGCACCGACTCCAGCGCCAATGTAGTCAGCACCGTAAATTGTACCAGCGTTGTTTTCTAAAAATCGACCATAAACGTGCTGGCGAATACGTGCAATCAGCGGGATTTCCATGCCAATAAAGATGCCGAGGATCAAACCAAAAATATACGGTAAAAAACGAGCGAAATTTTGAAACTGCTCAAACAAGGCGCCATCGAGTACAGCGTCTGCGGGTAAATTGTAAAGGCTGGCAAAGGTATGGGGTAAGGTATAACTAACGGCAATAATACTTGCGATAATTAAAATGCTGCTCATACCAAGCAGGGCAATTAGGCTTTCTAACCAAGCAAATGCAGTGAATGGGTCTTTAAACCAGCGCGCTAAAAATGCGCCAATTCCCATCGCCACAATCATAGTCCCAATCATGGCATAAATGGCACTCTCAACCGAACCTAGAATGCGTCCAGCGTAATGAGAGAGTAAATATTCATAGATTAGGCCACAACCTGCGAGGATGGCCATCACACTAATTAAGAGGATGTCGTGACCGAGCAATTTAAGATTGCTGGTCACAACGGATGTACTAGGTGAAGTTGATGTCGTCAAGATTTAGGCACCGAGCAACGTCGCCATTGTCATCCCCACAGCAAATGAAATTGCTGCAGAGATTGTTGCAACACCAATATTTCGTTGACGATTCACTTCATCGGAAATGTCTTTGCCAGCTAAGATGACTTTAATCATCACCAAATGCAAAACAATAAAAGCCATTAAACTGCCAAGCGCAGAGAGCGTCCAAAACAGCAAGCTTGAATTAATATTGTCTGCTAGATAAGGGGCAATGCCTGTGGCCGCAGTTAACGCGAGGGCGCTACCAATTAAAAAGCCAGCATAGCGAATACCAACAGCAATATTGTTATCTAAAATGGCTTGTTGTAAACAGTCACCGTTGCGGTTGGTGCGTTTGTATAGTTGTACACGATATTGGCTGATCAGCAACATGCAGATGTTACCAACCACAAACGCGGCAATCACGATAGGTAAACCATACCAACCTTCGGTGAGCACCCAAATAAGAGCTGAGCGAATTACGATTGCAACACTGATAACATGGCCAAAATCGATGAGAGCTGCAGTGATGTTACCTTTGATGATTTCATCATGTAAGTTTACTTTTTGCAGGGCGACTTTATCTTGAAAAAAGTGCCCAAGCTTAATCAGTGCAATGCCGATTAGCCCGTAACCGGCCATTTGTGTAGCTTCTTGCAGCAACGAGTCTGCAAAGGCTCCGCTAGTGACACCAGTCAATACAATGGCTAAACCTGCTAATCCGCCCGCAAAGCTGAGGCCAAAAGCAAAGTTATCTTTTTCAGTAATTTCATCATTTGCGTGCAGGTTTGATACCCAGCCTTTAATAAACTTTAGGCTGACAAATAGGGTGACGATAATTACAAAATCTATTAGAAGTGCTTGAATTGACCAAGCTGTTAATCCGTTAATTTGGTACATATTTATTAAACTCCGCTACTTATGCGTTATTTGCCTCGGCTGACGCCGCGCGAGGTTCTATTTGAGCTATTGCGCACAGAGCCAGAGCTCGATTTTGCATAACTACTCGATTTTGAGTAACTGCTGCGCGTGGCTGGTGGGGTATGGCTACTGCGACTTAAGCCTGACGCCCCTGTTTTGGTTTTAGCGTAGGGGCTGGTAAATTGTTTGCCTTGGCTTTTATAAGATTGGCGCGTGCGATTTTCGACAGTTGTCTGCTGCTTATACTGTTTATAACCGGTATAACGTTTGCGGCCATAGTCATTGTAATAGCTATATTTTCGGCGTTTGCTCCAACTGCCATATTCTATGGCACCGACCACATCACCAAACATACGGTACATGCCATACCATTGCCAAAAGCTAATGCCATTTGAGTTCGTTTGCCACTGACCGTAATTGGCATTTCCAACCAGTTGATTGCCAGCCCCCGCTAAATCACCATTGGCGGCATCTTCGGCGGCTTTACTAATGGCGCCAACACGTGCAAGGGAGCCATTGGACATATCAGCTAAAACGTTGATCGGATCGGTTAGTGCATCTGCAAACAAGCTCAAACTAGCGGCTTCTTTAAGTAAGGACGCTTGTTCTATGATCTCTGCACTGCTGAGGGTCGGATCGGGGGTTTTCAGCTCATTGAGTCGAGTAAGTAGATTTTGATACAAAGGACCTTGTTTGGTCGCATCCTGCGCGACCAGTTCTGCAATGGCGCTCAGTTGAGGGTTGGTTTGAGTTAATACTTTGCCATATTCACTAAGAAGTTTGGCATTGCGTATTTGTTGGTTATCAAGCGCGTCACCTAAGGTGTTGATCTCTTGTGAGGCTTGTTCGAGTGTGTATTTGATTGTTTGTTGAGTGCGTTCTTCTTTTGATTCGCATCCCAGCATTAAGCTAAACAAACAAAACAGACTGATAAGTTTCCAAGCTTTTAAATCGGACATTCATTGTCACCTGATCTGCTGCTGTTAATCGTTCGATGATCAGTTTTACATAGCTCTAAAAGATAACCAAGATTTCAGTGACTAAAATTGTATCTTTTTATTTAGTTAGGTTTTATTTACTGCTTATTTATTACTTATCGAATCAGTGAAATGCTGATCATCAGCATTTCACTGATGTGATTTTAGTGCTTGGCTGCGTAGTCTTCAACATCTTGCCAGACGCGAAGTACATTGCCACTGAGTATTTTGATGATATCAGTGTCGCTGTAGCCTCGGTCGAGTAAACCTTGCACTAAATTTGGGTAGCTTGCGACATCTTTTAGGCCAATCGGTAAAGAGTCGCCCACACCATCGTAGTCTGACCCTATGCCCACGTGCTCGATACCAATTAACTTCACTACGTGGTCAATATGATCCAGTACGTTTGCTAATGAGGCAAACGGATAGGGGTTTTTGGCTAGATAGGCTTTACGGAAGTCTTTGACTACAGGGCTATCTGCAGCATTATTTTGTGCTACTTCGCTACGTTTTGCTTTAAATTGATCACCCCATGCACCCGCAGTGGCCGTGACAAAGCTAGAGCCAAAGTTAATTTGGATTACGCCGCCATTGTCTTTGAGGGCTAAGAGCATTTTATCATCCATATTTCGTTCAAACCCAGGCGTGTATTTACGCAGTGAGGAGTGTGACGCGATGACTGGCGTTTTTGAAAGTGCCATGACCTGATAAAAAGCATCATCAGAGATGTGAGAGACATCAATCATCATGCCTATTTTATTCATTTCGCTAACGAGCTCTTTACCAAATGGGCTCAAACCCTGCCATTGTCGACGTAGATCGTAGGACGAATCAGAAATATGGTTACTCTGTGAGTGTGCCAAAGTGATATAGCGTACGCCACGTTGATAAAAATGAGTGAGGTTTTCAAGCTTCCCTTCGATTGGCGAACCATTCTCCATGCCCATAGGCAGTGAGATTTTGCCTGCTTTAAAGTGGGCATGCACATCGCTGACTGAATCTGCAATAGCAAACTTATCCGGTGCACGGCCAACAATGGCTTCGACATAATCAATGAGCTTGTTTGCTAATGCATAGGAGCCGCCGGTTTTTTCGAGTCCAGCAGGAATATAGATCGACATAAAAGGCGCATTGAGTCCGCCTTTTACTGCGCGAGGGTAGTCAAAGTCGCCGCCAGCTGCTTGGCTGACATCTTCCCATTGATGTTCCAACCGATAGGGTACATCAATATGTGTATCAACCAAGATAGTATGTTGTGTTAATTCAATTGCTCGTTGAGAGGCTGGGGTGAACTCTGTTCCTGTTGATTGTTGCGCCATTACGCAGCAGCTGGACGCTAACAATGAAAGGCTGGTGATGAGTTTCATGGTTTTTCTTATTGTTTATTGTCAAAAAACCATTGTGTGAGTTTCTCTATCGCGTTACAAGGCCTGCGCGTTAAATGATCTTAATAATCTGGACTTAGGTGCTCTTCAGGCTGCTCTGCAAAGGTGCGAGCAGTCATGATATTGACACTCTCATGTAGCTCCGAAAAGACAATAACAACTTCTCCAGATTTTAATTGCTGGCGTATTTGAGCAATTTTATCGTCTGTAGAATATTCAAGTTCGCCATAATCAGTCCCTTCACGCAGAATAAATTCTTTAATTAAGTTATCGAGCGTGTCTTTTGCTAAGGCGTCATAAGGGATAATCATAATAAGGTTCGCTTAAAGAATGCGGGAATTTTTTGCTCAAGCCAGAATACGGGTTTCAATGGATTCGCGCCACTAATAAAACCGACATGGCCTCCTTTTTGTGAGACGGCCAGTTCTACATGTTCACTGACTTCTTCCTGAAGCGGGACAGCTTGGCGTGAAAGCATCGGGTCGTCGTGCGCATGCACGATCAGTGTGGGTGTGGCGATATCTTTTAGATAAGGTTTAGCACTGGACTGTTGATAATAATCATCGGCATTTCGAAAGCCATGTAAGGGGGCGGTAACGCGATTATCAAACTCGAGTAAATCGTTAATGTTTGCGAGCTCATCACTGCTAAGTTGAATTTGTTGCTCGATTGTTGGTAATTTTCGCGCTGTTGACTTTTTTAAGCGCCCCAATAAATAGCGTTGGTAAATTTTTGCCAAGCTTTTACGAATGACCTGACAGGAGCTCGCTAAATCAAGGGGCGCAGAAATAACCGCGGCGGCATTTAGTAAACTATGCTGCTTAAATTCCCCTAAATATTTCGCTAACACATTTCCTCCCAGTGAAAAGCCAACAGCGACTAATGGTTTATTCGGAAAACGTGCTTTTAACGTTTCAAACAAATAGCGTGCATCGGTTGTTTCACCGCTGTGATAAGCACGAGGCAACAAGTTCGCCAATTTAGAGCAGTTTCGAAAATGCATGAGCACAACATCAAAGCCATTGGTATGTAATGCTTTCATCATACCTTTAGCATAAAAACTATCGATGTTGCCTTCTAAACCATGGAAGACGACTGCTAATGGTCGAGTGTCGCTCGTAATTGCCGGGGTTGCCCATGCAAGTTCGAGGAAGTCTTGATCGGGTGTGGTGAGCGTTTCATACTCAACATTTAACGCCAGTTTGGGGCGAAAAAAACGAGGGAGTATGGTCTGTGCATGTTTGTTGCTCATCCACCAAGCGGGTTTAAAACTACCGTTCATGATCCTAAAGATGTTTTGTAATACACCTGAGCAGTGTATCAGAAAAAAATAAAGCACCAAACTAAGCGGGCTTAGTTTGGTGCTTTAGCGCGTCGTGCTTAACTCTTTACTCAGGCACTTCAGCCTCATTAATCTTTTTCATGAAATACACAACGTAAAAAATACATAATGAAATAACGACACCAAGAAATCCGAATGAAAAAAACAACACTGGGTCGCTAAAAAAATCTCTAAAAAATACGTTCATGGCGTTTCTCCTATTTCTTCAATAAGGTAAAGATATAAGAGCGATGGCAAACTAGATCTGATTTAGATCAAGTTTTACTCGGTTGAATGAATGAGCTGGTGGAGAGTTTGATTTAGATCAGGTTTTTTGGCTAATGTGCGATCGCTAATGTAAAGCGCGAGGTTATCGGGTTGTGCATGATGATGAGTAAGGAATTGATGATAGGCTTCAACCAGCAGATGTTGCTCTTGCTGTTCAAAGCTCAATTCAGTGGCAAGCATTTGAGCACGCATTGTTTCGTAGTGAGGCAATGTAAAGTATTGCTTTTTGAGCTGTGCTCTTAATGCTCGTAATGGAGCAGTAAATTGCTTATTAAAAGGAGTGAGTGCAGCAATTAACTGCATCAATTGATGAGCAGATAGCTGAATGTTTAAGGTATTTAAATAGAGTAAAAATAGGCAGAGATTGACGTTTTTATCATCGGTATCTTGCCATTCTAAAAGAGTATTCGCCACCTGTGGGTGGCGATAAATATCGAGACTAAATTGCCAAAATGCCTGTGAGTTAATCGCAGTCGGCATGAAAGGCACTTTCTTTATTATCAAGTTCTTCAAGCAATTCTAGTAGCTGTTCTTCAGTGTCATTATGTTCGGGGACGAGCAGCGCTTGTTGCGCCAATAGTTGGGTTAATTGCGCTTTATTATCTGCTTCATATATTGTGCCATCAGACAGCGCCATTTCTATTTCGCTCAGTTTTGCGGTGCTTTTATCGAGCTTAGTTTCTAATTGGCTAATTTTCTTTTTGAGCGGCTGCACTTCTTTTCGAAATTCAGCTTCTCGGCGTTTTTGATCTTTACGATTAACGGCGCTGTGGCTTTTATCGGTTTTAGCCTCTGTTGCAGAGTCTGCCTTATTGGCGGCTAATAACCACTGATAGTATTCATCAAGGTCATAACCAAAAGGGGTAACTTGCCCTTGGTCGACTAAATAATACTCGTCAGCAGTATTTTTGAGCATATGACGATCGTGGGAAACAGTGACCATCGCACCCTCAAAGCCTTGAAGTGCCATTACTAACGCATGGCGCATTTCCAAATCTAAATGGTTGGTTGGCTCATCGAGTAATAAGAGGTTCGGCTTTTGATAAACGAGCATAGCTAACACTAAGCGAGCTTTTTCACCGCCAGAAAAAGGCGCAACAGGTTCGAGTGCTTTATCGCCAAAAAAAGCAAAGCCGCCGAGGAAATCTCGAATTTTTTGTTCTGTTGCTTGTGGGTCTAAACGTTGTATGTGCAATAGGGCACTGGCTGTTAGGTCGAGTGATTCAAGCTGATGCTGGGCAAAATAACCAATATTTAAGCCTTTGTGTTGAAATACTTCACCACTTTGTGGGGCAAGTTCACCCGAAAGTAATTTAATCAGTGTTGATTTACCTGCACCATTTCGGCCAAGTAAGGCAATGCGACTACCCGGTACTAAATTGAGTTTGATGCTGTCTAAAATAGTGATGTCGCCATAACCTGCTTTAGCTTGATCTAAGGTCATAAGAGGATTAGGCAAAGCGAGGGGCTCTGCAAACTCAAAATCAAATGGAGAGTCTACGTGGGCAGGGGCAAGCTTTTCCATGCGCTCAAGCGATTTAACACGGCTTTGTGCTTGTTTTGCTTTACTGGCTTTTGCTTTGAAGCGAGCGATGAACTTTTCGAGGTGAGCAATTTGTTCTTGCTGTTTTTCAAAGCTTGCTTGTTGTTGTGCTAAACGCTCTGCTTTTTGCCGTTCGAATTGTGAGTAATGACCTTTGTAGACGTTGATTTTTTGGTTTTCAATGTGCCAAATTTCATCAATGACGGCATCGAGGAATTCTCTGTCGTGAGAAATAAGCACTAACGTACCGGTATAGGCTTTTAGAAATCGCTCTAACCAATAAACCGCATCAAGATCTAAGTGGTTAGTTGGCTCATCAAGTAATAACAAGTCAGCTTCAAAGATAAGTGCTTGTGCTAAGTTGAGGCGCATGCGCCATCCACCAGAAAAAGAACTGACCGGTAAGGTAATTTGGTCATTGCTAAAGCCTAATCCATGGAGGAGTTCGCCGGCTTTTGCTTCGATAGAATACCCACCTATTCCTTCAAGCTGCTGGTGGGCGAGGGCGAGTAACTCACCATCTTGTTTTTTTTCCGCAAGGTGCAGCTGCGCGCGTATTTTGTAATAACCAACATGACCTTGCAAAACATATTCGAGGGCTGAAATGTCTAATGCAGGTGTTTCTTGTTTTACAGAGGAAATGCTCCAATCTTTTGGAACCTGGCAGTCGCCGCTATCGAGATGTAATTCACCTTTTAATAAGGCGAATAAACTAGATTTACCACAGCCATTGGCTCCGACTAAACCGACTTTATGGCTAGGATATAAAGTGGCATTGGCTTCTTTTAGTAAAGGTTTTGCGCCGCGTAGGAGTTCGAGTTGCGAAATCTGGATCATGATACAGTCTATAGCGTTTAAAATTAGCGTTAGTATATCAAGCAAGCGATCGAAATAGTTATAGCTAAACGTATAAATTGTATCCGAGGCTTAAAATAGCGCTGTTGTGAGTGAAGAAACAGAGTTAAAATAGCGAGTAATTCAGTCGTGTTGGGCGCAATCATGAAGCAAAAAAAACGTTTTATCGCGGGTGCAGTGTGCCCTGAATGTCAGACTATGGATATGATGCAGCTTTATAAAGAGCATGATGTTGAAAAAGTTGAATGCTTATCTTGTGGCCATAAAATGACTCAGCCCGATGGTGCTGTACAAGCGTCTACACGCCAATTTGAGCAAGTGATTGGCGTGTTTAAACCTGAGTAGCTTAATAGTGTGGTGGAGGCGGCTCAACCAAGGGGCCGTCACTATTAGGGCTGTTTTGCACTTCTTTAATTTTTTCGGCTAATAACTGGGTTTGACGCTGAATAATCGCGATTATTTTTTGGTGTTCTCGGATTTCATCATTGAGAATGTCGATGGTTTCATCTTGGAAGGCCACTTTGGCTTCTAGTTCGTAAATTCTGGTTTCTAAATCACTCATTTTTTCTTCTCTATTTGCCAAGTTTCCGCAAGGCCACTGGAACTTTCGCTAATAATGGTTTGCCCATCAGCTTTGAAGGCGACATCATACACCACTGCAGATTGAGGTCGAGACTCTTTTCTTGGGGTGACATGCCATGTCTGTAATTGTTGGCCGGTTTTTGCATCCCAAAGTGCAATTTTACGTGTTGGTGACCCAGTTAATAATAAATTGCCTTCTGCATTGAAGCGCGCGGCGCTAAAAATTTGCTGGCGACTTGAATATTGTAAGTTAGAAATCATTTGACCTGTTTGTAAATCCCAAATGCGAGCTTGTTTTTGGCTATCGGCTGTGAATGCATAGCGGCCTTTGGGGTCTAACGTCACTTGGGTGACTCGGCTGGGGTGATTAAAGCGGTGAATAACTTGCGCTGTGCGTGTATCCCATAAAAAAGCGGCATAATCGTTAGAGCCAGTTAGGGCGTAATAACCATTTGGCGACATATCAACAGCGTTAATTTTTTCTTGGTGGCCTAAAAATTCAATCCGTCGGCCCGTTTGCATATCAATGTGCACCACAACCCCATTACTTTTGCCGTACAGCACATGGCGGCCTTGATTGCTGACGGCAATATCTCTGATTGAAGAGTCTTTTATTTTCCAAAAGCCGATATTCTCGCCGCTATTGATATCCCATAAAGCAAAGTTTTCTTTATCGGCGCTGACAGCGGTACTGTTATCAAAGCTAATTTCTGTAGAGAGCACTAAGTTATCTTCTACTTGTTGGTGGCTCCATTGATATTTAAGGCCATTTTTATTCAGGTCCCATAAAGCAAGGCCATGAGATACTGATGAAACAAGACCCAAGGTTCCATCATCGGATAAACTAGCATCATAAGCACCTTGTATGGCATGCTCGGTTGCATTGCTCGGTAATTCTGATTGGCTACCGCAAGCGGTTAAAGAGGCCGCTACTAGTAAGCTAAAAATAGTGCGATATATCGTCATTTTGCGCGTATTTTTCCTTAACTCTTGCTAAGCAAGAGGTTAGACTAAGGGGCGATTTTGGTCCCAGGCTGTTTTAATAACTATTTCATATCGAACTAGTTATGCAAGCAGCCTATCACGTTGGCCGTTATTTTTAATTAGTTAAGTATAGAGAATTGGCTACCAAATGGTATGTCGGAGACAATAATGAAAAAAACACTAAAGTTATCTTTGATCGCAGCGTCTGTGCTCGCTCTTACAGCCTGTAATCAAGAAGCAAAAAAAGAACAAGCAGTAGAAGTTAAGTTAGAAACTGCAGCACAACAGCAAGCATACGGCATTGGTGCATCTGTCGGTGGATTCTTAAATAAAGATTTAGCAGATAAAAAAGAGTTAGGTTTTGAATTAGACCAAGCTTTATTAATCAAAGGCTTCCAAGATGCGTTAGCTGGCTCTGCAAAAATCGATGATGAAAAAATCCGCGAAGTATTAACCCAGTTAGATACTGACGTGCGCGCAAAGCAAGCTGAGCAAGCAAAGATTGAAGCTGAAGAAAACAAAGCTAAAGGTGTTGCGTTTTTAGCTGAAAATAGCAAGCGTGAAGGTGTAACTACAACTGAGTCAGGATTACAGTATGAAGTAATCACAGCTGGCGAAGGTGCACAACCTGCTGAAACTGATGTAGTTGTTGTTCACTACAAAGGGACTTTAATTGACGGTACTGAGTTTGATAGTTCTTACAAGCGTAATGAACCAGTAAACTTCCCACTTAACCGCGTGATTAAAGGTTGGACTGAAGGTGTTCAATTGATGAGTGTTGGTTCTAAGTTTAAGTTTGCGATTCCATCTGAATTAGCATACGGCGATCGCGCAACAGGTTCTATCCCTGCTCACTCTACGCTTATCTTTGAAGTCGAGTTATTAGATATTGAACAACCAGAAAAAGAAGCAGTTGCAAGCGAATAAGTAGCGGTTATCTTTTTAAATAAAAAAACGGGATTTAATCCCGTTTTTTTATTTATCTAAATGATTTGAATATAAATTATCAATCAACTCATCTTCGAATTCAAAACGTTGCTCAAGGACTTCACCGAGTTCAGAAAGATCGCTATCAAATTTTGAAAAGTCTTGTCCTTTCTTAGCGTCGGCATATTGATCATTAAAGTTTAAAGCTAAATCGGTTGAACTTGCGATTTTTGGGTAAAGAGTTTTGGCAAGGGCTAAGCTTTGCGGCCCCTTTTCTTCACACGCTTGCACAATGTCATCGTAAATTTCAAAATGTCCTGCTGATAAATAATCTACGAGAATTTGACAGAAGCTTTGAATTTCGTCTTTGTCAGGCAGAGCATTATCACTACGCTCGTAAGGTGGCAAACCAACAAGTTTACAATATTGCACTAATAATTCTTGACGTTCCTCTAACCATGAATCAATAACTGAGTGGGATCCACCCCATGACTCTTGGGCTTGTTCTAGTCTTGTTAGCATATTCTATCTCCCTTGCGAACTTAACGTTTTCTCTATAACAATGAAATATGAACAAAAGATCAACTGATTTTTTACAATTCAAGCAGATAAAATTTAAGTCATTGAAATATATTGGCTTATTTTTCAAGGGAAAAGAGGAGAAAGTACGCTTTTTATTGATTTAAAAAAGAAAAAACCACCCGAAGGTGGTTTAAATTCTTTTGCTGACTTGTTTAGACAAGTTCTTATTGTTCTTATTTACTAGCGCAGCTATTTTATAACAATTAATTTACTTGCCTGCAACTGTTTATTTCAAAGTTTATGTAATTGTTTGATCTTGCACATAGAGCGTGGGCTATCATAATGATACAATTGCCTGATTAAATGGGATTACCCCAGTAGCAGAATGAGAACTTTATGAGCGAACTTAAAAACGATCGTTATTTACGTGCCTTATTGAAACAACCTGTGGATGCAACGCCAGTTTGGATGATGCGACAAGCCGGCCGTTATTTACCTGAGTACCGCGCGCTGCGTGCAGAAGCGGGTGATTTTATGAGTCTGTGTAAAAATGCTGAGCTTGCTTGTGAAGTAACGCTTCAGCCATTACGCCGTTTCCCGCTTGATGCTGCTATTTTATTTAGTGATATTTTAACCATTCCTGATGCAATGGGTTTGGGTTTATATTTCGAAACAGGTGAAGGCCCTAAATTTGAACGTCCGATTTTAGATATGCGTGATGTTGTTAACCTGCCTATCCCAGATCCAGAGCAAGAGCTAGGTTACGTCATGAATGCTGTGCGTACTATACGTCGAGAGCTAAAGGGTGATGTACCACTTATTGGCTTTTCAGGTTCGCCTTGGACGCTAGCAACATACATGGTTGAAGGCAGTAGCAGTAAAACTTTTGGCAAAATTAAGAAAATGGCGTTTGCTGAGCCAGAGATTTTACACATGTTGCTCGACAAGCTCGCTGATTCAGTGATTTTATATTTGAATGCACAAATTAAAGCGGGTGCGCAGTCTGTGATGATTTTTGATACTTGGGGTGGTATTTTAACGCCTCGTGATTATCGAGAGTTCTCACTTGGTTATATGGAAAAGATTGTTGATGGTCTGATCCGTGAGTATGACGGTCGTAAAGTTCCTGTCACATTGTTTACTAAAAATGGTGGAATGTGGTTAGAAGCGATGGCTGCAACTGGCTGTGATGCACTAGGTCTTGATTGGACGATTGATATCGCAGATGCGAAGTCTCGTGTGGGTGATAAAGTCGCATTACAAGGGAATATGGATCCTGCGATGTTACACGCCAGCCCTGAGCGTATTCGACAAGAGGTACAAAAGATACTCGATGGTTTTGGTGCGGGCAGTGGTCATGTGTTTAACCTTGGGCATGGCATTACCCCTGATGTTGATCCTGAAAATGCAGGAGCATTTATTAATTCAGTACATGAGTTATCAAAGTTGTATCATCTGTAAAAGCATGCAGTAAATAAAAAAGGAGCCACAGGCTCCTTTTTTATTTACTTGAAGTAATGGGTTAGTAAGTAAGTCTGGCACCATTTGCCATCATCGCAGCTTTACCACCTTCAATTAAATTTAAATAACTACGAGTTGGCCAATTTCTTTGTTGAGCTTCTTCAAACGCCTGTTGTAGTAACTCTTCGCCTTGTTCAACGCGACCAAGTTCACTATAAGAAGCACCAAGTACAGACAGTAAAACTGGATGTGTCGGATCTAAAGAACGTGCAAGCTCTGCATATTTAATCGCAGATTGAATATCACGGATCTTAGGGTTATCTGAAAACGCTAACAAATGCGCATATTCAGTCATCGCTGGAAGATACTGATTGTGAGTTGCTTCTTTTAAAATACCGACAGCACGTAGCGGGTTATAGTGAACACTTTCGTAGTTCAATAAGGTTTTTGCTAACTGAAATTGTGCCCGGTAATTATCACCCTGACTGGCTTTCTCTAACCAGTTAAACGCTTTACGTTCATCAGGTTGACACCCTTCACCATTTTCAAAACAGTGAACTAATCTAAGTTGCGCATCATTATTGCCATTTATTGCAGCTTTATAGTACCAATTTATTGCTTGCTCTGATGGGTTTTCAATTACTTCATGCTCAAGCATCAGCGCATAGCGTGCTTGTGCATAACTATTACCACCATCAGCAAGCGCTTTTAGTTTGCCGGTATATTCTTCGAGCTGCTTTTCATATTTACGATGATTGGAGCTGCTATTACTCTCTATTTTGAAAGTATAAAACAAGTCGTTAACACGATCGGGTTCACCGTTACGTCTTTTAACTGGCTCAAACTTCCATTGTTTCACAGCTTCAAGTACTTGATCATCAATCGCATTTTTTGGAAAAGAAGCAAGAATACGTGCGTCTTCAACATGGCCGCTTTCATTGACATTGTAGGCAACTGTGGCCCATGCGCTTTGTGCTGCGAGTAAGTCACTTGAGTAATCAGGCTCTACTTTACTTACAATCGTTGCACGCTCTGGGTAAAAACGAGAAGGTTTCACGATTGGAGTATATTGCTGTTGGTGTTGTTTTTTACCGTATAACTTTGAAATTGCACGATAACGGTCTTTCCCCTCTTTGCGAGAAGGTATGACTTTACGTAAAACACTATACTTTTCAGCGGCTGCTGAGTTATCAAAATCTTTCGCGACGAGGTACCAAGCATAAGCTTGAGTGATGTCTTTTTCTACACCCAAGCCTTGCTCATACAAAGATGCGAGCTGAAACTGTGCTTCTGGGTGCCCTGTTTGAGCTAACTTGGTCAATTCTGTGGCGGCTTCAGTGTAATTTTTTTCACTAAGCAGTCTTTGTACTGAATCGAAGTCAGCAAATACAGAGGTAGAACAAAATGTTAAAGCGGATAAAAACCCTAAAGCAGCACATTTCATCTTAACAGCCTATTATTATTCTTTTGATGAAATTAGTTTACAAGAATTTTACACGGAAACAATAGTAACCAATAAAAAAGGGCACAAAAGGTGCCCTTTTTTTGATCATTTCGGTTATTTTATTAAACGGTTCAAACCGTTGAGAGCTGCAACACGATACGCTTCAGCCATTGTTGGGTAATTGAAGGTCGTATTAATAAAGTATTCAATATTATTCCCGCCATTTCGTTGTTCCATAATGGCTTGACCGATATGAATAATTTCAGATGCACGCTCACCAAAGCAATGTATGCCTAAAATTTCTTTCGTATCAATGTGAAAGAGTATTTTTAAACTGCCAACTTCTGTGCCTGCAATTTGTGCACGAGCAAGATGTTTAAATTGCGCTCTACCCACTTCGTAAGGGATTTTTGCTGTTGTTAGTTCTTGCTCATTTTTACCCACTGAACTGATTTCAGGAATAGTGTAAATACCCACCGGAATATCTGAAATAATGCGTTCAGGGCATTGTCCGTGTAAAATTGCGGTCGCTGCAATTCTACCTTGATCAAATGCAGCACTGGCTAAACTAGGGTAACCTATGACATCACCCACAGCATAAATGTTATCAATTTGAGTACGATAATTTTCATCAACTTTTAATAAACCACGGCCATCTGCTTCAAGACCGATTGCTTGCAGGTTTAACTTGTCGGTATTACCAGTGCGGCCATTTGCAAACAAGACACAATCGGCTTGCATCTTTTTGCCTGATTCCATATGGAATATCACGCAATCAGAACGAGTTTCGACTTTAGCAAGCTCTTCATTATGACGAATGACGATACCACTATTCCAGAAATGGTAACTCAATGCATCAGATACTTCGGCATCAGTGAATGCTAGCAAACGATCTCGGGTATTCACTAAGTCAACTTTTGCACCTAAACCTCGAAAAATTGAAGCGTATTCACAGCCAATCACTCCAGCACCATAAATAATGATATGGCGTGGATCATGGTTGAGTTTTAAAATCGTATCACTGTCATAAATACGACCATGTTCGAAATCAACCGCTGGTGGGCGATATGGGCGAGAGCCCGTAGCAATCACAATTGTTTGCGCCGTCATATCTTCAAACGAACCATCAGGTTGGGTGATTCGTAGGGTGTGCTTATCTATGAATGAAGCTTCACCATGAAATATATCAATACGATTGCGGTCGTAAAAGCTGGTTCTTAAATTCACCTGTTTAGAGATGACTGTACTGGCATGATTAAGAATGTCAGGAAAAGTGAGTCGATTTCGCTGCTCACTCGCATTAAAAAGTGGGTTCGTATTGAACTCAATTAAGCGGCTAACTGAATGGCGAAGCGCCTTTGAAGGGATGGTTCCCCAATGCGCGCAACCGCCACCAACAGAAGGTTGCTTTTCTATCACCGCAACCCGCTTTTTGCTTTTTGCCAGATTCATAGCGGTACCTTCACCGCCAGGGCCTGTACCAATGATTATGGCATCATACTGGTAAGTTACTTTCGTTGGTGACGCTTTTGCTTCTTTTGTTTTAGCCACTCTGTGTCCTCTTTAACTATATCTAGCTCTCAATAATTGGGCGTTGAGCTCAAGCCATGATTGCTTTTGCTTTTGCCAAGCCAGCTCTAAATCTCTATATTGTGTGATTAATGCTGACTTTTCACATTGTTTGAGCATGGTATTCTTTTTTGCATCAAGCAATTGTTTTTTTAGTTTACAGTAACTTTGCAATTTTTTAATTAAAACATCGTATTCTTGTTGCAATAGCTCAAGTTTCGCATGGGCGACTTGGTCTTTTTGTAACTTGATTGCAGTGCGCTGCATTAAGGTATTTGCTTTTGCTTTTTCGATTCGCTCAATTGGCGTTGTTTTTAACTTACTTGTTAATCCAATGTATGAGAGTGATTTTATCATCCACTTAGTCGGATCGTAATGCCACCATCGGATACCATTGCGGTAGTCGCTTGCAAAAATATGGTGGTAGTTATGATAACCTTCACCATAAGTAAACAGTGCTAACAAACCATTATCACGAGCTGTATTGCTTTCGGTGTAGGGGCGAGTTCCCCATATATGAGCAATGGAGTTGATGAAAAAAGTGAAGTGTTGACTCAATACGAGTCGCAATACACCAGCTAAAATTAGCATGCCCCAAATATCACCAAACATCAGGCCGAGCAGCAATGGCAGACCAATATTAGATATAAGAGTCAATAAGAGGTAATGTTTATGCTGCCACATAACAATTTTATTCTTTTGTAAATCACGACAGTTATCGTAATTTGAATAGTGATCACCTTGGTAGTCCCTTAGCATCCAACCAATATGGCTGTACCAAAAACCATTCGTCGCTGCATAAGGATCTTTAATTGGGTCATCGACCTGACCATGATGAATACGATGGTCAGAACTCCAATGCAGGGCACTGTTTTGAATCGCAAATGCACCACCAATGGCAAAAATAAATTGAATAACCGGATGGGCATCGTAGGTTTTATGCGCCCAAAGTCGATGATAACCGGCTGTAATTGACAGCCCTGCAAAAAACATACAGCCAACAAAAGCCGCCCAGTTAGCAAAACTAAAGCCATAAGTTATGCCGTACCAAGGGACTAATACAAGTGCGGCAATAAATGTGATGGTAAAAAATAAGACATTCGTCCAAATTATAGGTGGTTTTTTCATAATAAAAATCTCAGCGTACAACTGTACGCTAAAATAGTGGTTCCAGCGCATTCAGTCAAGTGACAATATCGAGAACAGTTAGTAATTTGCTGGTTAAGTAAATATGATAAACTGCTTTTTAGCAATTTATGGGGGGTATAGATGTCAGGCGTTCGAGCGAAGCAAAAAGAAAAAACGAGGCAAGCATTAATTGAAGCTGCATTTAATCAATTAAGTGCAGAACATAGCTTTTCGAATCTAAGTTTGCGTGAAGTTGCTCGAGAAGCAGGAATTGCCCCAACTTCTTTTTATCGCCATTTTAAGGATATGAATGAGTTAGGCCTGACTTTAGTTGATGAAGCGGGATTAACTTTGAGGCAACTCATGCGCCAAGCTCGCAGTAGAATAGAATGTGGCGGCAGTATTATTACTATTTCAGTTCATACTTTTATGGAATTTATTGAACAATCCAGTAATCAATTCCGATTACTTTTAAGAGAGCGTTCGGGGACTTCTAAAGCATTTCGTGCAGCCGTTGCGCGTGAAATAAAGCACTTTATTTTAGAGTTAGCACATTATTTAGAAATAGAAACCCATTGTGATGTGAAGCAAGCCTATATCCAATCTGAAGCGATGGTTACGATTGTATTTAACGCCGGAGCAGAGGCGCTTGATTTAGATAAGCCGCAGCGAGCAGAATTAGTTGAGCGATTAATTTGGCAATTACGTTTCATTGCCAAAGGCGCATCGATGTATAACAAAGAGAGAAAAAGCAGCTAATGCTGCTTTAATTTATTTGCGAGTTAAAAATACACCTGATTCAATATGGTGGGTGTAGGGGAATTGATCAAAAATAGCAAAACGCTCGACTTTGTGGGTCGTTGTTAAGGCATCTAAATCTCGTTCTAAGGTATCAGGGTTGCAGGAGATATAGAGAATGTTGTCGTAGTTCTGTACTAACTTAGTTGTTTCAGTATCTAATCCGGCTCTTGGTGGATCGACTAAAATACTTTGACAATTATAGCTAGATAAATCAATGCCTTTTAGGCGTGAAAATTCTTGTTCACCTTTCATAGCAAGTGTAAATTCTTCACTCGACATTCTTATAATATCTAAGTTATCTATGTTATTAGCTTTAATATTGAATTGTGCCGAAGCGACCGATGACTTAGAGATTTCAGTCGCTAATACACGATTAAATGCAGGTGCTAGTGCAATCGAAAAATTACCATTACCGCAATACAGTTCTAATAAATCATTTTCTAAATGCTGACTAATATCGAGGGCCCACTCCAGCATCTTTTGGTTTACTTTGGCGTTGGGTTGGGTAAAACTGTTTTCAACTTGCTGATATATTAGTTTTTTTCCTGCAACATCAAGTTGCTCGACAACATAGTCATTACCTAAGATTACTTTTTGCTTACGAGCTCGCCCTATAAAATCAATTTTAAATTCGTGAGAAAGCTTTTCTTTAAGCGCTGTAATTGCCTGTTCCCATTCATCATCAAGAGGCTTGTGGTAAAGCATGCTCACAAGTATTTCACCACTGAGGCTCGATAGGTAGTCAATTTGAAATAGCTTTCGACGCAGCACCTCTTGGCTTTTTAGTTCTTCAATGAGGCGTGGCATTAACGCGAAAATAACAGGTGCTGCAGGGTCAAACTGTTCAACACGGATCTTCTGCTTGGTCTGTTGATCAAACATGATATGGTAAAGGTCATCACCTTCGTGCCAGACCCTAAATTCAGCGCGTTGGCGGTAATGCTTTTCTTCTGATGCAAACACTTCAATATTATTTGCGCCAAACCGAGCAAATTGCGCACTAATTGTATTTTTCTTTTCGGATAGTTGCTGGTTATAAAGCGCAGGATTGATTGTAATCACAGCCATGAGTGTTGCCTCTGTCTAAATTTGTCGCGCTATTTTATGGGGCATGGATTATTTGTCTAGTGCTAATACGGAATAAGCCATTTATGATCCCTATTTTGAGTCACGTTAATGATTGTATGAATTTTATTCTTTTTTCTACAGGAAATGCTATTTTAGCCGATAATATGGATATAGATTACATAGGAGAAAGATCATGAAAATTGGTCTACCGGGTTTTCAGCCTGCGAATTTATTTAATAAATTTATTAAAACTCAAGAAAAATCGAGTAGCGATATAGGCTTACCCAAGCAAGGATATCAAACCGATCTGAAGAGTATCGCGGCAAAAGTGATGGGCAATAAATTAGCCGATACTTTATCAATGCCTGACAGCAAAAAAACTAGCACGGACTCTTTGTTCGATTTTGAAGAAGTAGCCAAAAACGTACTGGGATTTGTGAAGGGAGCTGTTTTAAAAGCGCAAGGTGAAGGTGCCGATCAAGATAAATTGCAGTCAATGCTTGATCAAGCGCGAAAAGGTATCGCAATCGGGATTGAGGAGGCTGAAAAAGAGTTAGAAGAATCTGGGTTATTAACCGAAGAAGTCAGCGAAGGTATAGCTAAGAGTGAAGAGCTGATGTCAAAGGGACTCGATGATCTTAGTGAATCGCTTTTTTCAAAAGCTGCACCATCAAATGAGATCTTTAGTAACTACCGCCAAGCAAGTCAATACAGTTTAAATAATGGCGCTCAGTTGAGCATTAAAACTCTTGATGGTGATGAGATTAATATTACTTTTAATGCTGATTTCTCACAATCTAAAGCAATAGCATTTCAATCGAACGAACAAGAAGCGCGGTTTGCATCTCAGTCTTCAACATCATTTAATTATGGTTTTACCTTAGAGGTAAATGGTGAGTTAGATGAAGACGAGCAAGAAGCCATCAATTCATTAATGGCTGATCTGCAAGGCGTGAGTGATGCTTTTTTTTATGGCAATATTGATGAAGCGTTTGAAAAGGCTTTGGATTTAAATATGGATACATCTCAGTTGGCTGCTTTTTCTATGAATTTGCAGCAAACTGAATCAATGAGTAACGTTAAGCAGTATCAACGCAATATACCAGGCCAAGACTTAGCCGAACAATTGAGGCCTATAAATGAAGGGTTAGGTCGTGCAAGAGAGCAAGCAAAGCCATTAAATATAGAATCTGAATTAGTGAGTCTTCTGGAGTGGTTGAATCAAGATAAAGACAAACTTGATAAACTACTGGATTATAGTCGGACTGTCTTTGAGCAATACTCCTTACTAGAAACAAAGCAAGCAAATAAAGCAGATAAAGAAATCAACCATACTTTTTGAGATAGGCTTAAATTAGTAGATATGGCAAACTAACATTTGGTTTAATTGGAGATGTTAGTTTGCAGCCCCACATAGTCATTTTTGATTCTGGTATCGGTGGAACAACGGTATTGGAACATATTCAGCAAAAATATCCATATGCACAATATTCCTACGTGATGGATAATCTATTTATGCCTTATGGTCGCTTAAATGTTGAAGTATTAAGGCAGCGTCTTCATGCAAAGTTGCTGACCATTCAAACTCTGCATCCAACAATTGATATTATTGTTATTGCTTGCAATACCGCGAGTACTCAAACATTAGAGTTTTTACGCAGCCAAACTTCAATTCCAATAGTGGGTGTAGTGCCAGCAATTAAGCCTGCGGCTTTATTATCGAAAAAAGGACAAATAGGCCTACTTGCCACTCCTGGGACAATTCAGAATGTCTATACTCATAGTTTAATATCAGAACACGCGCAGCAAGCAAAGGTAAACCTTTATGGTTCTACGGAATTGGTGGAACTGGCAGAGCAAAAATTTTGGCATGGGCAGGTCGATCATGCAAAGCTTCTCGCAGAATGCGAAAAGTTAGCAATTACACAAGATAATGATGTATTAGTATTGGGGTGCACGCACTTCCCGATATTAAAAGATGAGCTTCAGGCGATAGTAGGGAGCGCTATACAACTGATCGATTCAGGTCAAGCCATTGCCAATCGTGTAGAGAGCATTTTACAAAGTAAGCATTGGGGAAAGGGCATAAAAAAAGAGCTGGTACGATATTACGCAACAGCTCCTATTAATAGCAACAAGGTTTCAGTATCTGAAATTAAACTGATTGATCCGTTGTCTCAGAACTAAAAGAGCTCTCGTTGTCATCAGATTTTTGTTTCGCTTCACGGACTTTTAAAGTGCGTTGTTGAAACTCGAAATCATTCAGCGCGGAAATGGTTGTAGATGCGTCCTTTTCAGCGACCTCTACAAAACCAAAACCACGGCGTTTACCTGTATTTTTATCTTTCAATAGTCGAACAGAGAAAACTTTACCGTGACTTTCAAATAATTCACGCACAACCCCTTCATTTGCACGGTAAGGCAAATTGCCTACATAAAGTGTTTTTGTTTTAACTTTTGCTTCATCAATAGGCGTATTGAGTGAAGCTGCAATAAAAGCCCCTACAAAAAGCCCAACAGCAAATAAAACAGATGAACTAAGAAAGGTACTTAATACAAACTCAGCGATAAAAAAGCCGACTACAGCTAAAACTACGGCAACAATAATAGATTTTTGATTAGGAAGATTCATTTTGGATTACCAATATACAAAAAATAAACATTAATTTAACAATAAGGCAGGTCATATCTTAACTATATAAATAAACATAGCAATAAGATTGCTCAAAAAATCTCATATTGTTTAACTTTAATTGAAGTTTATGACAGATGAAAGTGCATAAAACAGACGTTTGGTTTGATTTTTGAGCGGTTAAGCGCTTTTTTAAAGTTTTATTCAAAAAAGCGCTTGCCAAAAAAGTTCGCCGCTCTATAATGCGACCCCACTGAGACGGCAGACAGCAACGCTTAGCGAGGCAAGAGTCGAATCAGAGAGTTGAGTAAAACTGAGTTTGGTTTCAAAAAGAAATTCAAATTAAGTGTTGACTTGAAAAGTGAAACGTTTATTATGGCGCTCCACTTCGCAGCAAGCTCCTAGAGTTGGCGCTGCAACGTTCTTTAACAATATAAAGCAATCATCTGTGTGGGCACTCGTACAGG
>NZ_AQHJ01000033.1 GCF_014925405.1 Pseudoalteromonas ulvae UL12
TACCTCAAACATTGAAAAGAGTCTTATTAGGCCATTATTCTATACTCATCTCTTTCTTGAGCCTCAGAAGGAATGTTATTTCTATACCACATTATATTTCCCTAGGCTTTTTCTTAGCTATGTATCACTTATATGGGTCTTACTAAAAGATAAGTGAGCCGCTTGGCCATTCAGCTCTATGGTTGAACTGTAGCTAAATGGTGTTTATTGGGGCGAATATTAATATGGGTAATTTATAAGTTGTGTTGGTAATACTGTTATGTGGTTGATTGGTAGCTCAGTTAATTTGCTAGAAGTATCTAGGGCTAAAGTGGAGTAAAACCTGACCTAGAATCAGGTTTTTAATATGAACGGTGTTGCTCAGTCAGTATTCAGTAAGTAATTCACTTCGATTTTTTTGTGGCTACTTTTTGAATGATTAAGCCTGTTACTATTAAGCCAAGCCCAATAGGTGTTGTTGGGTGGATCTGTTCGCCTAAAAATAGATAAATGAATATCAATGACAAAAAAGGTGAAATGAAGATTAAATTGCTTATTTTTGCCGTGTTTTCTGCTTTTTTCATCGCAATTAGCCACAAAACGAATGTAATGCCCATTTCAAATAAACCGACATACATAGCGGCGAATAACCCTGTTGTACTGGGAAGAAGCCAAGCTGATTGCCAGCTCATCACGATTGCTATCAGAGGTAAACCAATCGTAAAACAAATGAACAGACTAATGATGGGTTTATCGGTATTTTTTGTATTAAAAATCCAATAGAGCGCCCACAGTAATGTACTTAAAAGTGCTAGCGAAACACCTAAAGGGCTCTCAAAATTAAGTTCTGTTACTTGTCCTTTTGTACTGATGATGAGCACGCCGAAGTAAGCAAAGCAAAGTGAGGCTATGTCAGCTTTTTTGAGTTGTTGGCCCAATAGAGGCACAGCTAAAATACTTAGAGTAATCGCCCAAGTGTAGTTAAGGGCCTGTGCTTGCTGTGCGGGGAGTAACTCATAGGCTTTAAATAAAATTAAATAATACAAAAACGGATTAATGCTCCCAAGTTTCAGATATCGCCATGGATGAGCTAAAAATGCGGGGAGAACTAACATATACTGTTTATCTTTGAATAAACAACAGGCAAGAAAAAACCAGCTGAAAACGGATGCAAAAAAAAGTAATTGTAATGAACTCAGTTCATTCAGTGCAAGCTTGAAAGCAGTAGCGACTGTAGACCAAAGCAGTACAGCCGCGAGGCCATAATACACAGCGTGGCGTTGATTTTTAACCATATTTGTTCGATTAAATAATACCCATAGTAGAAAGGGCGCTAAAAATAGCATATTTAGTCTGTAAAGACAGTAAACAATATACAATTTTATTCAATCTCATTATCCAACTAGCTAAAAGGGTAATTTTTGATTGGCTCTAAGGCTTATTTTATTTTGATGCTGGTGAATCTTCACTGGCGCAGTGAGTATGATTATCGTAGACTCTGCCCTATGAGTATTATTCAATATGTAATTCTTTTTATTGTTGCATTAAATATCGGCTTTGCTTCTCCTGCAAATGCTGAGAATCAACCATGCTCGATGAATCATGACGTGATGATGCAAGAGCAGGTAAAAGAAACATCAACTAGCCATGATTGCTGTGATGAGCAGCTAAACTCTATACTCAGTCATGATTGCGATGGTGAATGCGCGCAGTGTCAAACACATTGCCATCTCACAGTTGTTATTTTACCGCTTACATTAAATTTGTCGGCTTCAATTAATCTGCAAGATATATATTTATATCATCTCCCCTATTATCCTAACCCTACTCAAAGCTGGTTAATCCCTCCTATCGCTTAATACATATCTTACTGTTAGCCATCTATTGAGATGGATGTATTTTATTTATTGAGCGCGAAACAATGAAGCTATATATACTGATCCTATTTGTTATATTCCCAAGTTTACTTTGGGCTAATCCACAGCATTCTGAAATTGAACGAGTTAAACCTGAACTTGTATTGAATTCAGTGAAACAAAACCACTATGTTTGCCCTATGCATAGCCATATCGTAAAAACACATCCAGGAAAATGCCCAATCTGTGGGATGGACTTGGTGCTCATTGAAGACAATGCAGATACACAAGATGATCAAGTCACAGTCAGCGTATCAGGTCAGATGCAACAAAGCATGGCATTAACGAGCGCAAAAGTGATGAGAAGCACACTGTGGCGCTATATCGAAACCTTTGGTGAAATTAATTATGACGAAAACGGCATTTATCATATTCACCCTCGTGCATCGGGTTGGATTGAAAACCTCCAAGTTAAAACGTTAGGAGAAGAAGTAAAAAAAGGTCAATTGTTATATGAAATTTACTCACCTGACCTTGTTGTGGCGCAAGATGATTATATTTCTATGTTCCAAAATCACCAGCAAGTTGCTGATCAATTGAAGCAGCGAGGGCGTACCCGTCTTAAGTTACTCGGTATGACAGATAAACTTATCGACCAACTAGAAACTCGCAAACAGTCTTTTTTCCAGGTGCCGTATTATGCGCCTTACGATGCAATCGTCACTGAGCTGAGTATTGGTGAGGGGATGTTTGTAAAACCAGAAAGTCGCATTATGACTTTATCTAATTTAGAGAGAGTCTGGGTGCTAGCTGATGTATTTGAACACCAGATGGATTGGGTTCGAACAGGTAAATGGGCAGAGTTTGATTTGCCTGCGATTGGTGTTTATGGAGCCGAAGGGCAAGTAGAGTATATCTACCCAGCACTTGATGAGAAGACTCGCACGTTAAAAGTCCGTTTGGCGCTGGATAATTCAAATCATCAGTTTAAGCCAGCCATGATTGCTAATGTACGTATTTATGGTGGGCCAAAAGAAGAGGTGCTTAACATTCCTGTTGAAGCGTTAATCAGAACAGAAAAGCAAAATAGGGTAATAGTTAAAGTATCTGACACCAGTTTTCGTGCTGTTGAAGTGGCGATTGGTATGATCACTCAAGGTCGTGCCGAAGTCATATCCGGTCTCAATGAAGGCGAAATAGTGGTGACTTCTGGTCAATTCTTGATTGATTCTGAGGCCAATATTCGCTCAGCTATTTTGAAGATGACAACTCCCGTTAATACAGCTCATCAGCATTAAGGACAGCCAATGATTCAGTTTATTATTAGCTTAAGCTTAAAACATAAAATGCTGGTGATTCTTTTTGCTTTGCTTAGTGTGGTATTAGGGATCAAAGCAATCAAAGACACACCCCTTGATGCTGTTCCTGATTTATCTGATGTTCAAGTTATCGTCAAAACCAGTTTTCCCGGTCAAGCGGCACAAATTGTAGAGCAGCAAGTAACTTTCCCGTTAGCGAGCAGTTTAATGGCGGTACCAAAAGCGAAAACTGTGCGGGGCTTTTCTTTTTTCGGTGATTCTTATGTGTATATCATTTTTGAAGATGATACTGATTTATATTGGGCGCGTTCGCGTGTACTTGAATACTTAAATCAGGTCTCTGCAAAATTACCTCAAGGAGCAAAGCCTGCTTTGGGGCCTGATGCTTCTGGTGTGGGATGGATTTATCAATATGCCCTTAAAGATAGCAGTGGTCAGCATCACTTAGCAGATTTAAAGGCACTGCAAGACTGGTTCATTAAGTTTGAGCTGCAATCCGTCGCGGGGGTCAGTGAAGTTGCGACAGTTGGAGGGATGGAAAACACTTATCAAATTGTGATTGAGCCATTAAGGTTAATGCAATATGGTTTGACTTTGAGCCAGGTGAAATTGGCGGTTGAGCAAGCCAATCTTGAAGTTGGTGGTTCGGTACTCGAAATGGCAGAAGCAGAGTACATGGTTCGTAGTCGGGGTTATCTAAATTCGATTAAAGACTTTAACCGCATTCCATTAGGCATCATGAGTGAGCAAGGCACACCTTTGCTGTTAGAGCATGTGGCCACTATTCGAATGGGGCCACAAATGCGTCGCGGTATTGCTGAACTCAATGGTGAAGGTGAAGTGGTTGGTGGAATTGTAGTGATGCGCCATGGTGAAAATGCACTAAAAACCATCGCTGCTATTAAAACTAAGCTTGCCGCCCTGCAAGCCAGTTTACCTAAAGGAGTCGAACTGGTAACCGTTTATGATCGCAGTTTATTGATTGAACGATCGGTTGAGACATTAAAAACTAAGTTAATAGAAGAAATCATCGTTGTTGTACTAGTGTGCTTTATTTTCTTACTACACGTTCGTTCTACTCTGGTGGCTGCAATTTGTTTGCCTATTGCGGTGTTATTAGGCTTTCTGGCGATGCGCGCGATGGGAATTAATGCCAATATCATGAGTTTAGGTGGGATTGCGATAGCGATTGGTGCTTTGGTTGATGCGGCGATTGTGATGGTTGAGAACTTACATAAACATTTAGATGAGTATCAACAAAAACATGCTAAGCCAGCAAGTGGATCTGAGCATTGGTTACTTGTTAGAGATGCCTCATTAGAAGTAGGCCCAGCCTTATTTTTATCGTTGTTATTAATTACTTTGAGCTTCATACCTGTTTTTTCACTTGAAGCGCAAGAAGGCAAGTTATTTGCACCATTAGCCTACACAAAAACCTTTGTTATGGCGGCTGCCGCTTTACTATCTATTACTTTAGTGCCTGTTTTAATGGGGTTTTTAGTTAAAGGAAAAGTACCTAAAGAAACCAGTAACCCCATAAACCGTGGACTTATATACATTTATAAACCTTTATTAAGAGGGTGTTTAAAAGCGCCTTGGTTGGTCGTTGCTTTTTCTGTTCTAGTTGCGGCATCGAGTTATTATCCCATTTCTAAAATGGGTTCTGAGTTTATGCCAGAACTTGAAGAAGGGGACTTGTTATATATGCCCACTACTTTGCCGGGGGTCTCCATTGCTGAGGCTGGAGAAATTTTGCAGCAAACGGATCGATTAATAAAAACACAACCTGAAGTTGCCAGTGTTTTTGGTAAAGTCGGCAGGGCAGAAACCGCGACTGATCCTGCTCCGTTGACTATGTTGGAAACCACTATTGCGCTAAAACCAAAATCGCAGTGGCGCGAAGGGATGACTCTAGAAAAAATTATTGCAGAGCTTGAGAGTAAAATAACGTTTCCAGGGTTAACAAACGCTTGGGTTCAGCCAATTAAAACGCGCATTGATATGTTATCAACCGGTGTGAAAACCCCGATAGGCATTAAAATATCAGGGCAAGATATTGCTCAAATCGAAGCAATAGGGCAAGAGATTGAAGGGATCTTAGCGCCATTATCAGGGACTCGATCTGTGTATTCTGAACGAGCGCAATCTGGGCGGTATATTGATATTACGCCAAGAAGGCTTGATGCAGCAAAATACGGTTTAAGCATTAGTGATATTCAACAAGTGATTAAATATGCATTAGGTGGCGCAAATATCGGTGAAGTGATTCAGGGCACTGAACGCTACCCAATTAATTTACGTTATCCTAGGCGTTATCGCGACCAGTTAGAAAGTCTTGCTACATTACCATTCGTCACACCTTCAGGGGCTTGGGTGACACTCGATCAGATAGCTGATATTGAGATTAAAGAGGGCCCAGCAATGATTAAAAGCGAAAATGGCCGCCCAATTGCGTGGACGTTTATCGACTTAGATCCTGATGTGGTAATTGGTGAATATATTGAACAAGCACAAGCACTGCTTGAACAGCAGCTGGTGTTACCAGCAAAATATACGATTAGTTTTGCTGGACAATTTGAGTATATGCAACGGGTTGAAGCGAAATTGCAATATGTGATCCCAATCACCTTGCTGATCATTTTTGTGATTTTGCATTTAGCTTTTTCTTCTGTTGCACAGGCTATGTTAGTCATGCTCACGTTGCCAGTGGCGCTCGCGGGCTCAGTGTGGTTTGTTTTTTACTTGGATTATCAATTCTCAGTCGCCTTAGCTGTGGGAATGATTGCCCTTGCTGGAGTTGCTGCAGAATTTGGTGTGGTGATGCTGATATATCTTAATCAGGCTATTAAGCAACACTCAGCAGACATAGTGGCTGCAATAGAGGTTGGTGCAGTGCAAAGGGTGCGGCCAAAAGCAATGACAGTGATCACAATAGTGGTTGGCTTATTGCCGATTATGCTTGGAGCTGGGACAGGAAATGAAGTGATGCAAAAAATAGCCGCGCCGATGATAGGTGGGATGATTGTCAGCCCGCTGATCTCTATGCTGCTGATTCCAAGTGTGTTTTATTTACTTTATCGAGGCCGAGTCATTAAATGATCGCATGACAGCCAGCTCTTTTTTGAGCTGGCTGTCAATGAGTTGATTACTCTAGGCCAACAGCAAATGTCAGGAAAATAGAACTCCCTAACTCGTCCACATCTTTGTTGTCAGTGAATTTAATACTATGCTCTGCGTGGAGCAAATACCGGCCTGCTTGAGTCGGAGTGAAATGAACCATGCCTTGTGCATCAGACTTTAATGATACTTTATTAGGTTGATTACGATACATAGTGCCATCAGCAACAATTTCAACCTCTAAATTCTCGACCGGTTGACCATCGTAAGTAAACTTTAACACTGCTTGTTCATTTTGCACGATATCAGCAGGGTGAGTAATCGGGGTTAGCTCTAAATACTGGCCCGATGGTGCTAATGTCTCGCGCGTTGCGCTGTTGAGTGTGACATATGTTTCGACTCGAGAAACAAACTGTTTGGTGTAAAAATCATGAGCGCCGGCGGGTGCATCGGCTTTTGTGGTCGCTTTGTCTGCCCGCTTGCGTTTCACGCCTTCTTCACCTTTGACTTTATAACGGGTAAAGCTCCCTGCTTTCACCGGGTATTCAAATTTGTAGGTGCCATCATCAGTCAGTTGGTAGTCAAAAACTGATTTACGCTTACCTTGGTAAATTGAAGCGGGTTTGTCTGTTTTGCCGTTTGGTGTTTGAATAATAACGGCATCAGCTGAGAAGGGTTTATCGTATTCAAAAACTTGATTACTTGCACTGGTATCAGAAGTTACCCAAACAGAGCCTTTATCAGATGAAACGTTAAAATGACTCGGTAAAATCCAACGGTCATGAGCATTAGCTTGGCTGCTCAGTAAAACGAATAGGGCTAAACTTAATGATTTTTTCATGGTGATCCTTATTGATAGGTCAGTGTGATAGTGCCAGTTTCTGCAGTTGGTGCGATCTGAGCATTAAAAGATTCATTGAGTACAAATGGGTGTTTAACTAAGTTACGTCCGCCGTGTTCTCTGACGACTTCAACTAATAAAGTATATTTGCCCGGTTCAAGTGGGGTATTGTTTTGTGATAATCCATTCCATGACAATTGATACTGACCCGCAGGGCGCGTGGCCGAGGTCATTGCATCCACTAATGCCTTGTCATCACGGCCTGCTTTTCGCCACCATCTACGAATATCTTTTAGCCATTTGAAGCCTTTGTCTTCACGCCACAATGCGATGGTGGTTTGATGCTTGGATTGACTGTCTTCTATCCAGACAGCTACATATGGACGATGATATTGACCTTGTGTTATTTCTGGTAGTGTCAGGTCGATGTTCATCTGCATTGCGCTATTGGCGTGAAAGCTGATGCTAAAACACCAAAAAATTATGAGTGGGAGTGTGATTTTCATGTTGATTTCCTAAGGGGTAAAAATAAAGAAGATTGCAACGCAACTGCAAGTCGCGACGCTCATATAGAAAAGAGATTTTTTCATTCTTCGCTGTTGTGGGATCAGCAGTAACGCACCAGTAATAGAAAATAACAGCATTAAAATTGCTGAAATATCTAAAACCCAAGACCACACCAATCCACTGTTACGCCCTTTATGTAGATCGTTAAGGATCGCCACAAAACCATATTCAATGGACTCAAAATAACTTTCACCTTCCACTAAATCGATAAGCAAAGATTTATATGTCCCGGGGCCTTTCTGTACGATTGATATTTCTTCTTCTGAAATGTCAGCATTGCTAAAGTCCATCGCAAATTGACTGGCAACATAATGAGGCAAAGCTTGTGCTCGCTCAGTGGTTGATAAGGCGGTTAAATATGAAGGTAGAGAGACTTGCGCAGTATGACTGACCCCATCACCGTCAAACCACTGGGGGTGATTGAGCGTGATCCCTGTGATGGCAAAAAAGATCATCATCATTAACAATGCCATTGAGACATAAACATGGATAGCACGTAAAAGCGTCAGTGTTTTTTTACTGAACTTAAATTTATTTTTTGACATCGAGGGTTAGCTTCTTGGATTTAAAGGTGTGCGGGGCTCTATAGTCAGGCTGTATCCAATCCCTCTGATAGTTTTAATAACTCCCTTTTCAATCCCTTGTGCAACCAACTTTTTTCGGATATTAGAAATATGCATATCTAAATTTCTATCTAAGAGATTAAACTCTTTTTCGAGTACGCGTTGTTGTAACGTTGCTTTACTCACAACGTTGTTTTTGTTGTGAATCAAACAATCGAGCAGCTTCGACTCTGTCAGGGTAAAAGGACATTGCTGCATTTTCGCTAAGATCTGCAAGGTAAGATTGTTTGTCATGATAATCTAAGTGATAATTGTTTTTATTTGATTCTATGGTGTTTCACATCAGATTGCATGCATTTTTTTAGGTTAAATTTAAAAATTGCCTTTTTAGCGACTTAAACAACAGTGGAAGTCGTTAAGTACCAACTAACTGATTTAAAGTAACTTATATTTTGAAGCATATGAGTAAATCCCTTCTACAAAAATCAGCTTAAAAAACCCCTAGAATTCAGGTCAATATCTGCTAAGCCTAAATAAGGATGATTTATTTTTACTGGGTATGACTATGAGTGAGCGCAATCAAAATAAAGGCATTTTGGTGTGTGATAGTGATAATGTAAGTTTGAATAATACGTTGAAATGTTTGCATTATATTTGGTCAGGGCACATTGAGGAGTCAACGACTTTATTACGAGCACAGGAAGTGCTGAGCGATCCCAAGCAGCCAATCGACATTTTTATTGTTGAATTAGCAGAGTTTGTTCATATTGATTTAGCGAGTTGGTTATTAGGAACGGGCTTTAAAGGGCATTTAGTGTTAATAAAAAATGAGGATGATACCTTACCTAGCTTTATTCCTAGTGAGCAGTTAACTACGTTACAACGACCAGTTAAGTTAACCGATTTCACAAAAACATGTGCCATTGAGTCGAGTCGCCATTCTGATAAAAAACTCGACGCCTCCTTCTTGAGTGAATTGCTCAATCGCAGAGATGCACTCTCTATAGAGTTTCAGCCACAGTATTTAGCTCGCAGTGAAAAATTATGGGGGTTTGAGTGCCTGACTCGCTTCCAGCATAGTGGTGCAAAGTTTGACACAAAAGAAGTGATTGATGCTTTGGAGCACCATGGTTTAATGGATAAATTTAGCCAAGTTTTTTTCAAGCGTCTCACTGAGGTGTTACCCGCTTTTACGCAGACACGTTTATCTCTGAATTTATCCCTTTATAACATTGAGAAGTATGACTTACTGACAGTGATAAAAAAAATGCTCAGTGAAACAAATATTTCTGCAGATAAAATAACACTTGAGTTTGATGCATCGGCCTACTTTTCATCGTCAGCGCAAGCTATTACGCTGCTATGCGAGCTTAAAGCATTAGGATTTGATATGGCTATTGATGGTTATGAAGGGGACTTGCAAAACTTAAAGGGACTCCCTCTGATGATTGATGAGGTGAAATTGTCCGTGAGCCATGCAAGAAAAACTGGCGGGGGATTTGTTTTACCAGAAATAGAGAACATTGTTCCTTTATCTAAAAATATAGGCACACGAATCGTCTTTGCAGAAATAGAGCAATACCAACAATATAAGCGTGCGCAAAAGATGTCGTCAGAAGCGATTTTACAAGGTTACTATCTAGCACCGCCCGTAGGCTTAAGTGAAGTTGCTGAGCTTCAGTTACATTAGGAGCGGTTGATCTCGCGTGTTTAAGTTTTGTTTTAAATAAAAGCGTTTTTATCGTATTGAGCTGTGTGTTGTCTTGTTCTACATTCTAGGAAAATATTGCTCAACTATGAAAAAGCGCTTTTAGCGTAATCTTTCAGCTGTGTTTGTTTTGTCTGATCGCATCTCAGAGTAACAAGCTTCATCATAAAAGCGCAGCCTTGTATAAACCATCGGCAAACAATTGTGAAAGATCAACATCCCCCTAAAGTGTACAAAGTATTTTAACTTTAATATTTAAAACTAAGTTTTGTCATATATGCACGTCATAGTTCATATTCAGTGTTCTCATATAGATTAGGTTGAATAATTTAACCAAAATAAAGTGGTTTATGGATTTTATGTTGTTAACGATTCGGTTTTTTAGCGCTTTATTTGAAATTTTTATGCTTGATTTGCATTTCGGTGAGTGTTAAAAAGTAACCATATTGTTTAGAGAATACAGTTCACAATGCAAAAGACACAATTACGTACACTTAATATTGAGCTCTTACTCCTACTTAAAGGTATTGGGGTTTAAGTGTATTTGCATTGAGAGAAATACGTTAAAACCCCGCATTAGCCGGGGTTTTTTTATGCCTAATGAAGGTTAGATAGGATTGAGTTATGAGCGATAAAGTATGGATTTTTGACACCACTTTAAGAGATGGTGAGCAAGCGTTAAAAGCAAGTTTAACAGAAGATGATAAATTACAACTCGCTCATACTATCAGCAGGCTGAATGTTGATGTAATGGAAGTGGGTTTCCCAGTTTCAAGTCCTGCTGACTTTCGATCTGTCCAGCGCATTGCCACCGAAGTAAAAGGCCCGATTATTTGTGGTCTGGCTCGCTCGGTCGCAAAAGATATCGAAGCTTGCGGTGAGGCTTTACGTCCTGCAGAGCAAAGTCGCATTCATACTTTTATTGCAACCAGTCCTTTGCATCTTGAGCACAAGCTGCGCATGAGTTTAGATCAAGCCACGGAAATGGCGATCAAGTCGATTAAATTGGCGAGAAACTATACCGATGATGTTGAGTTTTCGTGTGAAGATGCCGGGCGTACACCTCATGGTGATTTATGTCGCATTGTAGAACAAGCCATTAAAGCGGGCGCATCAACTATCAATCTGCCAGACACTGTCGGTTATGTGACGCCAGATGAATATGCGGCGATGATCCATCACTTAATGAACAATGTGCCAAATATTGATCAAGCGCGCCTCAGTGTCCATTGCCACAATGATTTAGGATTAGCGGTAGCAAACTCAATTGCAGCGGTACAAGCTGGTGCTCGTCAAATCGAATGCACCGTAAATGGGATTGGTGAGCGAGCGGGTAATTGCTCGATGGAAGAAGTGGCGATGATATTAAAAATGCGTCACGACCATTTAAATTTATATACAGGTATTAATTCAGAGGAAATTTATCGCGCCTCACGTCAAGTCAGTCAAATTTGTAATATGCCAGTACAACCCAATAAGGCCATTGTGGGTGAAAACGCATTTGCGCATAGCTCAGGTATTCATCAGGATGGTGTGCTTAAAGCGCAAAACACTTATGAAATTATGTCACCTGAAACCGTCGGTGTACCGAGCAACCAACTTAATATGACTTCACGTTCTGGTCGCCACGTTATTCAACACCGTTTGAGTGAGTTGGGTTATCAAGCGGGTGATTACGATATCGAAAGTTTGTATGAAAGCTTCTTAGCCTTAGCTGATCAAAAAGGCACTGTCTATGACTATGACTTAGAGGCGATGATTCATTTCAATAAAATCACCGATAAAGACGATCACTACCAACTCGATTTTGTGAACTCAACCTCAAACTCTCAATCAGTCGCCAGTAGTACCGTAGGGTTAACCATAGGCGGTGAGCAAATTTCTGAAGCGGCGACAGGAAATGGGCCCGTTGAAGCGTCTTACAAAGCTATCAAACGGATCACTGCAATGGATATCGAAGTGATTGAATATAACTTAGATGCAACTGGCGCGGGTGAAAGCTCTCTGGGTCAAGTTGATGTGATTGCAAAATTCGATGGCAAACTCTATCACGGTGCAGGTTTGGCCGCAGATATTGTCGAGGCCTCAGTACGTGCCATGGTGCGTGTATGTAACTTAATTTATCGTGCACAGCAAGTGTCGGATATCAAACAACAAAGGAAAGCAGGATGAGTAAATCAAATTATAATATTGCCGTTTTAGCCGGTGATGGGATTGGCCCTGAAGTGATGGCAGCGGCTAATCAAGTCCTCGATGCAGTTTGTGACAAATTTGGTTTTTCCTTAAATCGTACAGCACATGCGATTGGTGGCGCAGCGATTGATCAGTGTGGTCAAGCATTACCCCCAGCAACTCTGCAGGCATGTGAACAGGCCGATGCGATTTTATTTGGCTCTGTCGGTGGTCCAAAATGGGAAAACCTCCCGCCTGCCGAGCAGCCTGAGCGCGCCTCTCTTTTACCTTTGCGTAAACACTTTGGTTTATTTTGTAATTTAAGGCCAGCGCAATTACTTCCTGCATTGAGTGCGGCATCGCCACTTCGAGCTGATATTAGCGAGCAAGGCTTTGATATTTTATGTGTTCGAGAGCTAACTGGAGGCATCTATTTTGGTGAAAAAGGCCGCAGTGGTGAAGGTGAGGCTGAATCTGCGTTTGATACTCAAACTTATTCGCGCAAAGAAATTGCACGCATCGCACATTTTGCATTTAAAGCAGCCCGATTGCGCGGTAACAAAGTGACCTCAGTGGATAAAGCGAATGTCTTAGCATCAAGTGTGCTGTGGCGAGAGGTCGTCACTGAAATTGCACCTCAATACCCCGATGTAGCTTTGGATTATATTTATGTCGATAACGCGGCAATGCAACTTGTTAAAAATCCGGCGCAATTTGACGTGTTGCTGTGTGATAACTTATTTGGAGATATTTTATCTGATGAATGCGCGATGATTACGGGTTCAATGGGGTTGTTGCCATCCGCAAGTTTGAATGAATCTGGTTTTGGCTTATATGAGCCCGCTGGTGGTTCAGCGCCAGATATCGCAGGAAAAGGCATTGCTAATCCGATTGCACAAATACTGAGTGCGGCATTAATGCTTCGGTATTCACTTAATCAAGAAGAAGCAGCCCGCACAATTGAAAAAGCAGTCGCAGAAGCTGTTGCAGCAGGCGTGGGCACTCCCGATATTTATCCACAATCGGGTTACACCACATCAGATGTCGCCGCTGCAATTGTGGCTCGTATTTAATTTAATTTAGTTGCACTCACCGTCACCGAGTGCCGCATCAAAGAGGTAAGCATTGTGGCTCACACCTTATATGACAAAATTTGGCAAGCGCATAAAATAACAGCAATTAATGAACAGACTGATTTGCTGTATGTTGATCGCCATTTAGTACACGAAGTAACATCACCGCAAGCGTTTGCGGGCTTAAGAGAAAAAAAACGCGCCGTTCGACGCCCTGATAAAACTTTTGCGACGATGGATCATAATATATCAACCAAAGAGCGCTCATTAGCTGCTGCGAGTAAAGTTGCGCAAAATCAGCTCAATGCTTTAACAGAAAACTGTAAAGAGTTTGGTGTACCTTTGTACGACTTAAATTCTATTAACCAAGGGATTGTGCATGTAATGGGCCCAGAGCAAGGGATCACTTTACCTGGCACAACCATAGTGTGTGGAGACAGTCACACTTCTACTCACGGTGCATTTGGTGCGTTAGCTCATGGTATTGGCACCTCGGAAGTGGAGCATGTTTTAGCCACTCAAACACTGCAGCAGAAAAAAGCCCGCTCCTTAAAGATTCAGATAAACGGTTCCTTAAAACCCACAGTCACAGCTAAAGATTTAATCATGGCTGTTATTGGTCGTTTAGGGACTGCTGGTGGTAATGGCTACGTTGCTGAGTTTTGCGGTCAAGCCATTCGTGAATTGTCGATGGAAGCGCGCATGACTTTATGCAATATGAGTATTGAAATGGGTGCCAAAGCAGGGTTAATTGCACCGGATCAAATTACCTATGATTATTTAGAAGGTCGTCCGTTTGCACCAAAAGGTGCAGATTGGCACGAAGCGGTTACTTATTGGCAAACGCTAAAATCAGACGATGATGCTGTGTTTGATCACGTCGTTGAGTTTGAAGCAAGCGATATCCAGCCACAAATCACATGGGGTACGAGTCCTGAGCAAGTGATAGGGGTTGATGGTACCATTCCTGATCCGACTTTAGAGCCTGACCTTATTAAAGCAGATGCGATTCGTCGCGCTTTAGCCTACATGGATTTAACGCCGGGGCAAAAAATATCAGATGTGAAAGTGGATACGGTATTTATTGGTTCGTGTACCAATAGCCGCATTGAGGACTTACGTGCTGCAGCCGCGATTGTACAAGGTAAGCAAGTGGTCAATGGCATTGAAGCCTTGATTGTACCGGGTTCTGGTTTAGTTAAAAAACAAGCCGAAGATGAAGGCCTAGCCGAGATCTTCAAAGCAGCAGGTTTTGAATGGCGAGAGCCTGGTTGTTCGATGTGTTTGGCAATGAACGACGATAGATTAGAAGCTGGTAAACGCTGTGCATCCACATCAAACCGTAACTTTGAAGGCCGCCAAGGTCGCGGTGGGCGCACGCACTTAGTTAGCCCTGCGATGGCTGCTGCGGCGGCTGTTTATGGCCACTTTGTTGACATTAGAGGAGAGGCATAATGAGCGTATTTCACCAAGGTTTATTAGCACCTTTAGATAAAAACAATGTCGATACTGACCAAATTATTCCGAAGCAGTTTTTGACATCGACCAGTCGCGATGGCTTTGATAAAGCGCTTTTTTATGATTGGCGCTACTTAGATAATGGCGAACTGAATCCTGAATTTATTCTCAATGAACGTCGCTATCAAGGCGCGAGTGTTTTGCTAACTCGTGATAATTTTGGTTGTGGCTCGTCTCGTGAGCATGCACCTTGGGCGCTAAAACAGTATGGTTTTGAAGTGATTTTGGCTGAGAGTTTTGCTGATATTTTCTTTAATAACTGCGCTAATAATCAAATGTTGGCCATCGCATTGCCCAGTGAGACACTTGATCGATTGTTTGTGTTAGCTGAAAAGCAAGAATTACAGATTGATGTCGATTTAGCCGCGCAGATGTTAAGAAGTGATGCCTTTGATGATATTTCTTTTGAGGTGCGAGCGGATATCAAAGAGCGCTTGTTAAGTGGCCTTGATTTTATCGGCGTGACAGAAACACTCAATGCGAATATTCAACAATTTGAAGATCAGCTTCATCGCGAACGCCCGTGGCAGTAAATGCCCTAAAATAGTTTGTTATGTTTAAAGGCCGAGTTATGATACTCGGCCTTTTTTGTTTTTATCGAGTTCCCCCGGGGTGGGTTGTAAATGGATGCTATGTTTCATTGGTTTGATTTAATCGGTGTTGCGGTTTTTGCTATTTCGGGAGCGCTTGTGGCTCACCGTAAAAAACTGGATGGATTTGGCGTGGTGGTATTAGCCGCAGTCACTGGAATTGGTGGTGGTACCATTCGAGATGTCATTTTGAATGCGCCAGTTTTTTGGTTGCATGATCCCAGTTACCTGTATTCGATTTTAGGGGCCTCGTTTTTGACCATAATTTGGTTAAATAAACGGGGTGAAATGCGAAAAATTATTATCGAAAGTGCTGATGCATTAGGGTTGGCTTTTTTTGTGGTAATGGGAGTGCAAAAGGCACTTGATTACGGCATGCCAGATATTACCGCTGTAGTTATGGGGGTAATTACTGGCTGTTTTGGTGGTATGATCCGCGATGTACTTGCTCGCTCCACTCCGATGGTGCTTAAAAGTGAGTTGTATGCAACGACGTGTATATTAGGGGGCGTGGTCTATACGCAAAGTTTAAACTTTGGTATCGACAAAGAAATAGCGATTATTACCGGGATGCTCGCGACATTAGTGTTAAGGGCTGCAGCAATAAAATGGCGCTTGAGCTTACATGTTTTTAAATATCCAAACTAAACTTGTATAAACCCGATTAAAAAAAGGACATGGAATGTCTTTAGCTCGCATTTATTCTCGCGCTCAAGTTGGTATTGCCGCACCAGAAGTTATCGTTGAAGTTCATTTAGGTAACGGCTTACCGTCATTTAGTATTGTTGGGTTGCCCGAGACGTCAGTCAAAGAAGCTAAAGATCGCGTTCGTAGCGCTTTGATTAATTCCCAATTCTCATTTCCAGATCAGCGGATCACCGTTAATCTAGCCCCAGCGGATTTGCCTAAAGAAGGCGGCCGTTTTGACTTAGCCATAGCGATAGGTATTTTAGTTGCATCTGAACAGCTTCATAGCCCTGATATAAGCCAGTATGAATTTTTTGGTGAACTGGCTTTAAGTGGTGAAATCCGTGGCGTTTCGGCGATTGTACCGAGCGTTATGGCGGCCACACAAGCTAAGCGGTGCTGTGTGTTGGCACAAGTGGATGATCCTTTAGCCAGCCTTATCGATAGCGCGAATCGAAAAGCATGTACTAGCTTGCAGCAAGTATGGTTAGATTTAAGTGGCCAGATGCCATTAGCGCTCAATTGTGCTTATCAATCGGAGCCTGACAAACAGCATGATGTTTGTGGCGATGCCCTCGATTTGAATGAAGTCAAAGGGCAGCAACAAGGCAAGCGAGCGCTAGAAATTGCCGCTGCTGGCCAGCATAACTTACTTTTCGTCGGGCCTCCGGGCACTGGTAAATCGATGTTAGCGCAGCGAATGACCAGTATTATGCCGCCAATGACAGCTGATGAAGCGCTTGAAACCGCAGCACTTTACTCCATAACCGGACAAGAAATTGCTCTGAACAATTGGCGCAAGCGCCCTTATCGTAATCCACATCATACGTGCTCTGCTGTTGCGCTGGTGGGGGGCTCATCGAACCCACGGCCTGGCGAAATCAGCTTGGCACATAACGGTATTTTATTTCTGGATGAGTTGCCTGAGTTTGAACGTAAAGTGCTCGATAGTTTGCGTGAGCCTATGGAAACTGGGAAAGTTGTGATATCTCGCGCAGCCAGACAAGCAGAGTTTCCTGCTAACTTTCAATTGATTGCGGCATTAAATCCCAGTCCAACAGGGTGTCACACTGATAAGCGCTCCACTCCCGATCAAGTGCTTAAATACCTTAGCAAAATATCAGGCCCATTTTTAGACCGGATTGACTTACAGGTTGAACTTCCTCGCTTGCCTGCTTCTCAGTTACAAAGCCAAGAATATAGTGAATCAAGTGAAGATGTTCGCATCCGCGTTGAGCAAGCGTATGAACGGCAAATGAAACGCCAAGGTAAGCTCAACAGCCAACTTGGCAATAAAGAAATTGCCATACACTGCCCTTTGGGACATGAAGAGCAAGTGTTTTTAGCTCAGGTTAGTGAAAAGCTTGGTTTATCACCCAGATCGTATCATCGTATTATTAAAGTTGCGCGTACCATTGCTGATTTATCCGCCGAGTCAGATATTACTTTGCCTCATCTGAAAGAATCGATTGGTTATCGAGCACTAGAAAGGCTATTAAATCAATTATCTCAGTATTAATGATAAGAGTGGTTTGCACCTTAATTTACCAACTGTTAACATGCTGTTAGTCGAGTAATATAAGGATTGTGAGATGAAAAGGTTAGCGCTTTTAATTAGTTCAGTTTTAAGCATGTCAGCATTTGCTGATGCCAATAAAGCGATGGATCTTTATCTCAATCAAAATTATCAGCAAGCGTTTCGAATTTTCCAAGATACCGCCCATTTAGGGCATGCAAAAAGCCAGTTTAATATAGGTGTGCAGTACTTGCGTGGCCAAGGTGTGAAAGCGGATCCGGTAATGGCGTATAGTTATTTAACCCTTGCACTCGACAACGGTTTTAAAATGGCGCGTCAGGCTCGAATGTCAGTAATAAAACGCCTTAGCCCTGAACAGCTTAAACAAGCTGAAGCCAAGGCGGCACAGCTTATAGAGCTCTACGGTGCTCAAGGAACTGATAATTTAGAAAACAAATTCTCATCTGTACGCAGTCATAACCCAACTCCGAAACGTACCATTAATCCAGATGCTGAATATCCATCTGGGCTCGCTCGTGATGGTGTGCCAGGTTTTGCATCTTTTATTTTTGATATTGACCGCAATGGTGTTGCGCGGGACTTGGTGTTACTTCAGTCATACCCGAACTCTGAATTTGCTGACAGTGTTAAAGAAAAGCTCGAAAACTCCCGCTACCAGATCCTAAAAGTAGGCGGTACGCTACGTACATTTAGTAATGCGCAATTTAGTGGGTTATTTAAAAGCAGTGAATTACCTCAAGATATCAAAGCGAGTATTGCGACAAAGCAAAAACAGCTAATAGGGCAAGCCAAGTCAGGTGATATCAATGCGCAAGCAGAACTGGCCAGCTTACTGTCACTAATGAGCGATTTACCTGAACATGTTGTTGCTTTGCCCAAAGAGAAAGTTGTCGCCGCAACGACGCAGCCGCAGCGTATTTTTTTAAAAGAAAGCCAAATACCTACTTTTGATTATCAGCCTGAATTAGAGGGGCGCTTTCATAATTTTAGTTATTTAGTTTGGTTAGATTCATCTGCAAAAATTTCAAAAAAAGTACTTTATTCTAAGCATTCTGTTGCTGAGTCACTCAAGTCAAATGCAGAAAAAACATTAGATGACTGGCAGTTATCATATATCGAACCGCAAAAAGCGACTGTTGAGCAAGGGCCATATTTAGTTGAGTTTTTTTATAATAATGAACCTCGCAACCAACGCTTTTCAAATTACTTAACACGTAGTCATGCAACGATTAAATCGATAATCAATCAACCAAAAGAGCTATTAGCTGATTACTGGCGTAAAGAAGCGGCTAAAGGTGGTCATGCTGAAAGCTTATTTTTACTAGGTGCTAATTGTAACGTACCGTTATTGAGCATCGCAGCCGAAAATGGCTATGTGCCGGCGCAAGTTCAAGCTGCAAAGTGTCTCTTACACGATCCTAACCTATCAAATGATCAACAAGAACAAGCGAAAGCTTGGCTAGAAATGGCCGTTGGACAAGGTAATATTATTGCCAAACGCGAGCTTGCTGGCATATATGCACGTACTTCAAACATGAGAAGTGATTTGGAGTTGGCAATCAGCTTAGGAGAGCAAGTTGTTGATGAGCAAGACGACCCGTGGGCATTAGAATATATTGCAGCCGCTTACGCTAAGCTTGGGCAATTTGAAGAAGCGGTTGATAAACAAAAGCAAGCAGTGAAACAGGCATGGAGTAAAGATTATTTTATGGAGCCTTTTGAACAGCGTTTGTTGTCATATGAAAACTCAGAGATTGCGCCTTGGTAATCTCAAGCAAGTAGTAATGTAAGTTAGCCTAATCAATTAGGCTAACGAAATCATGTAACCTTTTCCGCGCACAGTGACAATGCGTTTTTGATCTTTTTCATCACTGAGTTTTTTACGTAAACGACCAATTAATACATCGACAGTACGATCAGCTGGGCTCCAATCGGTTTGGCCTATTTCTTCTGAGAGTTTTTCACGCGAAGTGGCTTTACCTGCATTCGAGATTAGGCAAATCAGCACTTTATGTTCTGCTTCTGTTAGGCGCATTTCTTCACTGTCGCCACAGATTAAAGTGCGATGCTCTGGATGTACTTTTATGTCGGCATACTCAATGTAATCATCTGAATCATCTTGGGTTTCAACAACAATGCGCTTACATAAAGCGCGCATGCGTAGCTCTAACTCAAGTAAATCGACTGGTTTGCAGATGTAATCATCAGCACCTTGGGCAAGACCAGCAATGCGATCTGATTGAGAGTCACGACTTGATAGCACAATCACACCAATATCGGTTAAGGTATTGAGTTCTTTGGCAAGGAGCAAACCGTCTTTTTCTGGCAAAACAATATCGACAATCGCCAGTTGAATCGCTTGTGAAGGATCGCTTTGTCGGCTTTGTACTATGTCCATTGCGTTTGCGCCGGTAATGTCGGTCACAAAGCTAAACCCACTGTCGTCAAAGTGTGACTCAATGCGTTTAACCAATAATTCGTCATCTTCTACTAATAAAACTCTAACCGTCATTTTATTTTTTCACAATTTTCTTGGCCGCCAATACTACCATCAAATTATCAAGTAGAGAAAAGGAAGGCGATACTAATTTTGTATGGAAATGTAAATACAACAAGTAGATAGGAGCTAATGTAAAATTAGCTCCTTTTTTATCTTATTTACTAGAATATAGACTATTCCACCATTGTGGTTGATCTTTTAGCTTGGCGTCAAAATAAGCAAGCATAGTATTCCACCAATGAAAGCGTTGCTCACGGGTGATAATCTGGTGATCGGCTCCTTTGTATTCAATCAGCTCAACATCCTGATTAAGCAGTTTAAGTGCCGTGTACATGTTGTGACTTTCACCTTTAGGTACATTGGTATCGGCATCACCGTGAATTAATAACAACGGAGTTTTCACTTTATCTGCATGAAAAACAGGACTTTGTTGGCTATATAAAGCAGAGTTATTCCATGGGAAGCTGTTTTTAGATGCTTCGCCAGAGTATAAATAACCCCACCATCCTTGCCCCCAGTAAGAGGTGATGTTTGAAATGCCAGCATGAGCAATCGATGCGCTGAACATATCGGTTTTAGTTGCAAGTAGCATAGTCATAAAACCACCATACGATGCACCTAAGTTACCCACCTTTTTGCTGTCTACAAATGGATACGCATTTAGAAAAGCGCGAGTGCCTTGCATGATATCGTCTGCGGTATGTTCCCCCCAAGCATTAACATGCTTAGCTGAAAACTCTTGGCCAAAACCTGTCGCACCTGTTGGCTGTACTACATAAACCACGTAGCCGTTGGCAGCCCAGAAGTTAAATGGATAGCGCCCTGTGAAGCCACGTGTTACCGGAGAGGTGCCACCATAATAATAAACCAAAGCAGGGTATTGTTTGCTCTTATCTAGGTTATGAGGTAAATACACGCGGCCGCTGATTTCTACGCCAGATTTATTCGTGAAATTAAACTCTTCGAGTGCTGGGATGTCAGTATTGGCATAAAACTCACTGGCTGAATCCCATAAGGTGCTGGCTTTGTTTTTTGCAATCGTCAGAGATTGAAGTCGCTGAGGTTTACTGACATTAGTACCCGCTGCAATTAATCGTGGTTTTTTGTTATCGCTGACACTAAAGCGATCAACAACGTCTAACTGTGTGTTCAACTTAGTAAAGCGAGTTTTACTTTCATCAAATAAATACAGTTGTTTTGTATCTTTTTCGGTGACACTTAAAATTAAGTCGTCATTGCTAAGAGCTGTCATGCTGCCAATGGCTGGGTCAAAGCTTTTCGATAATGCGGTGACTTGTTTGCCATCAAAGCTGACAGAATAGAGTTGCCCATCATAGTTATTGGGTAACAAACCTTCTTTTATTGCCAGCCCTGCGCCATTGTTAAACGCGGGACCTGCGGTGATGTATAAGCCATCATCATGGTATTTAGCTTGATTAAAGGTGCGATACTGACCAATTAAGGTTTCTGTGTTGTCGGCTAAATTAATTTCAACCAACTCAGTGAGCATATGAGGAGGCGCTGCATAGTCTTTCAAGTTGCGGCTGACTAAGATGCTATTGCGTTCTTTGTCGAAGTCCTGCAATGAATGGCTGTGTGTCGCTGGACTAATTTGACGCGCTAAGCCAGAGCTAATATCTAGTAAATACACGTGATTACTATTGCGCGCATACGACCAGCGATCTTCTAACCCTTGATAATGCTTGGTTAATCCTGTGTTTGTTTCTGCGGTTTTATACCATGAAAAAATAAGCGTGTTGTTATCAAAAAACTCAAAGCCACTCGCGCCAACTAATTTATCGCTGATGATACTGCTTTGTAGTGTCTTGCGGTCGAGCATGCGCAATTGACCGTCAATGGTATAAATGAGTTTTTGATTATCAGGGCTCCATGCAAAGCCACTGGCTTTAGCATTATCCCAGCTATAACGAACTTGATATTTATCATCGCGTAGCTGAGTGGTGCGAATTGCTTTGTCACCACCTTTATCACTGTAATGGCTGGTGGTAATAATCATGTCTTTGCTATCAGGTGATAAGCTTAAACCGGTGATGGTGGCGGCATCAAATAGCTGTTGTGCAGACAATGTGGTGATTTCTTCGATGAGTTGGATATTATCGTGGTCAGCTTTTCCTGCAAAATCGACATTCACCTTTTTCCAGTCAGCCACTTGCTCAGCTAATAACACAAATTGGTGTTGGCCAGTTGCTAAGTTCACATCGAGTTTGTCTTTGTTTAAAGAGTGACTTTTGCCATTAATAAACAGTGAGGCGTTATCGACACCATTAAATGTGAGTGTGCCTTGGGTAAAACGATCGACAGAGACCGTAAATTTTAGAGCTTGTAAGCCCGCGACGGTGAGTTCATTTACTTGATCAAATGGTTGCCAAGTCAACGGTTGACCAAACACTGTTACTTTTTGAGCATTATTACTTAATGTCTCAGCAAAATTGGCGAGTATCTCTTTTTGCTGAGCTGTCTCATACGGCTTGAGTAAATTATTTTCTGCAATTGGGCCCAAATAATTAATGTGTTTTTTATCTAATTCAATTGCGTGTACGTTTGCACTTAATGCAACGGCACATGCAGTGGCTAAAATTGTTTTTAACATCGCTTAATTCCATCGTTTCAATTGACCTTAATATAAACATTTTTGCGTTTTGACGGCATCTTTGTGCGATAAACAGAGCGTTAATTCAGATTATTTGTTCCGAAAGCTATATTGACTGGAAATGATATCTGGTCTGTCCAGTTTGTTGTTATTGTGATGTAAATGTTCGCTATTTAAATAAAAAATCCTTTTAACTACTTTAATTGGATATAAATAGCGTTTATAGGCTGCTATTTTGTGTTAAATGCTAAGATTCTGCATTTTAAATGCATTAAAATCCCTTCACTTAATTGAGCCTTGTGATAGGAATGTTATGACCCTTTTAAACAACCAGAATTTATTGCAGTTACGCTTCTTAAATCAAGAGACCATTGCACAAGTAAAACCATCGTTTGATGAGCTTCCTACGAATCCTTATGCTGATGGTGCATTTCGCCTTCGTCGTTATTCGGTGATTAAAATGATTGATGGTCAGCTAACATTGCAAGCAGCTAAAGCATTTGTGCAAAATGATGATATCAACACTTTCCAAGGGAATGTTGAACGTGTCTATGAGAATTTATCAGAGCAGTTACTTGCCACTGAAGGGATGAAGCATATTGTCAGCGAGTTTTGTCAATTGAGTAATATCGCTTCTGACTCTGAAATTGAAATTCACCAATTTAGAATGCTCGCGATAGAGAGCGATACGCCGCCAGCTCCTGAAGGGATCCACCAAGATGGTTTTGATCATGTTTGTGTCTGTGGTGTATCTCATGAAAATATCGAAGGTGGCGAGCTTTTAGTATATGAAAACCGCGATGTTGATCCTTGCTTCAAAATGGCAATTAAAGATGGCATGTTTGCACTCATTAATGATCGCCATGTTTGGCACAACGCGACCCCAATGAATAAAATCGATGCTGATAAAGTCGGTTATTTAGATTGTTTTGTACTAACTGCTTAAGAGACTCAATAAATGAATGTAGCGGCTTTACGTCAACAGTTTCCAGCTTTAAATCAAAGCATTAATAATCAAACGCCGATTTTTTTTGATGGTCCTGGTGGCTCGCAAGTGCCACAAAGTGTGCTCGAAGCAATGAATGCTTATTTAGGGTTTTATAACTCTAATTTAGGTGGTGCGTTTTTTTCAAGTGATAAAACAGTTGCGTTAATGCAACAGGCCCGCCAAGCGGTGGCTGATTTGCTCAATGCGCCAAGTTCAGATCAAATCGTGTTTGGTGCCAACATGACTAGCCTTACGTTTAGCTTTAGTCGTGCGATTTCAAGAGATTGGCAAGCAGGTGATGAAATTATTGTCACCAATGCAGATCACTTTTCGAATGTATCATCGTGGCAATTGGCCGCCGAAGATAAAGGTGTGACAGTCAATACAGCTTTGATAAATGAAGCTGATTGCACTTTAGATTATGCTCATTTCGAAAGCTTATTGAATGAAAAAACTAAGCTAGTTGCAGTGACATATGCCTCAAATACCACTGGTTCGATTAATGATATTAAGCGCATTGTGGAAGCCGCACATCAAGTGGGTGCATTAGTTTACGTCGATGCTGTGCATTTTGCGCCTCATGAATTGATTGATGTTCAAGCCTTAAATTGTGATTTTTTAGCCTGTTCAGCCTATAAGTTTTTTGGTCCACATGTTGGAATTGTTTATGGAAAACGTGAACATTTGGAAGGGTTTACGCCTTATAAAGTTGAACCGGCTAAAGATGTTATTCCTGGGCGCTGGGAAACAGGCACACAAAGTTTTGAAGGGCTTGCTGGTGTCATAGCTGCAATAGATTACATTGCGTCTATCAGTAAATTACCTTCGAGTGAATCGAGACGTGTGCGTTTAGTGGACGCATTGACTATCAGTAAACAGCATGAAATGGCTCTTAGTCAGCATTTTTTAGCGCGTCTGGCTGAATTTCCACAGATCAAACTGTTTGGTATCAATGATGTAACGCGACTGGCTGAGCGTACGCCAACATTTGCGTTAACGTTTGCGGATCATAGCCCTAATGAAGTGTCACGTTTTCTAGGTCAAGATGCAATTTGTGTCTGGGATGGAAATTTTTATGCGCAAGGGCTTTGTCAGCAATTAGGTGTGTTAGAAACCGGTGGAGTCGTACGAATAGGATGCATGCACTACAACACTGTGGCAGAAATTGATCGGTTATTTGATAAGCTTAATGAGTTAATAAACCGCTAAATAATATGGCCAGCATCAGTATCAATACTGGTGTTAGGGTCTTTTGTGTTGGTGCGAACTAGACACGTCGTTTCTATTTAATCTCAGTTTTGGATGAGAGGAGAATAGATTGAATTAAAAGTCACTATTCAGTCTATTTCTCTCAAGCCAGAGATTTTCAAGGGATATTAGGCAGTTCAACACATCAATGACGAGCCTATTGCACGTTGATTTGAGCTGAACTTATGAAGTTTGAGGAGTTGTTTTCTCTTCGCTTTCGGGTAAATATTCCAATAATTTATTATTCAGCATTTTGAAATTTATTGGTTTTAGCATGTAACCTGTGACACCTGCTTCAATGGCACTTAGGATATTGACTTGCTCCGAGTGCGAAGTCAGCATGAATACATCGGTATTCATCAATGACTCAGTGGTACGGATCACTTTTAATAAATCTAACCCCGATTTACCCTCCATTTCCCAATCCGTTATAACAATATTAAACGGGTTACTTTCTTCAGCTGCAGCGAGTAACAGTTTCAAGGCTTTATCGCCGTCAGGGGTGGTATCTATTTTACTGAAGCCAATTTCAGAAAGTAACTTCGAAGCGACAGCTAACATAGAAGGGGCATCATCAACTAATAAGACTCGGGGCATTGCTTGAGCGGATTTCTTTTTTGAGAACTTATCAGCTTGGTGTCTGAGTTTGTTGAGCACTGAAACATAACTGATCAAATCTTTTTCGGTTTCTGCGCGTTCATCATCATTGTTACTCTTTTCTAGTTTCGCGCGATGACTCTTTATTTGCGCACTTAATAAAGCCGAGGTGAGTGTGCATTCTTTTTTTGTAAGCATAAGTTTTGTCTCAATTATCTGATGCAGATTATTTACAGCGGTATCCCTTGTATTAGAATTAAGCACAGATTGGCAAATGCGCAAACTGTTCTAGAATGGCCAATGATCAAAAGCGAGTAGATAATTTAACCCTGTAAGGGAAGGAAAAGGATTTAGCCTAGCAATAAATGTGGGCAATGCTTGTAAGTATGTACCCTTTTTATCAAGGGTAGTGCGTGTTGTAACATCATTTTACACTTATCTATTTCCGCTCCTGCTGTGGTTGAGTGATGATGTATGAAACTCTCTATTTGGAAGTGGAATGCTCTTTTTTTCATTACAACGGCAAACGTTTATATCTTCATCTCCAGCAAAGTGCAGCCAGTGCGAGAGCTCATTAAGTATGGAATGTGTGAATCAATTACATTACTTAAGCTTTGGCATTGTGCCTGTATTTCCTTATCGGTTACGTCGAAGCAAAGCCTGCTTAACGTGTTTAAACGATTCGCAGCAGCGTTCAATTGAGCTTTTTTCTTGGTGGCAAGTTGTTGTTAAGTTTATTGGTCTGGTTATTATTTTGATTGCAATGATGTTTGGTTTCGCATTTTTGCAAGCAGATAAAAAGCAACAAATGGCGATATTAGCATCACCACAAGTGCATGATTTTTATCTGGTTGACTATAGTTTGTTTCGCCAAGAGTCATATTATCAAAAGCAGTTTTTAGTCGCGAAAGTGACCGCTGTTGATGATGAGGCTGTTTCTCTTCAGCTCGCTAACTACCGCTATCAACGACACAATCAGGTAATCAAAGCGATTAAGCTCGATAATTTGATCAAGCCAAACTATTTCAGTAAAGAACATGAGCAAGTCACGCACAGCAAACTTAAGCAGCTATTTTCAGAGGGCGCGATTTATCAAGTGCTGCGAGCGCAAGGCTTAACATTATTTGGTGGGATTGTTGAAATGCCCAGTCAACCAGAGCCCCTCTATAAAGGATTTGAGCAAAATAGAGCAAATCAAGACGGTATTTCCTTTTATCAAGATGGGCAATTTAAAGAAGCCTTAGCCAAGTTTTTAGAGGCTGCTGAGCAAGGCGATATGCATGCTCAAGTTAATTTGGCTGAGATGTATCGTGATGGTCAAGGAGTTGAGGTTGATTTAATACAAGCTGTATTCTGGTATCAACAAGCAGCAGCGCAAGGGTATGAAAAAGCACAGGTTCAAGTCAGAAAATTATGCCTTGAACCTGCATTATGTAAACCGCAAGACTGATTATTGTTGTTCGGGTGGCTGGCCATAAATTTGTTCTGCCCGATTAAATAACACCCACGATGTTAGGATATATTTGTCGTTTGATTTTGGCACACAGCCTCGGTGTGTGTGAGTAAAATAGGCGGGGGCGATGACCATGTCGCCTTTTATTGGGTGAATTTTACGTTCTTGGTAATAAAATTCGGTTTCTCCACCTTCTTCAACATCGTTTAAATAAAACATAAAAAGCAAAATGCGATGCAGGGCTTCATTGTGGCCAACTTGCGGATAGACTTCACTGTGCCAGTACGGGTAGCCGCCTTCATCAACTTGGTATTTTTGCGCTTGAATATTACCAAGGCGAAACAGCTGCGGCACCAAAACATGTAGTTGTGGTTTACCCACTTCGGCGAAGTTTTCAACGGTTAAATCAACAGGTTCACCTGTTTTTGGGTGATAGACTTTTAGACCAAATGCGCCGATTAAAATAAAAAAGTGCTCTTCTAAATAGTTGAATAAATGTTTCGCGGTAGTTTGCTGGATGTGCTTGAGTTGCTCGCTGTATTCAGGGTGCATATTTAAGTAGAGGTCGCGGCTATTTTTTTTTGCTAAATCAACTCCGCCACTGGTGGTGCCGGGTTTTAAATGCGGGCTTTGTTCAAATAATTTGATAAAGTGATCACAAAAGTCAGGACTTAGTGCGCCATCATAAATTCGGATAAAGTCCGTCATGCTCGTTCCTTATAAGGATTCTTATGTTTATTGAAAAAATAGCCCCTCGTTTTTCTGAAACCGATGTTTTAGGGCACATCAACAATACCGTATTGCCGGTGTGGTTTGAAGCGGCACGTGTGCCTATTTTTAAGTTTTTCACCCCAAACCTTGACCCGCATCAATGGCGTTTAATTGTAGCTAAAATTGAGGTCACGTTTAAAGGGGAGCTTTTTTATGGTCAAGAAGTCGAAATTAAGACCATGATTGAGAAAATTGGCAGCAGTTCATTTGTTATTCTGCAGCAAGCTTGGCAGCATGGGCAATGTTGTGCAGAAGGCAAAACGGTGATGGTACGTTATGATTTTTCACAAAAAAGCGCACAAGCTTTAAATGAGCAAGAGCGCAGCGCACTGGCGGATCATTTAATCTAACAAGAGACTATGGCGTCAATAGCTAATTTTAAACTTTTGGCGCTTCCCACATCACCCCGTCTCTGAGCATCGAATTTAAGATCACAATCATCTTCCTGACACACGCAATAAGCGCTACTTTTTTTGGTTTCCCAGCAGCAACTAATCGCTGATAAGTTGATTTAAAAACAGGGTTTGATTGGATGGCTGACATCATCGCCATGTATAAAACGGTGCGCACTTGATGTCGCCCACCTTGAATTTTCCGAAGCCCTTTATAGCGGCCACTTTCACGATTCATAGGTGCAACGCCAACCAATGCACCGGCTTCTTTATTCGACATATAGCCAAGCTCAGGTAAGTTGCTGATGATGGAAGCAGCGGCAATTTTACCAATGCCTTTCATGCTTTGCAGAATCGTGTTTTTGGCTGAATATTCAGGGCATGATTCAATGAGTTTTAGAATTTTATTTTCAATTTTTTCAATCTGATTTTTAAAGGCTGTTAAAATAGGTTTGATGGTTGAAATCAGCTCTTTTGGTAAAATTTGCAGGCGGTTTTTTTCCATCGTTTGCATGACCAACAGCTGATTTCTTCTGGCAACCAAATCACTCATAATCTGCATGATGTCAGGCTTTAGGGTGGAGAGTGTGGGTTTAATTGCTTCGCCATAATGTGCAATCAACTGTGCATCTAGCTTGTCGGTTTTAGCGCGTTGACCAATGGCACCAGCAAAGCGTTTTATGTGTATTGGGTTGGCAATGACAAAGGGTAAATTGGCCTTTGCACATGCAATAATAAAGGGCATTTCAAGGCGGCCAGTGGCTTCAATAATGATACGTTTTGGAGAGTGAATTTTGATTTTTTTAATTGCCTCAGCAATCCCTTTTTCATCGTTCTTAACGGTGAAATAGATATCAAGAGGGCGAATATAAATATCGAGTTGAAATTTGCCGGTATCGACACCGACATTAATGTTTTGATTAGTATTTGTTTTCATAATAAGCTAACTCTTGCTTGCATAATGCGGGTTCGAGACCCAGTAGACTATTCGAGTGTGATGCTTGGAGTCTTTTGTGGCGTTCATTCTTGTTATCGGTCTCTCAACAGAGGATCCATCGCTTAATCGAACTACCACAAAAGAGAGCTTTAGTTGCAGCTAAAGCCTGGGTCTCACATTACCCGAACTTGGTTTAAAAGAATAATTAGATGGGTTTATTATCCATACAAGCTGATTTATGTATGTTAAAAGGCGGCTAGTAGCCGCCTTTGTGATCAAAATTGCACTTGTTTAACCTTGTAACCGCGTAATTTAAGTAAATCTAATACGCTGTTTTTACCCGCCAAATGAGCGGCACCGACTAAAATCAATTCTTTTTCTTGGTTGCCAAATAGGGCTTCTAGTTTTGGTATCCAGTCTTTATTACGCTTGGTAAACATCACATCGTATGTTTGAGGATCGGTTTGCTGCATTTCGGTGATCATCAAATACTCGATGTCACTTAAATCTCCTGAACGCCACGCGTTAAGCATTTTCAGAAAGCTTGCTTTAAAGTCTTTCATTTGCGCTAAGTTACTTGTAATAAACGCATCGGTGTTGTCTTCACCAAAAGCGGAAAACAGTGAAAGCTGGAAATCGAGTGTTTCGAGATACAGCGTTTTTTTGCTATCTTGTTTCGCCAAACGGGCAAAGTAGGCATCCACGCCTTCACCTTGCAGTTGCGATTTTTGTAACTCAAAAGTGAGTAACATCATCGCCACTAAGCCCGGTTTAAATTGCTCAAACATCGTAATGTCGACACCTAAACTTGTAAAGTACTGACTTAACTGTTGATACACAGCGGGTGATAGATTGCTTTTTAGATTTTGCCCTGCAGGGTAAGTGAGTGTTTGCATCATTGTTAATTGCGCTGCGGTATCGTTTGCATCAGGCAATTGCGCTTCGAGCATCAAGACATCGCTTTTTTGATACGCTTGCTCAAACCCTTTTGGCAGTGGGAATTCGCTGGGCGGTAACACATGCACTGTGCCCCCAATATAAATCGAATCCCCATTTTTACTGACCTGCCAAAGTGATGTGGTGGCCGCATGCGAGAAGGTGCTTAAGCTGATGATACTGACAGCCGTTGCCAGTTTGAAATAAGGAATCCATTTAGCTATTTTTTTCATAACAAGGTTCTTTTAGTTGGCTGGAAAGGCCGGTGAAAGACACTTTTTCACCGTAAATTGATAACCGTATTGTGCTGTGTCACTTTTGCTAATTTCAACAATTTCATAGTCATTGAGCTCGACTACTTTTGTATTGTTTGATAGCTGGCAACGAGAAAACTCATCGGCTTCAAGTTCATAAATAAATTTAGCAATTAGTTTCTTGGCGATGCTTGGGTAGTTTTTGTTCATATCAATATTAATGCTTGAGTTCGACGGGTTATTGGCATTTTTATCAATGATACCAATCGATAAGGTTTGATCTTCATCACTTTGGTTGTTTGCCTTGCTCGCTGCAGGAGGTTGAGTGTGGTGCGCGTCGTTAAAACCTTCTTCAACACCTTTGATAAAACTTTGGGCTTGCTTATTTAAACCGACATCGGAGAGTTCAACTACTTGCACCAATAACACCATAGCGACAATAAAACGCACTAAGGCTGTAAGAAATGGAAATTCACAGCGGCTGATCAAACGTACCCCTTTTAATCCAAAGGGTTTCAGTGCTAATAAAGCCAATAAATAAAATGGCATGATAATCTGAAATAAAAGTAAAAAGATGAATGAAATGCCAATTATCCAGCTCGGTAAAAATAATAAAATGGCGAAGTTGTGGCTGTAGGTAAAATGCGTCGCAGAGACGGTGGTGATTTCGTTGACGATACCGGATGCACTCACAAGCGAAAAATTGGCGATGATGGCGTAAATCAATAAGATCAGTGCTTTGCCTAAAATAGAATCCCAGCATTTGACAAAGCGGGGCCAAAACTCAATACAAAGAGCCAATGCTGCAGGAATACTCACTAAAACTAGGTTTTCGCTTGGTAACATCAAAACTGCAAGGAAATAAAAACGCTGTGCAGTATTGAGAGAAAACCAAATTTGTTGCAACTTTACTTTCAAATGGTTAAGGCGATGACTGATGGGGTTATTTAAAAAAGTAAGTCGTTCCATGAATACTCCAAAACAAAACCTCTGCTAAAGCAGAGGTTTAAGATACCGACCTGTGTGTGATGTTTCACATTGTGCAACATCTTCTGGGGTGCCAGCAATGAGTATTTCACCACCTCCAGCTCCGCCTTCAGGTCCAAGATCGACAATCCAATCAGCTGTTTTAATGACATCAAGGTTGTGCTCGATAATTACAATAGTGTTGCCGTGATCTCGTAAACGTTGCAATACCAGAAGTAATTGCTGGATATCGTGGAAGTGCAACCCTGTGGTGGGTTCATCCAAGATATACAAGGTTTTACCTGTATCTCGTTTTGAAAGCTCGCGGGCTAATTTAACCCGTTGCGCTTCACCACCCGATAAGGTGGTGGCTGCTTGGCCAAGGCGAATATACGACAAACCCACGTCCATTAAAGTCTGTAATTTACGGGCAATAGCCGGGATTTTGTCGAAAAATGCATGAGCATCTTCGACAGTCATTTCGAGCACTTGGTGAATGTTTTTTCCTTTATAAAGCACTTCGAGTGTTTCACGGTTATAACGTTTGCTTTTACACACATCACAAGGCACGTACACATCAGGCAAAAAGTGCATTTCAACTTTAATTAAACCATCACCCTGACATGCTTCGCATCGCCCGCCTTTCACGTTAAAACTAAAGCGACCGACTTTATACCCGCGAGAACGTGCTTCTTGAGTGCCAGCAAACAACTCACGAATTGCTGTAAAAATCCCAGTGTAAGTGGCAGGATTCGAGCGGGGCGTACGGCCGATTGGGCTTTGGTCGATATCGATTACTTTATCAAAATGCTCCAGCCCTTTAACTTCTTTATGAGGCGCGGCTTCGGCGGTTGTTGCGCCGTTGAGGGCAGTGTGAGCAACCTTAAATAAAGTATCGTTGATTAAGGTCGACTTTCCTGAACCCGATACCCCAGTAATGCATGTCATTAGACCAAATGGGATGTGTAAATCGACATTTTTCAGGTTATTACCCGTGGCACCGAATACCTCAAGCCATTTGTCATTGGTTGGGTTGCGCTCTGCGGGCACATCAATCTTACGTGCACCACTTAAATATTGACCTGTGACTGATTTTTCATTGTTCATAATGTCATCGCGCGTGCCTTCGGCAATGACGTAACCGCCGTGAACACCGGCACCTGGGCCGATATCAATAATGTGATCGGCAGCGCGGATCGCGTCTTCATCGTGCTCCACCACAATAACAGTGTTACCGAGATCTCGTAGGTGGGTTAAAGTGCCCAAAAGACGGTCGTTATCACGTTGATGTAAGCCGATTGAGGGTTCATCAAGCACATACATAACTCCAACTAACCCTGCGCCGATTTGGCTGGCTAGACGAATGCGCTGTGCTTCGCCGCCTGATAGTGTGTCGGCACTGCGCTCAAGAGAGAGATAATTTAAGCCAACGTTCACTAAAAAAGATAAGCGTTCGCGGATTTCTTTGAGAATTTTTTCGGCTATTTGACCTTTTTGCCCTGTTAACAACAAGCTGGCAAAAAACTCGGTGGCTTCGCCGATACTCATGCGAGTGACCTCTGGGAGGTTTGTTTGGCCAATAAACACATGTCGTGCTTCTTCGCGTAAACGCGAGCCATTACAGCTAGGACAATCTTGACTGGTTTGGTATTTGGCAAGATCTTCGCGTACTGAGCTTGATTCGGTTTCTTTGTAGCGACGGTTCATATTGTTAAGCACACCTTCAAAGGTGTGATTGCGCACCACAACATCGCCACGATCATTGCGGTATTGAAATTCAATCGCAGTGGTACCTGAACCTTCAAGTACGACACGTTGCGCATCAGCTGTGAGCTGGTTAAAAGGTGTTTCAATATCAAATTTATAATGTGTAGCAACCGCTTGCAGCATCTGGAAGTAGTACAGGCTGCGTTTGTCCCAACCGCGAATAGCACCGCCTGCTAAACTTAATTCGGCATTTTGCACAACTCGATTAGGGTCGAAATATTGGCGAACGCCTAAACCATCACAACTTTGACACGCACCTGCCGGATTATTAAATGAAAATAGACGAGGCTCTAAATCGACCATGGCATAACCACAGGTTGGACAGGCAAAATTAGCTGAGAAAATAATTTCTTCGCGAGTCGGGTCATCCATAAAAGCAATTTGTGCCACGCCATTAGAAAGCCCCAATGCAGCTTCAAACGATTCCGCAAGGCGCTGCTGTAATCCATCTTTGACTTTGACGCGGTCGACGACCACCTCTATGGTATGTTTTTTATGAAGCTCCAGTTCTGGAGGATCGGATAAATCACATACTTGACCATCGATCCGAGCGCGAATGTAACCTTGTGCAGCCAGTGATTCAAGGGTTTTAACATGCTCACCTTTACGTTCTTTAACAACAGGGGCGAGCAACATTACTTTAGTGTCGGCTTCAAGTGCTAATACTTGGTCAACCATTTGACTGATGGTTTGCGCTGCCAATGGCAGATCGTGATGTGGGCAGCGCGGTTCACCTACTCGGGCAAATAATAATCGTAGATAATCGTAAATTTCAGTAATGGTGCCCACGGTTGAGCGTGGGTTATGAGAGGTTGACTTCTGCTCAATGGAAATAGCCGGTGACAAACCTTCGATGTGATCGACATCGGGCTTTTCCATCAAAGATAAAAATTGTCGTGCATACGATGACAAGGATTCTACGTAACGGCGCTGCCCTTCGGCATATAAAGTATCAAACGCTAAAGATGATTTTCCTGAGCCAGATAAGCCTGTGATCACAATAAGCTTATCTCTAGGAATGGTGAGGTTGATGTCTTTAAGGTTGTGGGTGCGAGCCCCTCTTACTTCGATATTATCCATGAGTTCTCTAAATCTTGATTGTACGGTGGCTGATTTACGTTCGATCAGGTTTAACTGCCAGTATCGCATACTTTGAAAAAAAGTTGAGTACTGTTTATGGTCTGATGTTTTGGTCAACTTGTGGCAGCTGTTTGATTTTTCTTCGTGCGCCAGCGCTAAAGGAGTGTGAAAATAAGTGATGAGGGATTTTTAGCGTCGAACAGTGAATCCGGTTTAGACGGGTTTGAAATATCTGTGTTAATATAGCCGCCCTAATTTTTGTATAAATTGACCATACGACTAGGTGTTATGTCTTCATCATCGCTCAATCATTTAGAGAAACGCACAGCGGTTTCTTTGGCCAGTGTTTTTGCATTTCGCATGCTGGGCTTGTTTATGCTCATGCCTGTTTTGGCTATTTATGGCCAAGAGTTAGAAGGTTTTTCTCCGTTATGGGTCGGCTTAGCCATTGGTGCTTATGGTTTGACACAAGCGCTGCTGCAAATACCGATGGGCTGGTTGTCTGATAAGTTTGGTCGTAAGCGCGTCATTGTGGCGGGTTTACTGATGTTCGCTCTAGGTTCACTGATTGCCGCGATGGCAGATTCAATTTATATGATGACTTTAGGTCGAGCACTTCAAGGCATGGGCGCGATAGCTAGTGCAGTGCTGGCCTTGGCCGCTGATTTAAGCCGTGATGAACAGCGCCCAAAAGTGATGGCTGTGATAGGGATGTGTATTGGGCTTAGTTTTGCGTTTGCGATGTTACTTGGGCCGATGATCGCTGCTAGCTTTGGTATTAGTGGTATTTTTTGGTTAACAACAGCTTTGGCATTGTGTGGAATAGTGATAGTCCTGACGATTGTACCAACCGCGGTTAACCGAGCGCCAAAAGGCGATACTTTAGCTGTGTTCGGTGATATTAAAAAGCTGATGAAAAATCCGCAACTAGCGCGTTTAGATTTGGGTGTGATGTTATTGCATTTGACCTTAACAGCCGTGTTTGTGGTCTTGCCAAGTAAGTTGATGTCAGGTGGGTTTGCAGCTGAGCAGCATTGGCAGCTTTATATTCCAGTATTGGTGTTGGCATTTGTATTAATGGTGCCAATTATGATTATTTCAATAAAAAAAGAAAAAGAAAAACAGGCATTTATAGCCTCGATTGCGTTACTTGTTGCGAGCTTAATGACGCTGACTTTAGCTGCTAATTCAGTATGGGGTATTGGTATTTCCATGCTCGGTTACTTTATCGCCTTTAATTTCCTAGAGGCCACCATGCCCGCTTTAGTGTCCAGAATGGCTCCTGCCAATCAGAAAGGCTCAGCAATGGGGGTCTTCTCATCAGGACAGTTTTTTGGTGCTTTTTTAGGTGGGATATTAGGAGGTTATATTGCCTCGGTTGAATCAGGGCAAGCAGTGTTTGCCGCAGCCGCATTGATTGGGGTAATATGGTTAGCTATCGCTTGGGGAATGCAGATCCCGTCACGAAGTAAATTAATTAGTTTACTTACTGAAATTGATACTGAGCAGCAAGCAGAAGTGCTGGCGGCTCGCTTCGTTGATCTTGAAGGTGTAATTGAGGCAACGGTGGTGTGGGAAGAAAGCCGCACCTATTTAAAAGTGAATGATAAAACGTTTAACCTGGAACAAGCTCGTCAGGTTGCTGGACTGAATTAAGTTTAAAGGAGAGGTGTCATGGCACGCGGTGTAAATAAAGTTATCTTGGTGGGTAATTTAGGCCAAGATCCAGAAGTAAGATATATGCCAAATGGTAATGCAGTTGCCAATGTAAGTTTAGCAACAGCTGAAAGCTATAAAGATAAAAATACAGGCCAAATGGTAGATAAAACTGAATGGCATCGTGTGGTATTTTTTGGCAAATTAGCTGAAATCGTGGGTGAGTATGTACGTAAAGGTTCACAAATTTACGTAGAAGGTAAACTACAAACACGTAAGTGGACAGATAAAGACGGGCAAGAAAAATACACCACAGAAATCGTTGTTGATGGTTTCACTGGTCAAATGCAAATGCTTGGTGGTCGTAATGACGGCGCACAATCTGGTGGCTACCAGCAAAAACCGCAGCAAGGTGGTTTTAATCCTCAGCAAGGTCAGCAGCAGGGTGGATTTGCACCACAACAGCAAGCACCTCAACAAAGTGGCTATGCACAGCAATCAGCACCGCAACAAGGTGGTTATTCGCAGCAGTCAGCACCGCAGCAGGGGGGATTTGCACCACAGCAGCAAGCGCCACAGCAAGGCGGATTTAATCCACAGCAAGGTCAGCAGCAAGGTGGATTTGCACCAAAACCACAAAATGCCCCACAAGGCGGTGCGTCAAACCCAATGGAACCCCCCATTGACTTTGATGACGACATTCCGTTTTAATTAAATCTATTAATGCTGAGAGTTTCTTAACTCGTTAAGGTATTGATAAATGATTTTAAAGCCCCATTTTATTGGGGCTTTTTGATATTTAGAGGTTTTTATTTGATGTTTCAATCATTACAGTTGCTGTTTCAACGTATTGATAATAGTAAGCTATTTCAGTCATTTGTGATCTTCGTTATTGTTGTTTCGGCCATTAGCGTGGGTGCACATACTTATGCGCTCCCGGTATGGCTAGAAAACTTATTACTGGTCCTTGATCGCGCTATCACCCTATTCTTTTTAGTCGAAATCATTATTCGATATATGGCATCTAAGGGTTTTAAGGCGTTCTTTTCTAAAGGCTGGAATATTTTTGATGTGGTGATTGTTGTTGGTAGCTTAGTGCCTTTGGCTGGTTCTTCGGTGTTTATCGCACGCTTGTTACGTATTTTTAGGGTCTTGCGTTTAGTCTCTATGGTGCCAGAGCTTCGCATGCTGGTTAATGCGCTTCTGAAAGCCATTCCGCGAATGGGGCATATTGCGCTATTAATGTTTGTCATTTTTTATATTTATGCAGCAGTCGGTAGCATGATGTTTAGTGATATAAATGAAGAGTTATGGCGCGATGTCTCGATTGCAATGCTGACACTGTTTAGGATCGCTACATTTGAAGATTGGACGGATGTCATGTACGAAACAATGGCTGTTCACCCTTTAAGCTGGCTATATTATTTGACCTTCATTTTTTTAACGGCCTTTATTTTCTTAAATATGATGGTTGGGGTCATTTTAGAAGTGATGAATAATGAGCATCAGGCATTTGTCTCTGAACAAACCCCTGACGGCGATAAACCCGCTACTCGCTCTCAACTTGATGAACTGCAAAAACAAATTGCTCAATTGAGTCAACAACTGCAGCAACAACAGTTAAAATAAGCGCAATAAGCTATGCAGTTTCTTTGCTGCATAGCTTGTATTCCTTGTGATTTGAACAACACTTAATGCAGTTCTGCTTATTCTGCGTAAGGTTGTTAATGAAACTCATCCCTCGTCGTTATCAATCTATTCTTTGTTGTGCGCTTGTCGCTGTTATGTGCTTTTTTACCTTGGTTGGGAATTATTTTATGTATGGTTATTTTCTAAACCAAGACCAATCTGCGGTTGCTATTCTTCTTGAGCAAAGTCCTGTGTTACCTGTCTCTGATGTTAAGAAAGAAATTCTCGCTAATAATTTTGTTTTGTTTAGTAATAATACGGGTTTGGAGTCGACGCAAATTGGCGATGTCTATTATGCCAATGGGCTTGGTTTTTTAGTGCCTCCGGTTTGGTTAAGTAAGAGTTATTATTTTATTTTGGCGAATACGTTATGTATTGGTCTGTTTGTTATGTTGATGATGTACATCAAAAAACAACAAAGAAAGCTTAAAAAGTCAGTGCAACTCATTAAAAATTCGGCAAAGCCGATTAAGTTTGAGCGTTTATTTACTTCAAATACGGTTGCTAATTTACCAAAGCCCGCTTTTGAGCCTTTATTGAATACTACGTTACTGGGTTTAGGTGAGGTAAATTATAAAGCGTTTTTAATTGTGGATTATCGCCAAGCGAGTGCTTTGACTGCATCGCAAGTAAAGGCCATGAGTTTGCAAATAAAACAAGCAATTAAAACACAGTTTGAAGGGATTGGTTTAGTGTCGATTAAGTGTTTACCTTCGGGGCGAATGACCATCACATTAGCACAAATCAGCTCTGAGCTATTGATTAATATAGAAAAGAAATTACATGGATTAATTGCTCATATTGCTGGAGAGTACAATAAAAAGTTACTAGGAGGCGATGTAAAACTGGGTTTATGTAATTACCGCACTGAAGCTCATGAAACAATTGATCAAGCGTTGGTTTACCAATTAGCTGAAGCTGCACTTGCGGTCAGTCGCACTAATTCATGGCAGCATTATTATCGTTTGACTTATAACCATACCTATAACCATTTGTTGACGTTTACAGCTAAGCAGGTCATGGAGATTATCGATAAAAAACAATATTTATTTTTGTTTCAGCCAGTATTTTCCATCGCGGATGGAGAGATTTTACAGCATGAAGCCTTATTAAGGTTACGACATAAAGAATTGGGTTTGTTGTGTGCTAAGCAGTTTTTAGCAAATGTGGTGTCATTGGCTGATCAGCGTATGTTAGATTTAAAAGTTCTGACAAACGTGCTCAAAATTATTGAAAATGAGCCAGGTTACAACCGAGTGAGCATTAATATAAATCATGCTACTTTGCTTGATGTTGCTCATTTAAGCCAGTTGTTAAGTATGTTGAATGCTCAGCGGGTTGAGCACCGTGTTGCATTTGAGATTAGCTTACAGGATTTATCGGGGCAATCTATCGAGCTGTTAAAAACCATTCAACTGTTAGCGCAAGCTAAAGTCGCCATCGTACTTGATAACATTGAGTGCGAATTTAAATATAAAACTCAATTAACACAGCTTAATGTGATCGGATTTAAGTTGGATTTAAGTCTAGTGCATCACATTGAGCATCATGTATTAAAGCAACATAGCGTCAGAAAAATTATTGCTTTGGCTTTGCAGCAGAACATTCCTGTTTATGCCACTGGAGTAGAGTCTAAGGCTGAACTAGATGTATTAACTAAGTTAGGGGTTACTGGCGCGCAAGGACATTATTTTTCTGAACCATTACAACAACTCGCGTTGTTCAGCCAAGTTTAAATTCGTTTACAGTATCTAAGCCCTGCTAATCCTTGTAACCCGCCAGTATGAATAGCGCATAGTTCACTGCCAGATTTGAAATAACCCTGTTCAATTAATTGAAATAATCCATAAAAGAGTTTGCCGCTATAAATCGGTTCTAATGGCAAGCAATAATCTCGTCGCATTTGCTGGCAGAACTGCCAAAGTTTGGGGGAGAAACGTCCATATCCACCATCGTGAAATTCAGTAAATAAGCGCCAATTTGATTGCTCGTTTGCTTTAGGGCTAAGTGTTTTTATTGTTTCAATTAAATAATCAGCTTGATTTAATACCGCCAAACCTAAAACGTGTTGATCTTGCTGTGCGCCTTCAATTAATCCTGCCAAAGTTCCTGCACTGCCCACTGGGGTAATGAGGTGACTGAACTGTGGTAGTGACCTTGCAAGCTCTGCGACTCCGTCGATTGCAAATAAGTTACTGCCACCTTCAGGAATGATAAACGCAGATTCAAACTGCTTATTTAGCTGTGATAGATACTCGGGCGAGTTTCGTAATCGATAGGTTTGTCGATCAACAGCATGACATTTCATACCACATGCTCGTAAAAAGCGAATTGTCGGATTGCCAGAATCGAGTTCGGGGCCGCGAATAATCGCGGTGGTTTCAAAGCCAAAAATTCGCCCTGCAGCAGCTAATGCATGTAAATGATTTGAGAAAGGACCACCAAAGCTGAGTAAATGGGTATATTGTTGATTGTGCGCTTCAATCAAATTATATTTAAGTTTTCGCCATTTATTGCCGCTAATAATGGGGTGCAATAAGTCATCCCTTTTCACGCTGAGAGTTACATTATGGTGTTTTAAAAGAGGATGCCTAAGAGTTTGTAATGGGGACTCTGGAAGACTAATATTCATTAATTGCACTTACTCTAAATGACTTAGTGCACTTAACACGGTAATAAACTTGCTAAGTGTGCTAAATACCTGATAATTTAAGATATCAGCATATGTTATAATAATTATATGATAAAAACTCTGCTAAACCGCTTACCATTTTTGAATATCAATAATCACCCCTCCGCGATGGTTGGTTTAGTTGTTCAGCATCTGCAAATCACAGCTGTGTGTTTAGTGCCTGCTCAGCAGCAGTGGGTCGTTGAGCAAAAAGTGACTCAAGAATTTCAAAATGAAACCGATTTACTGTCCGCTATAGCTGATTGCTTACAACAGTTTGATAAATATCAAGGGCAATCGGCTGTAGTATTGCCGAGTAACATGTATCAATTGGTACAGATGGATAAACCTCAACTGTCAGAGTTGGAAATTCAGCAATCTTTACAATGGACGGTAAAGGATTTGGTAACAATCAATCCAGCTGACATCATTGCTGACTATATCGATAATCCCATCAAACAAGGCCCGCTGGATAAAATAAGTGTTTTTGTCAGTAACCGAAGCTTAATTTCGCCTTTGATCGATGTCGTGAATCAATCTGATGCCCCATTGTCATTACTTACTTGCGATGAAATGATTATTGCTTCGTTAGTTGGTAAGCAAAGTGCTGCAAATTTGATTGTCAGCCAAGAGGTTGCTCAAGAGCCTAGTTTATTAATTGTTCGTGATGGATGTGTCTTGTTTTCTCGTCGTCTTCGTGGGTTTAGTCGCTTAAGTGATATGAGTCTCGAAGAGTTAGCTCATGGTATGTTGGATTCACTTAGTTTAGAAGTGCAACGCTCAATTGATTTTTTTGAAAGCCAATTAAAACAACCCCCTTTAAAGTCTATCTTGATTCGTATCCCCAGTACCTGTTTAGCTGAGATTGTGGCGCAATTCGGTCAGTATTTTCCGGTAAAAGTACAGGCGTTTAAGTCAGAGTTACCAATTTGCCAAGGTCATGAAGAGCAGTATCATTTTGCAATTGCTGCGGCCGCAGAGTTAATAGAGGGTGGCAATGAAGAATCGGATTAATTTATATACACCTGAACTTAGGCCGCAAAAAGACCCGCTTTCACTTGTAAAGTTATTGGTAATAAGTGGGGTTGTTTTTAGTGTGATGCTTGTGGTGAGCTCAATAATAACGACTCAAGTTGCGCAATTAAAAAAAGCATTAATAACGGAGCAATATGTAGCCGAACAGCAACAATCGTCATTAAATCAATTGCAAGCTGAGCTTGAGCAAAAGCAAAATAAAAGTAAATTGGCTCAAGAACTTAAGCTCATAGAAAATGAAATAACCCATAAAAAGTTGATGTTTGATTTTATCTCGTCTCGAAGCGAGGCTGATGCCGTTTATTTTGCCAATGTAATGACTGATTTGGCGCGTTTTCATGATAATCGAATCTGGTTAACTGAATTTAAGATAAACCCTGACAATGTTACCTTGGCTGGAATGGCAGAAAATGCCAGTGTACTGCCACATTGGCTTGATAATTTGAAGCAATCTGACTTTTTCTCAGGGCAGTCATTTTCTGTTATGGAATTTGAACAAAAAAATAACACGGTAATGTTTACACTTGCCGGTCTTGAAAAAGAGGCTCAGCCATGAAAGAGCAATGGTTAGCATGGTCAGAGAAATTTGCACAATTGCAGTTAAGAGAAAAATATCTTTTTTTAGGTGTTGCGCTGTTTCTAATTTGTTATTTAATCGGATTTTTTCTGGTTAATCCAATGTATAAAGAGTATGTGCAAACTTCAAAAAATTTGCAGGTAACTCAGCAGAGCATTAAAAGTAATCATCAGCAAATAGAAATGTTTAAGAATGCTTTGCAACAAGATTATACTGGGCAGTTGCGAGCTGAAATTGAAGAAGCCAAACAGCAACTAGACAGAGTGGATCAGCAACTACAGGTTTTTAGCCAAGGGTTTATTCCGCCTTATAAAATGGCGAGGGTATTAAAAAAAGTTTTAGTAAATAACAGCAAAGTATCGTTAGTATCTTTTAAGTTAGAGCCTGTAAATAGCATTACTGTTGGTGAAGGTGAGCAGTCAGTGAATGTGTTTTTTGAGCACTCGATGGTATTAACGTTACAAGGTGATTTTTTCGCCCTTTTGAACTATGTTGAGCAAATTCAAAGTATTGAAGAAAAGTTGTTCATCAAGGATTTTGAGTACAACGTGGTTGAGTATCCTAATGCACAACTCACATTAATTATTGCAACGGTCAGTGCTGATGAAAAATTTATTTCAATTTAGCGTAACGATAGTGTTGTTGGTGGCGACTCCTTTGTTTGCGCAGAGCTTAGTTGATCCGACAAAACCGCGTTTTTTATCTCAAGGCTCAGCTAAAAACATCGCTCAAAGTAAAGCAAAATGGCGTCTTGAGTCTTTGATCCACCATAACGGGCATTATAAAGCGATTATTTCGGGGGCTATTTATCAGCAAGGAGAGCTGCTTGGCGACTATGTGGTTGCTAAAATAAGTCAGCGTGCTGTTTATTTAACTCGTGGTAACGAACAACTAAAATTAGAATTATATCCTCATGAAATTAAACGTTAATCAATCATTAAAGCTTACGAGTGCGGCGTTGTTTTTGTCACTTCTTTCTGGGTGTCAATTGACTGAAACTGAGCAAGATATCCGCCCACATATCAGTGAGGAATTAACCGCTGATCCACAACAGCCTGCGCCAGAAACGCGCTCAAACGCAATGCCAGATGGTTTAACGGCAGAGCTGCTTTCATCGGTCAATTCCAACTTATTTGCACCGAATGAATTGCAACTTAAACGTTTTGAAATAGCGTCGAATGAGATTGATGTACGAAATTTCTTCACCAGCCTTGTTGATGGCACGCCGTATAGTGTTGCTTTGCACCCTGAGGTCGAAGGAAACATTAGCTTAAACCTCAAAGACGTAACAATTGATGAAGTCATTAAAATTATTACTCGAATGTACCCGCTTGATGTCTTTCGTGAAGGAAAAATTATCCAGGTGCTACCTGCCCGAATGCGTACGGAATCAATCCCTGTTAATTATTTGATGATGAAGCGAACCGGTATCTCAACGGTTAGCGTAGTTGCAGGTGGTGTCAGTCAATTTGATCAAGGTGGTAGTGGCGGATCGTCGAACTCAGGTTCACAAGGTTTTAATCAAAATAACAGCAACAGCAATAACAATAACAACGGCAATAGTATTGGCGGCGGCAATAATAATATGCAAATCAATGGGGCCAGTATTCAAACGTCTTCAGAGTCTGATTTCTGGAGTGATTTGGAAAAGGCTTTAGAGTCACTCGTTGGCAAAGCTAAAGGACGCTATATTATCGTCAGTCCTCAGGCCAGCTTAGTGACTGTGCATGCATTACCGAGTGAAATTGCAGCGATGAAAGAGTTTTTGCGTCAAAGTGAAGAAAGCTTACAAAGACAAGTGATTTTAGAAGCTAAAATTATAGAAGTGACGCTCAAAGATGACTATCAACAAGGGGTTAATTGGACTGAAGTGCTCGGTCATGTTGGCAGTACTGATTTTAATTTTAGTACTTCGGCTGCAGGCCAAATTGGTAATACCATTTCAGCCGGTTTAGGTGGTGTCACCAATGTTGTTTTTAAGAATGCAGATTTTTCAGGTGTTGTGAACTTACTCTCAACTCAAGGTGATGTGCAAATGTTGTCTAATCCCCGTGTCACAGCAACAAATAATCAAAAGGCGGTGATCAAAGTTGGGCAAGATGAATATTTCGTTACCGAAGTATCAAGCACGACAGTAACTGGTAACGCGACCACTACGACACCTGAGATATCACTGACTCCGTTTTTTTCGGGGATTGCGCTAGATGTCACCCCACAAATTGACAAGTATGGTTCAGTTATTTTACATGTTCACCCGTCGGTGACTGAAACGGCTGAACAACGCAAAGTAATTACGCTCAATAATGAAGAGTTTGTCCTCCCGCTTGCACAAAGTAACATTCGAGAATCAGATACTGTTATTCGCGCCGGTAGTGGTGAAATAGTCGTGATAGGTGGTTTGATGCAAACGGTGACCAGTGATGAAGAATCCAAAACTCCCTTGCTTGGAGACATTCCAATGTTGGGCAACTTATTTAAAAATGTGCGAAAACGCCAAGATAAAAAAGAGCTCGTAATTTTAATTAAGCCGACAGTCGTAATGGCTGATACGTGGCAGCAGCAACAGCAGCGCTCAATGAAACTGCTTAAAAGCTGGTATACAAATTAAATGTATTTATCGTTTTTTTCATTAAATGAAATGCCTTTTTCTTTGACGCCAAATACGCAGTTTTTTTGCGCGTTAAAACCGCATAATGAAGCGATGCAAGTTCTGCTGACAGCATTGAAAATGGGCGAAGGATTTATAAAAGTAACAGGAGAAGTTGGGACAGGTAAAACATTATTGTGTCGAAAATTACTCAATAGTTTATCTGAGGATACCGTTGTTGCGTATTTGCCCAATCCTTATCTAAATCCTGACGAATTACGCTGGGCATTTGCAACAGAGCTTGGCTTGACGAGTGATTCAGATCTTGATCAGCAGGCTCTTTCACAAAAAATTGAGCATAAATTACTGCAACTGCAAGGTGCAGGGCAAAGCGTTATCTTGATTATTGATGAAGCGCAGTGCTTAAGTTGGGACGCGTTAGAGGCGCTCCGACTATTTACTAATTTAGAGACAGAGCAAAAAAAGCTGCTGCAAGTTGTGCTCTTTGGGCAGCCAGAATTAGATCAACGCCTGTCTAATGAACGAGTGCGTCAGCTTCGTCAACGGATTAGTTTTTCATATCAACTGCGCCCAATGACCAAAGCAGAAGTGGTGTATTACATTGAACATCGCTTAAAAGTAGCCGGTGCAGCGCAATCACTCTTTAATAAACGTTGTGCACTTGAAATTGCCAAAGCAAGCAGAGGTATTCCAAGGTTAGTCAATTTGTTATGTCACAAGGTGTTGTTACAAGCTTTTGGCCAAGGTGAAGATAAATTAACAGTCAGGCATGTTAGTCATGCCATTGCCGATACAGAAGATTGCACTCAAGCACCCCATGTTAAGTGGGGAATAATAGCAAGCGGCTGTGTAGTACTTGTAATTGTAGGTCTTTGGTTTTGGAGGCAAGTGCTATGAGTGTGATTAATAAAATGCTCAAAGATATTGAACAACGTGAAGTCACAGCGCAATTGCCAATTGAACCCACGGTTGAAGTGGCAAATATTGTTGATATTCAGCAATGGATTAAAGTGGGTCTTTTCGGGGCGCTTTTACTGGGTAGTGTAGTCTTAGCTTACTTGTTTATTCCGAATAAACTCAGCGTGTCAAATGAAGTTAGTAATACACCGCAAAGTGTGGCGCAACTCACGCCAAGCGTTACAGCTGAATCAATGGTTGAGGTGCAAGCAGAAGTGCCTGCAACCTTGACTTCGTTACCCATCGAAGGCGAAAGAGAGTCACCTGCTGTGGATTTGGTTGAAAGTTCAAGCAAGCAAACAGAACCAGTTTCACCAGAGCCTTCTGTTAGCTCTCAACGTTTTGCAGCCGCTGCTGCGGATGAAAAACAGCAAATGAACAACACTGTGGTGCAAAGTAGTCCGCCTGCTCAGCCTGCATCAGCGCGAATTCAGGTGACGCGTCTTACAACTCGCGAGCGAGCCGAAGAATGGTTTACTCAAGGGAAGGAGTCTTTTAAGTTTGGTTTGGTTGATGATGCAATTCGAGATTTAGATAAATCATTAACTTTGATGCCCATGCATATTGATGCCCGCAGTTTATTGGCGGCAGCTTATTATGGCCGAGGTCAATTAGCGCAAGCAGATGCAATTTTAAGGCATGGGTTATCTCTGAACCCTGATGTGATGCGCTGGCGAATTTTATTGGCTAAAATTTTAGTCGAGCGTCAAAGTTATGAATCAGTCTTATCAATTTTAAGCCCTTCCTATGACGCACATGCAAATATTGATTATTGGATTCTTAAAGGGACTGCTGCACAACAATTGAATGAAAATTCGATTGCATTGTCGAGCTTTAGAAAGTTAACACAGCTTCAGCCTGATCAAGCAAAGTGGTGGCTTGCGCTAGCCAGTTCATCTGATGCAGCAGGAGAGCAAAGTAATGCGCGTCGTTTTTATATGACGGCTCTAGAGCTCGGGGGGTTGTCGCCGAATTCCCGCAGCCATGCCGAAAAACGTCTGGAGTATTTAGGGGGACGATTATGATCAGACCTAGATTAAAAATGCGATTGGGTGACTTGCTTGTTCATGAAGGCATTATCGAAGAACATCAATTATTAGCGGCTTTACAGGCGCAAAGATCCTCTGGTCGTAAACTTGGGTCAACATTGATCGAATTGAATATGTTGAGTGAGGCGCAGCTTTTACGCTTTTTAGCCCAGCAGCTTAATGTGCCTTTTTTAGATATTTCTCAGCAGCGCATAGCCCCTGAAGTCGCAAAAATATTACCTGAAGTATATGCCCGCCGATATCGAGCCTTAGTAATTGAGGATCGAGGTGATTCAATTTTATTAGGTATGTCTGATCCCGCTGACTTAAGTGGCCTTGATCAAATCGCACCGATTGTCGAACCAAAGCAAATTGAATTAGCGGTTGTACAAGAAAGCCAAATGATGGATGCATTTGATAGCTTGTACCGCCGTACGCAAGATATCGAGAACTTTGCTTCGCAGCTTGAAGAAGAATATCAAGAGGGTGAAGATTTTGATCTCAATGCCCTCGATGATGATGCGTCGGATGTTACGGTTGTTAAATTACTGCAGTCAATTTTTGAAGATGCTGTACAAATGCGTGCCTCAGATATTCATATTGAGCCAGATGAAGGCTTGTTGCGGATCCGTCAGCGGATCGATGGCATTTTGCATGAGAATACGTTAGACCAAGTTGCCATTGCGGCCGCTTTAGTATTAAGACTCAAGCTCATGTCAGGTCTGGACATTTCTGAAAAACGTATGCCGCAAGATGGTCGCTTTAATATCAAGGTTAAAAATCACAGTATTGATGTGCGTGTTTCGACTATGCCTGTTCAAAACGGCGAATCGGTAGTAATGCGACTATTGGATCAATCGGCTGGATTGTTGACGCTTGATCAGACTGGTATGCCGGAAAAAATGTTACGCAGAATGCGTGAAACGCTAAAACGCCCTCATGGTATGATTTTGGTCACCGGTCCAACTGGTTCGGGTAAAACAACCACTTTGTATGGTGCATTAAGCGAGCTAAATCAACCCAGTACAAAAATTATTACCGTAGAAGACCCTGTCGAGTATCGTTTAAAGCGTATTAACCAAGTCCAAGTTAACCCTAAAATAGGTCTGCACTTTGCCAACGTGCTGCGTACCACGCTTCGACAAGATCCCGATGTGATTATGGTGGGGGAGATGCGTGATCAGGAGACTGTAGAGATAGGATTGCGAGGCGCGTTAACAGGTCACTTAGTACTTTCAACCTTGCATACCAATGATGCAATTACCAGTGCAATGCGTTTAATCGATATGGGCGCACCATCCTATTTGGTGGCGAGTTCATTACGCTCGATTATTGCTCAGCGCTTAGTGCGGCGCATATGTGAAAATTGTCGCACAGAGTATGTACCTGATGCACAAGAGCTAGCGTGGGTGAAATATTTAAAACGAGGTGCGACAGAGCCTTTAACGTTTAGTGTTGGAAAAGGCTGCTCAAGCTGTAATTATACCGGTTACAAAGGGCGAGTAGGTGTGTTCGAGTTACTCGAAATGAACGAACCTATGATGGATGCATTAAGGGCGTCTGACACACAAGCGTTTGCCCAAGCAGCTAAAGATAACCCTGATTTTGAACCGTTGTCGTTGATGACTCTCGATTATGCTGAGCAAGGCATTACTACGCTTGATGAGGTCTTTAGGGTCTCTGAAGGTCTTCCTGAATTGATAGGTCAGTAATCGTCGATGCCGATGTTTAAATATCAAGCCAAAGACCGCCAAGGTAAGTTGCACCAAGGAGTGGTTGAAGCTATGAATCAAGCAGCTGCCGCGGATTCAATACTCAAGCGAGATTTTATCCCGATGAGTATTGTTGAAACCAAAGATAGCGGTGATGCGTTTGATGTTATGCAGTATTTTGATCCAAAGGTCGGGCTTGATGAGCAGATTGTTTTTTGCCGTCAGATGTACTCACTGCTTAAAGCTGGAATACCGATTATTCGAGCAATTGTTGGTTTGGCTGATACAACTACTCACAAACGTTTTTCAGAAGCGCTGAATGATTTAGCTAAACAGCTCGAGCAGGGGCGTAATTTATCCAGTGCGATGGCTAGTCATAAGAAAGTATTTAATCGCTTAATGATTTCATTGGTAGTGGTCGGCGAAAGCACCGGTAAGCTTGAGGATGCTTTTTTACAATTAGCCACTTACTTTGAACGTGAGCAAGAAACGCGTAAACGAATCAAATCAGCCATGCGTTACCCAACTTTTGTTATTTTGGCATTGGTTGCGGCGATGTTTATTTTAAATATTTTTGTCATTCCGACCTTTGCTGACATGTTTAGTAAATTCCATACTGAGTTACCGTTAATGACTCGTATTTTGATCAATACGTCAGACTTTTTTGTTGATTATTGGTTGTTACTGATTATCGCGATGGTGGTGAGCACTTTAGGTGTACGCAATTACATTCGCTCGGATGCGGGGCGCTTAAAATGGGATCGAATAAAACTAAAACTTCCGCTAGTTGGTTCAATTATTGAACGCTCTCTTTTAGCTCGTTACAGCCGAAGCTTCGCTATGATTTTAAAAGCGGGTGTTCCTATGACAACAGGGCTTACCTTAGTATCTGAGGCGGTTGATAATCGCTATATGGAAACAAAAGTCATCGAAATGCGTCGTGGCATTGAAAAAGGTGAAAGCTTACTTCGTGTTTCTCGCAATAGTGGCTTGTTTACTCAGTTAGTATTACAAATGGTTTCAGTTGGTGAAGAAACGGGTCAGGTGGATGAATTACTGCAAGAGTCGGCTGAGTTTTATGAGCGTGAAGTTGATTTCGATTTAAAAAGCCTCACAGCTAAAATTGAACCCATTCTGATTTCTGCCGTCGCCGTTATGGTGCTGGTGTTAGCTTTAGGTATTTTTACACCGATGTGGGACATGATGTCTGCCATCAAAGGGCGTTAGGATGAAATCCCGTGATTTTAACGACAAGCCAACATCGAATGGTAAACTGTATTACACGGTTATATTGCTGATTATCATTGCGTTTTTTTTTGGTATATTTGCTGAAAAAGTAACTTCTTTAATGGAGTCAATCGATGTGGTTAATCGAGACCGCTCCGTTGCAGAATTTCAACAAACAGTGAGTGCGATCCGCAGTAAATGGTTACAAAAACGACGTACAAACGTTACGTTGGACATTGTGGAAGGCTCGCAGTTAATAAAAAAGGGTTCTGTGAGCTTTCGTGTAAATGCACGAGGGCATGTGATTGGCCTGCAAAATGGAAGTAATTTTGATTGCCAGCAACTATGGAGCAGTGTGCAATCTCAGCCATGGAGTGCCTCTTTACATGCTGACACTATATTGATTAAAGAAGAAGTCGTAGGCTGTCGATACAAAGTAACTGAACAAGATTATTTAGTGTATGACAGCAAAAATGGGCAGGTTTATTTGTTACCAATACATTGAAAATAAGCTAGAATCTGCAATTAAGTAGCAATAAAAGTAATTTAAACTAATAACTTACAATAAGTAATTGAACTAAGCACAGTGTTTAAGTTAGATTTAACTAATAACTTTGTACCAGAATAAAAGGAATGTTATGAAAATAACGAAAAAACAAGCTGGTTTTACCCTGATAGAGTTAGTCATCGTGGTCATTATTCTTGGGTTATTAGCGGCAACTGCGCTACCTCGTTTTTTAGATGTAACTGAACAAGCAGAGGATGCATCCGTAGAGGGGATGGCTGGTGGATTTGCTGCTGCAGTTGGGTTAGTGCGTTCGCAGTGGGAATTAAATGGCCGCCCAAAAGGGACTGGCAATGCCGCTTTCATAACCTATGATACTGTCACCGTCGGCATCGATAATTCAATCGGTTACCCGACTACTGATAGTACAGGCACTGATACGCGTGCGAGTCAGATGGATGCGGCTAAATGCAAGCAAGTATTTGATATTATTTTACAAAGTACACCACCTAATACAACAAGTGCCGTTTTAACTGACATTCAGGATAATCGATACTTTGTCCGTGCGGATGGTGCAACGGATACCTGCCTTTATTATTTAAGCAGCTCAATCGATACCACCATTCCACCGAATGGCGCACTACCAGCTGCGGGTAATTTTAGAGGGTTTACTTACTTGCCTTCTACAGGTCAAGTAACAGTGTTTAATCAGTAATACATTAATATATTATTTTAATTAGAGGTCGTTATGAATAAGAAACAACAAGGTTTTACTTTGATCGAACTGATCATCGTGATTGTAATTTTAGGTATTTTAGCCGTGACGGCATCACCAAAATTTTTAGACTTGCAAGGTGATGCAAATGCATCGGCTATTCAAGGGGTTGATGGCTCAGTTAATGGCGCTATGAATATTATTTATGGTAAGTCTGTAATAGCTGGTATTCAGAAGGCTGCAACAAATTCTATTACGGTTAATGGTGATACAATCAACACTGTTTATGGATACCCTGCAGCAACAGCCGCGGGTATTATTGAAGCACTAGAAATCTCAGTTGCAGACTTAAGTGGTGCAGGAGTTGTAAACACTTCTGACTTTAATTTCAATGTTATTGCGGCTGGCGCTGTAATTTATGCAAATGGTTCTACTGCACCAGCTGCATTTGTAGCTGGTAATGGCACTGCGGGCGATACAAATGATGGCTGTTATGTTGGGTATGTAGCTGCGACAGTTACAGGAAGTGTTTATACGCCAGCTTCAACCGTTGTGAATACAGACGCTTGTTAATCTAATATGAAAGCTCGCGGTTTTTCTTTAGTTGAGCTGATCATTACGTTAGTTATTTTGGGCACACTGTCGGTGACGGTGCTGCCCAAATTTTTTGGCCCGAGTATATTTGATTCGTACACCGCTCGCGACCAAGGCCTCTCTATACTACGCACGATGCAATTACGTGCAATGCAAAATACAGGCGCGGCCTGTCACAAAATTATTATTACACCTGTGTTAATGGCGCCACCCGCTGTGGATACCTGTACCAATACTGCCGATAGTAATAATGCAGATTATTTAGTGCTTGCCTTAGATGCAAATCGCACTGATGTCCGTTTTTCCACCTTAGATACTAATAACACGAGCTTTTCTGTTATTGAGTTCGATAGTTTAGGCCGCACTAATGGTGTTCCTAATTGTGCTAATACATGCCGGATCGAAATGGGTGAAGCCGATATTTGTATCAATGTGGAGGGGGCTATTTATGGTTGTGAATAAAGTACGGTTCCACGTTAGGCAATCACCACAAAATGGCTTCACACTTATTGAGCTTATAATTGGCATTGTGATTTTATCAATCACGCTAACAATCATTACTGGGCTGCTAGCTCCACAAGCAAGACAAAGTGCCGATCCTGTTGTTCAAATCAGAGCAACAGCTCTGGGTCAGGCCTTAATGAATGAAATACTTGCAAAATCTTTTGATCAACAATCACAACGAAATGCACCATGGTTACGATGCGGTGAAGGGACATTGATATGTACGGTGCAATCTAGCTTTGGCCCTGATTGCCTTGATTCAAGTAAAACCCCTCCAGCTTGTTCAGGTTCAAGTCTTGAGAGTCGAGCAACATTTAATGATGTTGATGATTATCACAATTTAACACTCAACTCAGATGCTGAATTTGCGGCTTTTTTTAATCTTCCGACTGATTATTATAAAGGTTTTAGTATATCTGTATCGGTTGCTTATGATGATAATTATGACAATACAGGCAGCAGTAGTAGCAAAACAGCAAAGTTAATCACGATTGAGGTGTTAGCCAGTACTAACGAGCTGTATCAGTTCTCTGCGTATCGGGGGAATTATTAATGAATAAGGGTTTTACATTAGTTGAGCTCATTTTAGTGATTGTGATACTGGGCATTGTGTCGGTTGGCACTGTGCAGTACCTAAGTTTTGGTGCGCAAATTTATGCTGACAGCTCAGAACGTGATGAAGTGGTGTCTCAGGCTCGTTTTTTACTGACTCGTTTAAGTAAAGAGTTGCGTCATGCAACTCCAGGCTCTGTAAGGTTAAGTTGTACGAACCAGCCAGGTGATCTGTGTATTAGCTCGCAATGCTTAGAGTTTGTGCCCTTCTCAAGTAGTACGATTTATACTAATAATTTACCCATGGACACGACTCAGAGCGGCGTGATGACAGTCGTTGATGCAAAGCAAAGCCCGAATGTGAATGATTGGGCCAGTATTTATGCGCTAACAGCTGATGATGTATTTGACCTTACGCAGGGTAAGCGCCGAAGAATTACTCAAGTAATTGAAGGAACTGCGACAACAGAGCCGGATCAATGGCAGGTCGAATTGGGATTTAGCGCCAGCTCCCCAGCCAAGAGGGTGTATGTTTTATCAAGTAGTGGGCCAGTGTCGTTTTGTTTAGAAGATAAAAAGATATATCGCTATCAAGGATATGGTTTTAGCAGCACTCAGCCTGTTCCAAACACGGCTAATCACACTTTAAATGGCGTTCAAGGACAGTTTTTAGCCCAATTTATTCAAAATGCGTTGGCAATTAACCCTGTTTTTAAGTATGAGTCAGCGAGTTTGACTCGCAATTCGATCGTTAACCTGCAGATTGAAATGGGCTTTTCTGGTAGCGACTCAGTGTCATTTAATCATGAGATTCATTTACCCAATGTGCCATAATCAACAGATAGCAACAAAAAAGCGGCTTAATCGGCAAGGCGGGAGCATGTTGCTGACCGCTTTATTTGTCGCTATTTTAATGCTGGGCCTTGGGTTGGCAGTTGTGAAGATTATTTCAAGCTCAGCCAATAATAATGCCGTTGAGTATTATGGTGCACGTGCATTTTTGGCTGCGCAAAGTGGGTTGGAGCGAGGTTTGAGTGAGATGTTTCCCTTAGGGGGGGCACCTGGTACAGGAAATTGTCCAGTTACAACAAATTTTGATTTGATTTCACCCGCCTTAGCAAATTGCAACGTTGTATTAGCGTGCGAGCAAGTGGGGCCTGTACCAGATTTTAATCTAGCCCCTTCTGGAGGCGTATCTCAAGTGAGTGTCTATCGACTCACTAGCACAGCGACGTGTAAAGTGAATGATTGCGCACTTGGCCAAGCGTGTCGAAAAGATTTTTGGCAAACTCAAAGGAGTTTAAGTGTTGAAGCTAAAACGCTTAATTAATTGTGCGTTGGCGGTCATTTTTACAATGACTGGCATGCAAGCATTGGCTTTACCGCAATGTGATGCGTTATTCCCTGGTGGTCTTGCAACCTTTAATAATAGTACTATTCGGTTTGATGGTGCAGCCTCAATAAACTATCCCTCAAATGGTGAACTGATCACGTCTCAAATGACAAAATCACGTGGGCGACCGAAATGCCCATCTCCTACCAATTGTTTTGCCAGTGGTACAAATGCTATTACAACCGCTGAAGCGAGCACTATACCGAGCCAATTTAAAGCAGTGACAGGAACTAGTATTCCGAGTGTTTTAAATGGTGAATATTACTTTGATCAACAAATCCTCGATTTTTCAGCTGGGACAACGTATCAAGTAAACGGCCCCACAGAAATTTTTTTACGGTGGTCATTTAATTCCGCAACTAAAGCGCAATTAAGAGTGTTAACTACAAATATTAACTTTGCAGCGGGCGCGTATTTAGTCATTTATGTTGATGGAACGGTTATCACGGCAACATCGTCATATTTTAAAGGGTTTATCTACACAACTGGAGAAGCGCAGCTTGGCGCGTTATCAGTGATAGATGGCGGAGTAACAGCCGGTGCCGATATTACTGTTGGTGCAGGTTTTGAGGCAAATCAACTCTCGGTACCAAATCCAGTCCCTGGGATTTGTGGGAGTGCAATTGTGCACGGGGGAGGTGTCGCTAACGCTCATTACCCGCTTGATTTATGTTTTGATGTAACCAGTTCGACGGTTACTGATTTGATTAATGGTTATCTAGCACAAGCAACCAATATTGATGAAAATAGTAATGGAGTGATCCACTATAGTGCTGATTTGAGTGCTAATACAAGCAACGATTATCTAGCTTTTCAAGATGTTAGCATGCTACAGGGAAAAAGTAGCTTTGCGGTTTCTATGTGGCTCGATTATTCGAATACGCAAGCCTTACAGACAGTTTTATCGGCCACTAACCCAGCCAATGGCTCAGAATTTAAGATTGAATTACGGCAATGGCAAAGCTCTTTTTACCCGCAAGTGACTTTAAATGGGCAATCATATTGGTTTTTTAATCCACTGAGCTTAAGTGGCTGGCGGCATTTGGTTGTGTCTGTTGAGCAAGAAAATGTCTGTATTTATATCAATGGCACAATTTCTGAGTGTATCAATTTAACCGCAGGTGCGCTTTCAATCAGTCAAATGGTTTTAGGACAAACAATTTCCTCAAGCGGAGTTATAGGGGGGCAAAATTATATTGGTGTTATTGATGAAGTCGTTTTTTTTGATGGATCAGTATCTCTAGCAGAGGCTAAAGCGGTGTTTGATAACCAAAGTGCAGGCAAAAGCTACAATGGTAGTGCTGCGCATTTAGCTCCTGAATGTTTAATTGGTTGGTATCAGTTTGAAGATAACTTGAATGATTCATCCCAAGAGTTAATCAATAATTTAACTGGCACCGGTGCGTTAACCTATAGTCAAACAAATCCTGATCCTGCTTATACAGAGGCACCAGATAGCACTTGTAAATATTTAGAGTTGGATGGCAGTAGTTATGCTCGAGTTAACGATAGCAATGATTATAACCAAGAAAAATTGACCGTTAGTGCTTGGGTTTACCCGACTAGAGAGCAAAATGAATTACAAACATTGGTCTCAAAAGATGAGCACTTTGAGTTTCACCTTAATAATCAAGAGCGCTTGTATTGGTGGTGGACCAATAACAATCGGCAATCTCGCTCTTTAACTAGTAATATCTCGTTGAGTTTAAATACTTGGTCTCACGTGGCGGTCACATACCAAGCAGGTGCACAGCGTATGTATATAAACGGAAATTTGGTTGCATCGAGCAGTTGGTCGGATGGCTTATTTGACACACCGTGTGATTTTTATATTGGAATTGATACGGCGACAGCGGGTAGTACATCTTGTGGTGGTGTACTGAATAACCGCCGCTTCCAGGGTAAAATAGACGAAGTAAAAATATATGCCAGTGCATTAACGCAAGCAAAAGTGCAAGAAGACATGCGTAAAGTGCATGCCTGTAGTCTCAATCCGTCCATTGATCATTACCGTATAGAATTGGCCAGCACAACGGGACTCACGTGTGAAGCGACTAATGTTGTACTCAAAGCATGTGCAGATGCAACGTGTGCGACTCCATATGCAAATAATGTCACAGGCCAGATCGTGGCGACTCCCAATACAGAAGCCACTTGGGTACCATCAGATGCCTTTTCGTTTACAGGGCAGACAAACTTAGCGATCAATTATCTGCAACCGCAAAGTGTGGCGTATAGTTTAACGAACTTACAGCCAACATCGGCTGTACGTTGCTTTATTGCTGGTAGTGAAACATCGCAATGTGCCACTGAGTTTAAGGATTCAGGATTTAAGTTTGTGAACGGCACTGATAATAGCTTATTACCGAATCAAATTGCTGGGCATGATTTTACGAGTTATTTAAAAGCTGTTGAAAAAAATACCACGACAGGTGCTTGTCAGTCAGCAATGAGTGGGCCCGAGCAAGTGCAACTTAAAATATACTGTACGACACCAGGTGCATGCAGCAATGATAATGCGATGAACTTCCGAAGTAATGGTGTCAGTTTAAATGAGTCAACGTTTGTCACCGTTTCAGTTAATTTCGATCCTAGCAATAACGATTTGGCACTTCTTAATAATGTTTACCCTGATGCAGGTCGGATTAGCCTTGATGCACAAAAAACAGTTGCCAACGGTGCGGTATTACAGGGGACGTCAAATGAGTTTGTGGTGCGCCCAGATCGTTTTGAGTTTGGCTTTGAAGATGGACATGCGCCTTCAGATAACTCTTATGCAATCGATGCTGCCAGTTCAGTGTTTAAAAAAACCAATCAAGCATTCCCAGTGACTATTTCGGCAGTGAATAAAAACGGTGTAACCACACAAAACTTTCATTCATCCGAAATTAGTTCAAGTTCTCTGAGTCTGAATCATGATTTGCAGTTGCCTGTTGGTGGCGAAATCGGTGACTTTAGCCCTGATGCCACAGGAGTTGTATTTAATAATGGGGTCGCCGCATTTAATGCAACTTGGAGTGAGGTGGGCATAATCGGTTTAGAGACTGCCGTTGCCAGTGGCGGTTATTTAGGGCATGTAGATACGATAATTGGGGAGGTTGACCATATCGGGCGTTTTGTTCCCGCAGCGTTTTATCTTGATACGAGTTCAGTGATTTTGCCACCAATGTGCAATAGCGGTTTCACTTATTTAGAACAACCTTTTAGGGCGGCGTTTAAACTTAAAGCGCTCAGTGATGAGACTAATAATATCACGGTCACTAAAAATTACAGCGGTGCACTAGCCAAAGCTGATATTGCAATGAAACTTGAAAACAATGAGCCTACGCCTCGCTATAAAGCTCATGATGATTTTAAAGATAGCAGTAATGTAAACCGTTTAGAAGATAAAGCAAATCAAGGTAACTGGGTTGCTGGTGAATATCAGTTAGATGAAAATGATTTTGTACTCAAGCGAGATTCAGCCGCCGATGGCCCATTTAAAGCTGTGCAGTTTGTTATCACAGCTCAAGATAATGAATCCTCAACGTTTACTGAACTAAAAGATTTAAATGAAAATTACGAGGAAAATGATTTAGCCCAACCATGCAATCTTAATATACCTAGCACCTGCAATAGCGTGAGATTAAACCCGAGTCCAATAGAGTTCAAATATGGTCGCTATGTCTTGCTCGATACCTATGGCTCAGCCTTTAATGCTATACAAGTGCCGCTTAAAGCTGAGTATTGGGATGAGAATCAGTGGAAGTTGAATGCAGTTGATAGCTGTAGCACTTATCAACAGGGATTAGTGCAGATTTCTCCAAATTCTCCTGCGCTGTCGTTTTCGTTACAAGGTGGTGCTGGGCCACTAACCTTGAGTTCAGGCGAATACCAATTAGGCGAGGGAATTATCGCCAATCCTTTCTCACAAGAGCAAGGGGGCGTGTTTATTTTAGAATATGTCAGCCCGCCTGCTTGGCTGCAGTATGACTGGCTAGGTGATAATTCTCAGCTTAACCCGCGAAGCCAAATTCAGTTTGGACGATACCGAGGAAATGATAGAGTGATTTATTGGCGTGAAACTAATTAAATGTCGTGGTATAACTACACGCTAGCTAAAATTAATTGAAAAATTGAACAATGCTTGTATTTTGCCTTGCAACTCCATAGCATAAAGGGCAATTTAGAATAAAAAACAATAAGAACCAAAAATCGGCCGTTTTGGGAATGGAATGTATGCGACTAGCTCCTTTATCTATATTAATATCAATCAGTTTATTTGCGTTAAATGCTCAAGCTCAAGATGGAAATACCGTCTCTAGTATCGAATCTGATATCTCTATTAAGCAAACTGAGTTTGACAACTTTACAGATGTACTTGAAAAGCACTTAAAAGAAGAGAGTCAATTGCAGCAGCAATTGGACTTGCTAAGAGCCCGTTCTAGTAAGCTTGATAAGGAGAAAAATCAAGCGCTTGATGCAATGAACGATATGTACCGTCGCATGATTGAAGACCCTTCTATCGATATTGGCGAAGCCAAAACCCGCTATCAAGAAGCAATAGGGCAACATAAACAAAATAAAGATGATATTGCACTGCAGCTGTCAGCGATAGCTTCCCACCGTAAAGAAATAGAAAAAATCAGAGTGTCCAAGCATGCTTTATTAAATGTCCTTGAGGGTTTAAAAGAGCAGCGCAATACCGCAAGAATCGAGCGTTTACGCAACGAGTTTACACGTGAAGGAACCGTGGAAGTCACTCATACGGTCAACTGTAAGCGCACAGAGACACTCGCTACGTGTGAGCAACGAGGCCAGCACTTAGGGTTACAAAAAGCTACAAAACGGTTTATGGATCAAATTTTCGCCAATTTAAGCGAGATTAGAACGGTTGAACCAAAACGAAATATGGCCGGTGCGCAAGCGCAAGTATTAAGTAGTCATGTCGTGTCGAGTGAGTTTAGTGGACAAGGCAATTATAATGTTAATTTAAGTGTTGCCATGCGCGGCGCGGTTAATAATGGCCGTTTATGCCAACTATTAAACTTAGACAACCGTTTCTGCGGTGAGTTTGGCGGCGCGTCTTTGACCAATACTTACCAGCAAACGGTCGGACAAACATATTCAGTGCCCGTAGTAAGTTTCAGTGACATGCCTGTGGAAGCATCACAAGAAAGCTACACTCAACCTCAAGTGTCAGTGCTAGCTAAACCAGAGCAATCGCTTCGTCATGAGCTAACACTACGTTCTAACGTATTTGATGATGAAGTATTCATCGATGGTGTGAGCTATGGCTCGACTAAGCTACAAGTCGAATTACCTCAAGGTTTGCATGACGTCGAAATCCGTAAAGTGGGTTATCAACCATTTCGCCAAACAGTCAATCTGCGTAGTACCCGAACTATTCGCGCCAATCTGCGTAAAGAATCTTCAGAACTCACACAAATCGTTGCCGCCCCAGCAGTATTAAATACCACGACTGACACTTCCTCTGACATGGTGGTGATCCCAGCTGGTGAGTTTGAAATGGGTGATTTAACCGGAAATGGCTTAGCCAATGAGCTGCCGGTAGCAAACAAAATCCTCAGTGATTCGTTTGTTATACATAAAAAAGAAGTCACAGTTGGGCAGTATCAAACATTTGTCTCTGAGTCGAATTACACCACTGAAGCAGAAACTGGAAAAGGCTGTGCCTACTACCTAAATGGTGAGCCTGTTTGGGAGCCGGGTTTAAACTGGAAAAGCCCAGGTTATGAACAAAGTGATGATTTTCCAGTTGTATGCCTCACGTATAATGATGCTAAAGCATTTGCTGATTGGTTAACCTCTAAAACAGGCCAGCAGTATCGCTTACCTACAGAAGTTGAATGGGAATATGCAGCCCGTGCAGGTTCAAGCAGTGATTATGCTTGGGGGAATGACATTGGTAGTAATTTAGCTAATTGTGGCTGGTGTGGCAGTGCTTGGTCGAATCAAAGTGCGGCTCCAGTTGGGTCTTTTCAGCCAAATGAATACGGCCTTTACGATATGGTCGGTAATGTCTGGGAATGGACACAGAAAACAGCAGCACAATCAGATGTTGCAGTTCGAGGAGGTGCGTGGAACTTTGCACCAAGCTTAGCTCGCTCATCAACCCGCCTTATTTTGTCCACTGATTTTAGAGCCAATTATATTGGCTTTAGGCTAGTCAGAGAACGATAAAAGACGGGAGGCTAAGCCTCCCGTTTCTTTTTGTCGCGATTCAGTGCTCATATTTCAAAAAAATAGTGCTAACTTGGTAGTAATTCTTGCTGATTTAAAGAGTCGTTGGTAGAGTTAGCGCAGACACTAAGAACAAGAAAATACAAGGATTAGCCAGTTCCATGTTTAAAAAACTACGCGGTATTTTTTCAAATGATTTATCCATAGATCTGGGTACAGCCAATACGTTAATTTACGTCAAAGAGCAGGGGATTGTTCTTAACGAACCTTCAGTGGTTGCAATTCGCCATGATAAGCCTGGTGGCCCAAAAAGCGTCGCCTCTGTCGGCCATGAAGCTAAACAAATGCTAGGCCGAACGCCTGGTAATATTAAAGCAATTCGCCCGATGAAAGATGGCGTTATTGCAGACTTTTATGTAACAGAAAAAATGTTACAGCACTTCATTAAGCAAGTTCATAACAATAATTTCTTACGACCAAGCCCGCGAGTACTGATTTGTGTGCCTTGTGGTGCGACGCAAGTTGAAAAGCGAGCAATTCGTGAGTCAGCAATGGGCGCGGGTGCACGAGAAGTGTACTTAATTGAAGAGCCAATGGCTGCTGCGATAGGTGCAGGTCTACCTGTCTCTGAAGCAACGGGCTCAATGGTTGTTGATATCGGTGGTGGTACCACTGAAGTGGCTATTATTTCACTCAACGGAATTGTCTACTCATCATCAGTACGTATTGGTGGTGATAAGTTCGATGAAGCGATTATTAACTATGTACGTCGTAACTTTGGTAGTTTAATCGGCGAAGCGACTGCTGAAAGGATTAAACACGAAATTGGCTCAGCATTTAAAACTGACGATATTAAAGAGATTGAAGTCCGAGGCCGCAATTTAGCCGAAGGTGTTCCTCGTTCATTTACTCTTAACTCTCATGAGATTTTAGAAGCATTGCAAGAGCCGTTACAAGGAATTGTTAGTGCTGTAATGGTTGCACTTGAGCAGTCACCGCCTGAGTTGGCTTCAGATATTTCTGCTCACGGTATGGTATTAACGGGTGGTGGTGCATTATTAAGAGATCTTGATCGTTTATTAATGGAAGAAACAGGGATCCCTGTTGTGGTTGCCGATGATCCTCTCACGTGTGTGGCTCGTGGGGGGGGGAAAGCACTCGAAATGATCGATATGCATGGTGGTGATGTTTTTAGTTACGACTGATGAACTTACTTTTTGGAAGAAGCGCACCCTTACACCTGCGATTAGTTATCGCAGTTGTTTTGAGTGCGGCTTTAATGTTTGGAGATCGTTATACTGATGGCGCATCTGCCGTTCGGACCAGTCTCAATACCATTGTTAGTCCGCTGTTTTATTTTGCGAATTTACCCTATGAGCTCTTTAGTTGGGGCTCAGAAAACTTGCAAAGTCGTCGTTACCTCAATCAAGAAAACGATCAACTCAAAACCCAGCAGCTTTTAAATAGTGAGCGATTACAGCAGTTTGCTTTTCTTGAGCAAGAAAATCGTAAGCTTCGAGCGTTGTTGGGATCATCAAAAGTTCAAGAGAATAAAAAACTCGTTTCGCAAGTGTTGTCGGTCCACTCTAACCCATATAGTCATCAAGTCGTAATCAATAAAGGGCTACTTGATCAGGTGGTCGAGGGAGTTGCAGTCGTTGATGAAATGGGGATCGTTGGTCAAGTGACGCAGGTTGGTAGTACGACTAGTAGAGTGCTATTAATGACGGACATTATGCATGCAACACCGGTTCGAATTTTACGTAATAACGTGCGAACTGTTGTGGAAGGCATAGGTAAAATTAATCAAGTTAAGCTTTCTCATGTTCCACATAGTATGGATATCCGTATTGGAGATATCTTATACAGTTCGGGCTTAGGTGGCGTATTTCCGGAAGGGTACCCTGTTGCGACGGTCACTAAAATTACTCGTGACGAAGGACAGCCTTTTGCTCAAGTGTTTGCAGAACCTGTTGCTCAGCTCGATCGGATTCGTTTACTGGTGTTGTTATGGCAATCAGATGAGGCTGCTCTAAATGACTAGTCGACATTTCTGGCTTATTAGTTTTTCTATTTTTTCAGCGTTAGTCATGGCATTAGTGCCACTCCCTATCGCCATCGAAGCTTTTCGACCGGATTGGGTGTTATTGGTATTAATGTATTGGTCGATTGCGTTACCGCATCGAGTAAATATAGGGGTCGCTTGGTTAACGGGCCTATTGATGGATCTAGCTTTGGGTTCGCCACTTGGCGTGCATTCGTTGGCCTATTCGATATCAATTTACATTACAGCCAGTAACTATCAAAAAATTCGTAATTTTTCAGTGTGGCAGCAAGCTTTTTTAATCGCCTTATTTTTAGCGCTTTACCACCTTATTCAATTTTGGCTAAGCCACTTTCTTATCGATATTTATTTTCTACCGCAATACTTATGGCCAGTGCTAACAGGCGCACTTTGTTGGCCATGGATATTCTTGCTATTGCGTAAATATCGACGTAATTTTAGGATCCGTTAATGCTTCAACCTATTTATCTAGCCTCAGCATCACCTCGTCGTCGAGAACTCCTTACTCAACTTAATGTTGAGTTTTTGCAATTTAGTGTTGATGCAGATGAATCTGCTTTACCAAATGAAACACCCTATGAGCATGTGGCACGCTTAGCTCAGTTAAAAGCGCAAACCGGTGTGGCTATGGGGTATGATGATCGTCCTGTTTTAGGATCGGATACGATTGTTGTGATTAATGACCGCGTGTTAGGCAAGCCAAAAAGCCAACAAGATGCAGCGCAAATGATGGCGTTGTTATCAGGTAACACGCATCAAGTTATGACTGCAATTTCGGTGGCGACGAGTGAATTGACTCTGACAGATGTAGTGATTACAGACGTGACTTTTCGAGTGCTATCCGAGGCTGAAATTGCTGACTATTGGCATTCAGGTGAACCGCACGATAAGGCTGGCGGATATGGTATTCAAGGGTTAGGTGGTCGATTTGTTAGTCAGTTAAATGGCAGCTATTTTGCGGTGGTCGGTCTACCCTTATATGAAACCGAACAATTGTTACTTCGCTTTGAACAGGCATTATCATTGGTAGGAACCGAGCAATGAGCAGTGAATTATTAATTAATGTCACGCCAAATGAAACACGTGTTGCACTGATTGAAAATGGTGTATTACAAGAAGTTGAGCATGAGCGGGCAGGAAATCTAGGGATCGTTGGGAATATCTATCAAGGTAAAGTCAGTCGAGTGCTACCAGGCATGCAAGCTGCTTTTGTTGATATAGGGCTTGATAAAGCGGCGTTTTTACATGCATCAGATATCGTCAATAGTGCGTCAATTGTTGAAGGTGTCGATGAGCAGCCAATAAAGAAAGTTCAGGATATTAGAGAGTTAGTTCGCCAAGGGCAGCATATTATTGTGCAAGTGGTCAAAGACCCTCTCGGTACTAAAGGCGCGCGACTAACAACAGAAATTACCATCCCATCGCGTTACTTAGTGTTTATGCCAGATGCAACACATGTTGGCGTGAGCCAGCGCATCGAAACGGATGAAGAGCGAAAGCGCTTAAAAGAAATTGTTGCAGAATACAATGACGAAGAAGGTGGTTTTATTGTTCGCACTGCAGCGGAAGGGGCGAGTGAAGTTGAACTGGCCCATGATGCGAAGTTTTTGAAAAAACTATGGCAAAAAATTGTCACCAGACGCAAAGCGGCCCGAAAAGAAGTCTTGCTTCATGGCGATTTGACCTTGGCATTTCGTACTTTAAGAGATTATGTTGGTGAGGATATGGAGCGCATTCGTGTTGACTCTAAACTCGCCTTTCAGGAGCTCAAAGAGTTTACTGAAGAGTTTGTTCCTGAGCTGACCCCGACACTTGAGTATTACCCAGGTGAGCGACCTATTTTCGATCTTTTTGATGTAGAAAATGAAGTACAAAAAGCGCTGAAACGTAAAGTGGAGCTAAAGTCTGGCGGGTACCTGATTATCGATCAGACAGAAGCGATGACCACCATTGATATTAATACCGGTGCGTTTGTTGGCCATCGTAATTTAGAAGAAACGATTTTTAATACCAACACAGAAGCCACGCAAGCGATTGCGCGTCAATTACGTTTGCGAAATTTAGGCGGTATTATCATCATAGATTTCATTGATATGACAACAGCCGATCACAAACGCAGGGTGCTACACTCTTTGGAAGTTGCACTACAAAAAGATCGCGCAAAAGCGAATATTAATGGCTTTTCCACACTGGGTTTGGTCGAAATGACCCGAAAGCGCACTCGTGAAAGCTTAGGGCATATATTGTGTGGTGTGTGTCCTGTGTGTGACGGTCGCGGAGCGCTGAAAACGGTAGAGACGGTCTGTTACGAAATTTTGCGTGAGATTGTCAGAGTCAATCGCGCGTATGCTGCAGATAAGTTTGTGGTGTATGCATCGCAATCCGTCAGTGAGGCATTGTTAAATGATGAATATCATAACCTAGCTGAACTTGAACTATTTATTGGTAAACCTATCAAAATACAGATTGAGAGCTTGTATAATCAAGAGCAATTTGATGTGGTAATGATGTAGTGCAAAAAATTTCAACGTGGTGTTTTTTTTGTTTAAGAAAAATTTGGCAAGTAACAGCGATCACCTTAGTGTTAGTCGCTGTACTGCTATCCATTTTGAAATACAGTTTACCTTATGCAAATCAGTATAAATCTGACTTTGAAGGGATTATCGCGCAGCAATTTGGCGTCGAGCTTTACATTGGTAGTATTACTGCTGCTTGGCAAAATACCGGACCCGCACTGGTTTTAGAGAATATCTCTTTTCAGCCCAACGACATCGCACCTGTTGATTTACTGATTGCCGAAACCCGATTGCAGATTAATTTGTGGCAGTCTTTACTCGACCGTCAAGTGCGCTCAAGTTATTTTGTTTTAAACGGTGTGACTGCTTCCGTCAATACTACCGAGTTACTTAAACAACAAAAAGCGCAAACAGATACGAGCGGCTCCTCTGAGCTTGATTTAATCGAGGGGCTTTTTCTCGGTAATATTGGGCATTTTGCGTTAGAAAATAGCTTACTGGAAATCTATTTACAAAATGGCCAGCGACGCTCCATCGCGATCGAAAATGTAAGTTGGCAAAATAAAGATCAAAAACACCAAGGTCAAGGCCGTATTAGCTTACCTGGCATCGCTGAAAACTCTTTAGATGTAATTATTGATTTATATGGCGAGCAGTTTTCGAGTGCGTTTGGTGAGTTATATATTGCTGGTAAGACACTCAGTCTTGCGCCCTTATTGACTGATCTCACCCCTGACCATATTACTAAACTCAAATCAGATGTTAATTTTGAACTATGGGCGCGAATTGATGAGCAAATGATTAAATCATTACAGCTCGAATGGCAACCTAGTAGCCTTTCTTGGCAATATCAACAGCAAGAGCAGCGTTTAGCAATAGAATCTGGCAGCCTTCGTTGGCAGCCACAAACTGGCGGCTGGCAGCTCGATAGTTCACATTTAAAGTTAAGTACGAATCAAAAAGCGTGGCCGGATTTAGGCATTCACTTAGACAAATCCGCAGCGGGCTACCAAGCACAAGTTAATCATTTAAACTTGGCATTACTGCGTCAAATTGCGCAATTTGAATCTCTGAATAGTTTATCCCCCTTCATTGCTCGTCAGCCTAGCGGCATGCTTGAGCAAACTTACCTGCAATTTAAAGATGAATCAGATTGGCTCATTCAGCTCAAAGGGGCTGAATTGGGTTGGAATAATCTGGAAGACATTCCAGGTATGCAGGGGTTATCACTGACGTTAGCTTTGAGTCCAGAACGTGGCCGCATCGAAATTAGTGGCGAAGATAATTATCTGTTAACCGGTAATCTGTTTAGTCAGGCCATAGCCTACCAGCAACTGAATCTTGATTTTGACTTACAAAAGCAATCAAATGGCTGGCAAGTTACCAGTGACAATATCTGGTTACACAATCAAGATTTATCGTTAGGCGGTGAGCTCGCACTTGATTTAGGCCAAGACAAAGCAGTCGAATTATACCTTGAAGTGATGGGACCTCAGGCGACATTAGCCCGCCAATATTACCCGCGAGGGTATATGCCTCAAGGAACCATCGATTATTTGAATGGCGCAATTAAAGGTGGTGTTCTCGACAAGGTCAGGCTGCTATGGCAAGGAAAAATCGCTGATTTTCCTTACTCAGACAATAATGGCAAGTTTGAAGTACGAGCAGATGTAGTCGATGGAGTTTTTCAGTTTCAGCCCAACTGGCCAACGATTAATGATCTCGTTGCTGAATTAGTCTTTACTGGTGAGCGAATGGATATTTATAGCCAGCAAGGAGAACTGGTTAATTTAGCCTTAGGTCAATCGGTTACCGTCAGTATTGCTGATTTAGCTGATGCATCTTTGTTAACCGTTGATATTGATACGCAAGCGCAGGCTCAGACATTGGCGCCCTTTTTTGATGGGACGCCATTAGCTAAGCCATTGGGTTCTGTATTAAAAGTTGTACAAGGTAATGGGCTCGTTAAAGGTAAAGTGCACTTAGCTATTGGCCTTGACAACCCTCAGGTTATCGCCAGTGGCAGTGTTGACCTCAATAGTGCCGATATGTATATCAGCCAGCCCGGTTTACCCTTAACGCAGGTCAATGGCATATTGCGTTTTGAGAATAGCCAGATTGAGTTGCAAGGTGCAACGGCGAATTGGTTAGGTTTGCCTTTGTCTTTTTCGGTTGAAGGCGTACAAAAAGATAAAGAATATCAATTAAATGTTCAACTTGCCGCTAATTGGCCTGTTGAAGAATTTATTGGCAAGGGGAGTGGATTACTGACAGGCTATCTTACTGATGATTTACCTTTAGCTGCTAATTTAGATTTGAGTTTCCCTGAATCAGGGTTTAATTATCAAGCGACCATTCATTCTAATCTTGAAGGGTTAACCAGCTTATTGCCGCCACCTTATGCAAAGTCAGCGGATCAGCAGTGGAATTTAACGGGTACGGTTATCGGGGATGAGATTTCTAACCTTATTCGGGTCGGGATTGATGACAAACTATTTTTTAATGGCTTTTTGGCCAATGATACTGGAAAAATTACTCGCGCCCATTTAGTGGTGGCGCAAAAAGATTTAGGGATTAATCAGCAAGATTTTGATGTGACCATTGCCTTGCCCCATGCGAATTTAAACCAGTGGATCCCATTTATTGATCACATAATAGAAAAGAGCCAGCAATCACAGCAGCACTCTTTTATGCCGAGTTTGGGCAAAATCCAAGGCAATGTCGCAGAGGTAGATTTATCTGGGATCGTGTTTAATCAACTTGATTTTAAACTAGATAACTTTGATCAATCGACTCAGTTGAAATTAATGGCAAAAGAGCTTCGAGCAGAAGTCAGTATCCCAAAAGTACTTGCACAACGACCTATTTATGTCGAAGCTGATTACTTAAGAATTAACTTACCAAACACTGAATCTGAAGCCCAACCTGATGCCAACACAGATTGGCTAAAATCGCTTCCTTCTATTCGTTTTAATTGCGCTGATTGTAAAGTCGGCAGTTACCAGCTTGACCGAGTGATTTTAAATTTAGATCCCGGTGAAGATGGTATCTTAATTAGTGATTTGATTATTGATAAGACGGAGCACACCCTTAAAGCAAAAGGTGAGTGGCGGGCAGGCATTACCTCGCTTTTTGGGCAATTTACGAGCGATGATATTGGTGAGTTATTTGATGAATTTGATTTAACATCATCAATCAAAGATTCTCGGGCACAAGCGTCATTGAATCTCAATTGGCAAGGTACTCCTTATGAGTTTAACACCACAAGCTTGTCAGGAGATCTCAAGCTTGATTTAGGAGAAGGGCATTTAAGCGAAGTGAGTGATGGTGGGGCGCGGGTGTTTTCGTTGTTAAGCCTTGATTCATTGGTTCGAAAGCTAAAACTTGATTTTAGGGATGTATTCGCCAAAGGCTTTTTCTATAACAGTTTAAAAGGAAGCCTGCAGATTGAAAAAGGCATTGCTCGGACTTCAGATACAAAAATTGATGGTGTCCCAGCGGATATAAGCATAAAAGGTTATGCGGATTTAAATACCAAAAAAATTGATTATGACCTTGCTGTTGCACCTGAAGTTACATCAAGTATTCCGGTTATTGTCGCTTGGATGGTGAATCCTGTTACAGGATTAGCGGCGCTGGCAATTGATAAAGTGATACATTCGGCTCGCGTAATTTCGGAAATTAACTTTAAAATTAATGGCACCATGGATGAGCCTATCGTCACTGAACTTGGCAGAAAAAGCCGTGAAGTGGCATTACCGCAAGTCGCCAATGATCCTCCAACAATAGAGCAGCCTCAACCATGATAATCGCATGCCTGCAAATGACATCATGCCCCGATGTGACGCAAAATATGGATGAGTTAAAGCAACAATGCTTAAATTTACCAAAAGAGCGCCCTTTATTATTGTGTTTACCCGAAGGCTTTGCCTGTTTTGCTGGTGCTGCTGATGCAAACCTGCAATTAGCGAATAATGGTCAAGCTGATGAGGTCATAAAACAGTTAGTGGCACTGTGTCAAGAGCATAACATTTGGCTCTCGGCGGGTACGATCCCGTTGCCGGCATCACAGACACAGCATTGGGCGGCTTCTTTGTTATTCAATGCGCAAGGTGAGGTCGTCGGTTGTTACCACAAGATGCATTTGTTTGATGTTGAGGTGGCCGATGGCACGGGTCAATACCAAGAATCACGTTATACAGCTGCCGGTAATGAAGTCGTGGTGGTTGATTCTCCATTTGGTCCGATAGGACTCTCTGTTTGTTATGATGTCCGCTTTCCTGCTTTATATAATAAAATGCGTTTGGAAGGTGCAGAAATTTTGCTGGTTCCCAGTGCATTTACCTGCCCAACAGGTGAGGCACATTGGCATGCATTACTGCGTGCCAGAGCGATTGAAAATCAATGCTACGTGGTGGCTGCAGCGCAAGTTGGCGATCATGGTCATGGTCGTCATACTTATGGCCATAGTGTTATTATTTCGCCTTGGGGCGACATAATGGCAGAGAATAAAAAACACTGTGGTTTAATTTACCATACCCTAGATAGGTCAATGCTAGAGCAAATTCGAGCGAAAATGCCTATAATTTCACACACTAAGTTCACATGTGAGTTAAAAAATGAATTCTGAAGTCGAAAATAACCTGTTAAAAAATAGTTCGCTATGTCGTGAAGATTTAGAAAAAACCTTAGCGTTTATTCTTCAGCATCAGGTTGACTATGCAGATTTATATTTTCAGTCGAGCTACCACGAATCATGGATGTTGGAAGATGGTTTAGTCAAAGAAGGCTCTTATAACATTGAGCGTGGCGTTGGGGTGCGAGCTGTCAGTGGCGAGAAAACGGGTTTTTCGTATTCTGATGCAATTAATTTAGAAGCGCTTAATCAGGCAGCAACAGCTGCAAGAAGCATTGCAAAAGCAGGGCAAAATAAAACCGTACAAGTTTTTTCTGATATCGACAGTCCGTTGCAATTTGAAGCAGCCAAACCAATTTCAAGTATGTCGGATGATAAAAAAGTCGAGCTACTTCGAGAGATTGAGCAATATATTCGTCAGCTTGCTCCCGAAGCAAGTCAGGTGGTGACGTCTTTATCTGCCGTTTATGAAGAAGTGTTAGTTGCTGCCAGTGATGGTACCTTCGCAACGGATCAACGCCCTTTAATTCGCTTGAATTGTTCGGTGCTGTTAGAAAAAAACGGACGTCGTGAGCGCGGTGGTGCTGGTGGCGGCGCACGGTTAGATTATGGTTATTTTTATGAGTTAGAGGCTGGTAAACCGCGGTGGATGGCTTACGCCGAGGATGCAATTCATCAAGCTCGCGTTAATTTGGATGCGATTGATGCGCCAGCCGGTGCGATGCCTGTTGTGCTAGGTGGTGGCTGGCCTGGTGTACTTTTGCATGAAGCGGTGGGTCATGGTTTAGAAGGCGACTTTAATCGAAAAGAAGCATCTGCATTTAGTGGACGAGTCGGTGAAAAGGTTGCTTCAGAATTATGTACTGTGGTTGATGATGGCACTCTTGCAAATCGTCGCGGTTCTTTAAATATTGATGATGAAGGCACACCCGCGGCTTATAACGTATTGATTGAAAATGGTATCCTCAAAGGTTATATGCAAGACAAGTTGAATGCTCGGTTAATGGGAGTGGCTCCGACAGGGAATGGACGTCGTGAATCTTATGCACATTTACCTATGCCGCGGATGACAAATACTTACATGTTGGCAGGCGAAAGTAGCCAAGAGGATATAATAGCGAGTGTTAAGAACGGTATTTTTGCTGCCAATTTTGGCGGTGGGCAAGTTGATATCACTTCTGGAAAATTTGTTTTTTCTGCATCTGAGGCGTATTTAATTGAAAATGGGCGAGTCACAAGACCAATAAAAGGAGCGACTTTAATTGGTAATGGCCCAGAGGTGATGCAAAAAATCTCCATGGTGGGTAATGATTTATCGTTAGATAACGGAGTTGGTGTCTGCGGTAAAGATGGGCAAAGTGTCCCGGTTGGAGTGGGGCAACCAAGCCTTCGTATTGATGAATTGACCGTAGGTGGCACCGCTTAATTACAGATATAAAGCAATCAGCCATTTAAATATGAAAAGGTCGTAACTAACGGCCTTTTTTTGTGTGATTTATGTGTAACCAATATAGTTTGAGGGCAGTTTCATTTGCTACTATCTGATTTTTAATAAAAAGAGAGTGCCAATGTGGTATCGATGGGGATGGACCTGTTTTAGTTTGCTAAGTTTATCTGCGTGTATCGCCCCTAATGTATCAGAGTCAAACGATCAGACTCCTCCGGTTCTACATCCTCCAAAGCAGTTAAATACTCAACCAGTCAATAACACTCAGGTGGTGTTTAAGCCATCTAATTTGGTGATGTTGTCTAATACTCTTGCAGCGCAACAGTTAGGCGCGATCAAAATGGGTTTTATAGCCAGTGAAGCGTGTTTAAGCGCAGCGCAGCGTGTTCATATCATGCAAAAAAAGCTGATTAAAGACCTAAAAATCCAAGCTTATAATTTAGGTGCAAATTCAATGGTGTTAGAGCACTGTAGTCTACAGCGTAGAAGTGGTTGCCAGCGCCAGTTGAATTGTGAAGGTGTGGCCTATAGTGCCAGTGTGATGTTGTAAAAAAAAGCCGCGATAGCGGCTTTGGAGACTCAACTTGATTGGGTGTATTAAAGATCAAGCTGCGAATTCTGTTGTATTCTCATCGTGTCTAATTAGATAATCAAAGGCGCCTAAGCTGGCCGTTGCACCACTTCCTATTGCAATGATTATTTGCTTGTATGGTGTGTCAGTGACATCTCCCGCAGCGAAAACGCCAGGCATTGATGTTGCGCCATGCTTATCTGTTATGACTTCCCCTTGAGGCGAAAGACTTAGTGAATCTTTTAGCCAATCGGTATTGGGCAATAAACCAATTTGTACAAAAATACCGGCAAGCTCGATGTGCTGAACTTGTTGGGTCGCTCGATCTAGGTAAGTTAAGCCGGTGACCTTGTTACCATCTCCCAGTACTTCGGTGGTTTGTGCCTGAGTGATAATTGTAATGTTACCTAAACTACGTGCCTTTTTAATTAAGACCGCATCAGCTCGTAACTGTTCAGCAAACTCAAGAACCGTGACATGATCGGTAATATTGGCTAAATCAATCGCAGCTTCAATACCTGAGTTACCTCCACCAATAACCGCAACGCGCTTTCCTTTAAATAATGGACCATCACAATGAGGGCAGTATGCAACACCATGGCCTCGGTATTCTTTTTCTCCGGGTACATTCATTTCACGCCACCGTGCACCCGTTGCAACGACAACTGATTTAGCTGTTAGGTGCGCGCCACTTTCTAAATCAAGAATGAAACCGTTATCTGAGCGAAGTGATTGCGCTCTTTGGTGTGTTATTAAATCAACATCATAATCGCGGACATGTTCTTCAAGTTGCGCGACTAATTGCGGGCCTTGAGTCGCCTTGACTGATAGAAAATTCTCAATCCCTAAGGTTTCAGTCACTTGCCCCCCAAATTTTTCTGCCACAAGTGCTGTTTTGAGACCTTTACGTGCAGAGTAAACGGCCGCTGCAGCACCAGCAGGACCTGCTCCAACAATCAACACATCGTATTGATCTTTTTCGTTAAGCTTTGCAACGGTTTTTTCTGCACTGGACGAGTCGACTTTGCTTAAGATATCAGTCAGTGAAATAGCACCTTGGCTGAAAGGTTGGCCATTTAAATACACAGCAGGCACAGATAAAATATTGCGTTGTTGCACTTCATCTTGGAAAAGTGCGCCATCAATCATGGTCGCCTTTATGTTCGGGTTGATTGCCGCCATGCTGTTCAGTGCTTGCACTACGCCGGGGCAGGTTTGGCAACTGAGGGAAATATATATCTCGAAGTTCAATTCATTTTCGAGAGATTGAATTTGAGCGATTTGTTCAGGATCTATTTTGCTGTCATGACCACCAGTGTGCAAAATAGCCAAAATTAAGCTGGTAAACTCATGACCCATAGGTACACCAGCAAAATTAATTTCACTGCGAGGTCCTAAGACCGAGAGCATCGGAGAGCGTCGTTCTGAGAGCTGTGTGGTTGAGAGTGAAATCAGTGGATTAAGTTCACTCAGTTCAGTTGCCAACTGGTTTAGTTCAATGGATTTTTTACTCTCATCAAGATTAATCACCAATTGAACAGGGTGTGAAATAGCCGAAAAATGAGTTTGTAGTTGTGATTTTATCTTAGTGTCTAACATGATGACCTCCTTGAGAGAAAAAGAGCAGCCAAGCCAACTTGGCTGCATATGTTAAGTTAGATTTTGCCAACTAGGTCTAATGATGGTGCTAATGTCTCTTCACCTGGCTGCCATGATGCTGGACATACTTCGCCATCGTGACCGGCAACATATTGCGCAGCTTGGATTTTACGAAGTAACTCAGTTGCTGAGCGGCCGATACCTAAGTCGTGAGTTTCGATAATTTTGATTTCACCTTCAGGATTGAGTACAAATGTACCGCGAAGTGCTAAACCATCTTCTTCAATCATCACACCAAAATTGCGAGTGATGCGGCCAGTTGGGTCGCCAATCATAGGAAATTGTACTTTTCCAATTGTGTCTGACGAGTCATGCCATGCTTTATGTGCAAAGTGTGTGTCGGTTGAAACTGAGTAAACTTCAACACCTAGTTCTTGTAGTTTTGCGTAGTTGTCTGCTAAATCACCTAACTCCGTTGGGCACACAAAGGTGAAATCGGCTGGGTAGAAAAACACGACTGACCACTTTCCTAGTAAGTCTTGTTCAGTAAGGGCTTTAAAGTCACCGTTGTGATAAGCCATTGCGTTAAATGGTAGAAGTTTTGTATTGATAAGAGTTGTATTCATTGTTCTATCCTTTTTAAGGTTTAATAAAATGTGGAGCAGTTGTGCTGCTGTGATGAAAAGAATATGAGATTTAGATTGTGTGGTAAAATTGATTAATTGAATTGTAGTGTTCTAAAAAGTTGATGGATAAATGACGAGAGTTTAAATGAGGGCTTTTTTACTGGCTGGGGCGTGCAAAAATACTATACTTAAAGACCAAGCTGTTTAAAAAACACTCTTGGCATGCTTCTTGTTTAATAAATTGAGTATGACAAAAAATTGGCCAAGTGGAGGCAACATGCAAATTAACAGTGAATTAATGACTGGTGTAACAGCAAGTCCAGAAACAAATCAAGAAATCTTAACCATGCTCGGTATGCAAGAGCACCAAGGTGATATTCAGTATCACGTATATCACACCATTGCAGATAACAAAGAAGTGTATTGTTGTTTGTCTGGTGGTGTCGTTGAAAACAATGAAATTATGTTTACCCCAGTCGGGTTAGGTGCATTTGAAGCATTGACGCGAATCAAACCAGAGCAAGAGCAGTATTTTGCCGAAGAGCTCAAAATCGAAAATGGTTCGATTAAGGCGCAAATCGAAGAGATTTTGGCGAAAGTCCCAGATCAGTCAAAAGTCTGCTTTATTGGTGACATGACTGGTGATTTGAAAGAGTCTATCGCAGAGCTATTTCCTTTAGCATTGAACTAATGTACCTTAAAAGCCTGCACTAAAAGCGGATCATTGATCCGTTTTTTTATGGCTAAAATTAGCTCATGATGATTTATTCAGAAGCAGTTAAGTTAATTGAGTTTAAAGTGTTTATAAGATTTAAAGTGACTGGAGAAAAACATGACAGGTTTTAAAAAATTATTCTGTGTGATTGCGATGTCTAGCCCATTCATCGTAAATGCTGGTGAAGCATCGGTTACGTGGGGAGATTTAAAAGATTTCCGAGATGTTAGGCCAAGTAATGAAGTACGTGGCTCTTACCACAAACGTATTCAAAGCCAGTTTGAAAAGCACTTTATGGAATTATCTGCGCAACTTCCTGATGGATATAAATTAGGTGTGAAAGTGACTGATATTGACTTAGCTGGTGATGTAAATTTTTCAGGCTCTCGTGAGATGCGTATTGTGAAGCCAATCTTTTTTCCACGAGTTGAGTTTAATTATGTGCTGACAGATGGTGCTGGAAAATTGATTGATAAAGCAGATGTATCTATTAAAGACATGAGCTTTATGGATAAAATAAAGCGCGGCAGAGACGAAGAATTCCACTATGAGAAACGGTTAATTACAGAGTGGTTTGATAAAGAGCTTATGCCCAAGATTCAGTAACACTTCTTTATTTTCTCGCTCATAAATAATCAATCGCGGCACTTACAACAGTGCCGCTATTTCGTTGTAGAGTTTACTTGCTTGATCAGCATTGAGTTTGCCTTGTGAACTTGATTGCCCAATGGTTGAACTAACACGCACGACTTCATTACCTTGCTCAGCATTACGCTCACGCTGTGAAGTGGGTTCTTCTTGAGGTAAGCGTTGTAAATCTGTTGCTTGGTCAGAAATAGAGACGACATCAGCTGTTAATTGCTGTAACGATGGCAGCTGGTTGAAGGGTTCTGCTTGAGATGTTGACAGGCGCTCGGAACCAGCACTTTGAGGAGTGTTGGTGCTTGGAGCGATAGATGTATTCATTTGAGCCTCCTACACGAATAAAGACTCTCGTATAAGTGAGACAAAGTATAGGCAGTAAACGTGATTACTGCCATTAAAGGCGAGGAATATTCACACGCCAGTCTTAAAGTCACTCAATAAACGATGTAACTGCTGTAATTTTAGCACAGTCGTTTTTAACTGCTCCTGATCGAGTGTCTCTTGTTGGCTGAGCGCTTCAACATCAGTAGCAACATCAAGCACATAGGGTTTAAAACGTTTAGCTTCGACGCTAAAAGCTGAGTCTTTAGAAAATAAAGCTGCGAATTTACCTTTACCTTGCTTTGCTAGTTCATCTAATTGCAGATCTGCATCTAATGCTTGACGATAAACAATCTTTAAATTGTTATTTAATTGCTCAATGATGGAATTCATTATTAACCCTAAAGTTTGTTCAAAATCGGTCGCTATAATAAAGGTTAAGAACCAAAAAGTCAGTGTGATATGAATATTAATTCAAATTCTTTAGTACCAATGAATCACTCCGAAGGAGCTGCTGTTTATACCGCTGCTTTGAGTAAATCACATCAGAAGCTAGAAGGGCAAGCTGCGCTAGCTTTATTGCAAGCGTCAGCACAAGTGACCGCGAGCCTACCTAGTAGCCCTCCTTCAGCGACGCTTGGAGCTAATGTTGATGTGTGGGTTTAGCTAAAAGTACTTTTTATAACCCTAAATCAATAGGGGTTTTACTTTTCTCACCACCTAACTCTCTGACTAGTTTTGGCACCAGAAATCCTGGGAGCTGATTTAATACGTCTATCATCAACTGCTTTGCTTGCTCATCACTTATTTCAAAATGACTGGCGCCTTCAACTTTATCAAGTAGATGCAGATAATAAGGTAAAATATCCGCTTCGAATAACGCCTCACTTAACGCTACTTGCGCTGCCGTCGTATCGTTGATGCCTTTTAGCAGCACAGCCTGATTTAATAACGTCACGCCAGCACTTTTTAACTGACGAATTTTGTCACTGAGGGCCTTATCAATCTCATTGGCGTGATTAATATGTGTGACCATGATTGTTTTTAATCGTGTTTTTTTCAGTATTTGACAAAGCGTTTCGGTTATCCGATTTGGGATCACAACGGGAAGGCGAGTGTGGATCCTTAGTCGCGTGACGGTTTGAATTTTTTCTAGCTGCTCAACAAACCAATTTAATTGCTCATCATTGGCCATTAATGGATCGCCACCACTTAGGATTACTTCATTTATTTGTGGGTGGGCGGCAATATAAGCAAGCGGCTCCTGCATAGCTCGCTTATTTAAATGATTATCTTGATACGGAAAATGGCGTCTAAAACAATACCGACAATTGACCGCGCATCCAGTTCTGAAAATAATAAGAACACGGGAAGAATATTTGTGTAATAAGCCTGGAACTTCATTTTTTTGTTCTTTAAGAGGGTCTGAGCTATATCCTGCTTTTTTTAAAAACTCTTGGCGCAACGGCAGCACTTGCTGTAGCAAAGGATCATTGAAATTACCCTTTTGCATTTTGGCAATAAAAGGCAGGGGAACGCGCATAGCGAATAAAGAACGTGCCTCAGCATCTTCTACGTACAAATTACTGTCAATATTGAGCATTTCTAATAGCTTTTTAGGTTCAGAAACAGCTAAACTTAATTCTTTTTGCCAGTCAGTATGCAAATTTGCTTCAATTGTTTGTATCATAGGCCGGTATATTACTCGAATTTTATTGATAGAGGACACGATGGCGAATTATAGCACTAACGAATTCAAGGCTGGTCTAAAAATAATGATGGATGGTGAGCCATGCAACATTTTAGAAAATGAAATGGTTAAACCAGGTAAAGGTCAGGCGTTTAACCGAGTGCGGATCCGTAAATTGATCTCTGGCAAAGTGTTAGAAAAAACGTTTAAGTCGGGTGACTCTGTAGAAGGTGCTGATGTAATGGATACCGATTTAGGGTATTTATACACAGATGGTGAGTTCTGGCACTTCATGAACAATGAGACATTCGAGCAAATCGCCGCTGATGAGAAAGCTGTTGGCGAGAATGTTAAATGGTTAGTTGAAAACGACGTATGTACTATTACGTTGTGGAATGGCAGCCCAATTGCTGTGTCTCCACCTAATTTTGTTGAATTAGAAATCACTGAAACAGATCCTGGCTTAAAAGGTGATACGGCAGGTACTGGCGGTAAACCAGCGACTTTAAGCACAGGTGCAGTCGTACGTGTACCATTATTTGTTCAAATTGGCGAAGTGATCAAAGTAGATACTCGCAGTGGCGAATATGTGAGTCGTGTAGGTAAATAAGCCTCACTTTTAGAGATATAAAGTCCCAGCTTTAGCTGGGATTTTTTATGGGAGCAATTTATGCAGCATTGGCAACCAAGCAGTTCTAATCAGCATTTGCGCAAGCGCGCAGCGATTATTCGCCAAATTAGAGAGTTCTTTTATCAGCGCAATGTCTTGGAAGTTGACACTCCGTTGCTGTCTCAGGCGAGTGTGACAGATGTTCATTTGAGTAGTTTTTCAACAGAGTTTGTCGGCCCTGGGTTTGCTAAAGGGTTGACACTCTATTTGCAAACGTCGCCTGAATTTGCCATGAAACGTTTGTTAGCCGCTGATTTGGGCGCGATTTATCAACTAGGTAAGGCGTTTAGGAATGAAGAGGCGGGTCGTCATCATAATCCTGAGTTTACTATGCTTGAATGGTATCGACCTGGGTTTGATCACTTTGATTTAATGCAGGAAATATCAGAACTATTAACCGTAGTTTTAGGCACTACAAAGGTTCAGCGTCTCACTTATCAACAAGCATTCGAGCAAGTATTGAGTGTTGATCCTCTCAGTGCTACTTTGGAGCAACTTCAGCAAATATGCCAACAACAAGGTTTTGCCGAGATTGCGGCCCATGAAACAGATCGAGATACATTGCTGCAGCTGTTATTTTCGATGTGTGTAGAAACACAAATAGGGCAAACAGAACCGTGTTTTGTTTATCATTTTCCTGCCACGCAAGCGGCATTGGCTCAGTTATGTCCTGAAAATAATCAAGTGGCAGAGCGATTCGAGCTTTATTATAAGAATATGGAGCTGGCTAACGGCTTTCACGAATTAACTGATGCAGACGAGCAATTAAAGCGCTTTAATGAAGATAATATCAAGCGCCGTGCTGCGGGTCGTCATGAAGTGCCAATCGATCGCAATTTAATCGCAGCTCTTGAAAGTGGCATTGAGCCCTGTGCTGGAGTGGCCATTGGAGTCGACCGTTTAATTATGCTCGCTTTAGAGTGCACTCATATTAAAGAAGTACTGAGCTTTGATGTAACGCGCGCCTAATTGCCAAGAGCTGCAATAATTTAGATAAATTGTTGCAGCTCTTGCTGTGTTTCACTTGTTTTTTGCATCAATAATTGGTTATCCGCCACCGCCGCGGTTATTTGCTGATTAGCCTCTTGGCGCAGCGATACTATTTGCTCAACATATTGATGGGTTTGCTGTTGAGTTTGTTCGAGCAAATGAACCGCATCGACAATGTTTTGCAATTGCTGCTGGCTATTTTCAAATTCGGTAACCATCTCATCAAATACAGAAGAAGTATTCGCAATCGCTTGTTCTGCTCCGCTTGATTGTGCGATCAGCTTTTCTGATTCTTGGTTTGTCTCACCCACAAGGTGATTCATTTGATTGATGAATTCGCTAATTTGTCGTGTTGCGTCATTTACTTTTACAGATAATGTCCGTACTTCGTCAGCAACCACCGCAAATCCTCTACCCGCCTCTCCGGCACGAGCTGCTTCAATTGCTGCGTTTAATGCCAATAAATTGGTTTGGTCTGAAAACTCTTCAACCATTTTTAAAATACTGCGGATATTTTCAGAGTTTTGCTTCAGACCAGCAATTGTTTGTGAAAAGCTGTTTAATAATAAAGTGATTTGACCGACTTGACTGACAATACTTTGTAATGAATGTGCGGAGGCATGAATACGGGCTAAATTGGCTTTATTTGTGGTAAACACTTGGTCTGTATTGCCCGCAATTTGCTCAAGACTTTGTGTCACATCTGCTGAGGTTGCAAAAATCGCTTCGCTGACTTGAGTTTGTTGTTCACCAAGTTGTGCTGTAATGGCCATGGATTCATTGACACTTAAATTGCTTTGTGTCGCAGATTCAGCTGTTTTATAAGTGTTTTTTAAAATCCCAGATAAACGCGAGACAAAGGTATTATATTGTTCGCTCAGCTCTCTAAACTCATCAAACGTAAACTGAGGTAAGTGGCTGGCAAGATCAGCTTGCTGATTGTTGATATTTTGCAGGGCATCTCGCATTGCCTTGATGGGGCGCACAATTAAAAAACGTAAGTAAAAAAGAGTGAAAAAGAATACTCCGCCTACTAAAGCGCACAATAACCAAAACATCATCATAGGTTCATTTTGATGCGTTAAAACGTCATAGAGCCATGCAAGTGTAATCAACTGAAATAAATAGACAAAACTCAGGTTGCCAAAGATTTTTCGTGAGAGAGTGAAAAAAAAGGTTTGTTCTATCTTTTGATATAAATTCATAAATCCCGTTGCCATTTCATTACCTATTTAATTTAAAACAGTTCAATCTCGTCGTCTTGCTCATCAATAGACGATTGATGCAGGCTTAATGCTTCTTCAATGCCTTTCCCAGACATAATGGCTTGATGGATCACATGTTCAGATGCCATCGAGTAGCTGGCAAGAATATGTGAACGCAATTCTAGCCATTTATTATCATCGGCTAAGGTACCATTATCTTGAATTAATTTACCCAGTAAGTCTAAATTATCAATGACATGGTTCAGTTGTTGGGAAAGGCGATCATAAAACTGAAAGGCGATAATGCTTTGTGTTACGTGTGTGCTCATTATTTGATGCAGAGCGTCTATTTCTTCATCACTCGACAGATCTAAACGTTTAACGATGGCTTCTAATTGCGGGCATAAATCAACTAAGTTTTGGAAGCTTTGAGTCAATTGAGCAACATCTGTATCACTTTGCTGTAAGCTGAGTTTCATTTGTGCACGACAAAGTTGCAGGAGGCGTTGTGTTTCTAAACGAAAGCAAAAATCATCAGGCTCATTCATTTAAACTCCAATAAAATAACCCTCTATATTATGAGGTTTTTAAATACTGAGTTTAAGTATTAGCTATGCTTAGTATTATTCAAGTTTGGTGAGTTCAATAAATGATTTAGTTTTACAGGGAAAGTTACTGAATATCCCATCAATGCCTAATTGATGCATGCGTTTTATATCGTCATATTTATCAACCGTGTAAGCATATATCTCTAACCCCCGACTATGTGCATCAGCAACAAACTCCGCATTGACAAAGTCTTTATCGACGTGGACGCTGTATGCCTCTAAGTCACTTGCAAATTGGGCATAACCTAACGGAATTGAGCTAGTTAATGCGCCTAATTTTATCCACGGTAAGTACCGTTTCATTTCGAGTAGTTGATGGTGATTAAAAGAAGAAATTAACAAATTGTCTCGACTGACCAGATTGGATTCAACAGCCGTTAATAATTGTTTGGCCAATTTATTAAGATGAGAGGTGTGTTTCAGCTCTAAATTAAGCACCACTTGGTTTTGGGTGAATTGAATAAATTCATCTAAAGTTGAAACTTGTTGCCCTAAGCCTGCATCGAGACTTTTGATTGTTTTCAAAGAGGTGTCACATACCTTGCCAGTACCATTGGTGGTGCGGTCAAGCCATGCATCATGAATAATAACATAGTCATCGAGGCAGCTTTGCACGTCGACTTCAATGCCATAGACACCGATGTCTAATGCCCGGCGAAACGCACTCAGGGTATTTTCGGGGTGATTGCCACTCGCGCCACGATGGGCGAATACTTTCATCATTTTCTTTTTTTCCTTGAGACCGACCACGTTTCATAAAACGCCGCACTGATAACTAATAGACCGCCTACGACGGTTTGCCAGTTTGCTTGCTCATGTAAAATTAAAAAGGCGAGGACACTGCCATAGAGCGGTTGCAAGCATGAAATAAGTCCTGCGGTGGTGGCAGATAAGTTTTGCAAACTCGCTGCAAATAAAGAGTGCGGGGCAGCGGTAAAAACAATGCCCACAAGTAATAAAAGCAGCCAATCATATTGTGTGACATCACTTGGTGGCACTTCAACAAATAAGCAAAGCATTAAACAAGCCACCAACGTTTGGTAAAGCATAGTATGAGGGCCAGAATATTGAGAAAAATAGTTCTTATGTAAAATATTACGAGTCGCAAAAAAGAACGCGGAAATGACACCAAGCATAATGCCAAACGTAACATCATTGCCTAAATCTGCGCTGGGGATGAGTAAATAAATACCGAAAATAACCACCGCAGCGCTGACTAAATCACTTAGTCTAGGGGTTGTTTTATTCACCAACGGTTCTAAGAAAACAGTAATAACAGGGTAGCTAAAAAAAGCAATCACTCCTACGGTTACGCCGGCTAACTGCATCCCTCCAAAGTAAGTGATCCAATGCAGGCCAATGATAATGCCAAGCAAAATTGCGATGCCATAGTCTGACACTGAGTTAAGCCTGATCCTTTTTTTTGTGAGCCACATTAAAAGCATCAAACTCACGCTCGCTATAGCAGTGCGATAAACCGTGATATCAATTGCAGGCAAGTTAATTAATTTGGCGAATAGTGCAGTGCCACCAAATAAAAAAACGGCAATATGTAAAAAAAGTAAGCTTTGCTGTTGAGCTTGCATGTTAGCTATCTAATTGAAGTCGTTGATTTCATCTTATCATCTAGCTGGCTGAACCCAAGTTGTTTTATGACATTTGTCAGTGCAATGTGCTGACAGTTATGACTAACAAAAGCTTCTAATAGTGCTGATAATCACCTTACTTGAATAAGGAGAGTTAAGATGAATCAAATCGCGTGGGTGTGTTTGTTAATTGCAGGTCTATTTGAAATCGTTTGGGTTATCGCAATGAAGTACTCAGATGGATTTAGTAAGCTTGGGCCATCGGTTGCAACGTTTGTGGCAATGTGGTTGAGTTTTTCGTTTTTATCTTATGCGCTGAAAACTCTCCCGTTAGGAATGAGTTATGCAATTTGGGTCGGAGTCGGTGCGGTAGGGGTCGCTATAGTCAGTTTCACTTGGTTTAAAGAGGCGATGACACTTGGTCAGGTTATATGTATCGCCTTGATCGTTATAGGGATTGCTGGCTTAAAGCTAATGAGTAAAAGTTAATAACTGGTATGTGTGATGTCGTGGTATTTTTATACGAGGCAGAGATTTTTTTATTTCTCTGTAAAATAAGGATAAATAATTGACAATGAAAAACTTTAATCAAAGCTTGGCTGATGATGGCAACCCATACTGGTATTGGGGGTCACTGGTTTTTTCCTGTTTTTACTTTTTACCGCTGGTATTTAACTGGGCGCATTTTGATGCATTGGCTGTTGTGCTGACAGTCTTTATTTATGCCTTATTTTTAGGTTTGTATAGTTGGGGTGTGTACAGTAAAGGAAATAAGGCGTTTTTGCCGGTACTCGGTATAGTGTTGGTCTCGTTGTTTGGCTCAGTGGTTACTCCGGGGACGCAGTCATTCTTTGGATTTGCAGCCTATTTATGTGGGTTTAATTTCAGCAAGCAGCACGCTTGGCAAGGAATGATTGGCATTGCACTGAGTGTGTTTGCAGCTGCCAACTTATTTATTATACACGATAGCTCTTTTTTGCTTTCATCCTTCATTGTCAGTATTGGCTTATTCTTTTTTGGCATGACTGAGCGACAAAGTCGCATCCACAAATTAAAAGAAGCGCAGAGCGAGTCTCAAATTGAACAACTGGCCGCAATTGCAGAGCGAGAGCGCATTGCGCGTGATTTACATGATTTACTTGGCCATTCTTTATCTTCGATTGCGTTGAAAGCAGAGTTGGCTGGAAAATTTTGCCAAGCCAGCAAGCTCGATTTAGCGCAAGCTGAAATAAACGCGGTCGCAGAATTATCTCGTCAGGTATTAAGTGAAGTTAGGCAGGCGGTTTCTGGGCTCAAGCTCAAAGGCTTAAATGAAGAGATACACAAGTTGTGCCAGCAATTAGAGAGTAAAGGATTTGCCGTTGAATTGCGCCTCCAAGACGCTCTTTGCAATGCCAAATTAGAGTCGAGCCTGATTCTAATGTTAAGAGAAGCGGTGACAAACATTTTGCGTCATAGTCGTGGCAATAAAGTAACGATTACTGTTGAAACGGTTCATGATGAAGTGAAGGTCGCAATAACCGATAACGGTTTTGTTGAAGAATTGATCCCAGGCAACGGCTTAAAAGGAATAGAAGAGCGTTGTCAGCAGTTTTTGGGTCATGTGGAGATTGATACAACCAATGGCATGGCGTTAATGATTACCCTGAACCAAGGAGTATGCAGTGATTAAGGTGTTAGTCGTAGAAGATCAGGCGTTAGTACGAGGGGCAATTAGTGCATTACTTGGCCTTGATGAAGAAATAGAAGTGGTCGGTGAAGCTGAAAATGGTTTAGATGCATTAAGTAAAATAGAGTCCTTACGGCCAGATCTTGTTTTAACTGATATTGAAATGCCTCAATGCAGTGGGATTGAATTGGTTGAAAAACTAGCTCAAAGCCAGCCAAATTTACATACCATGATAATGACTACCTTCGCGCGAGCAGGGTATATACGTCGCGCTTTGAGTGCGGGTGTAAAAGGTTTTGTGCTCAAAGAAGCGCCGAGTGAGTACTTAATCGATGCAATAAAAAAAGTCATGAAAGGACAAAAGGTTATCGATCCTGAGTTAGCAATCAATGCACTAGATGATCGTGATCCTCTGACCGAAAAAGAGCGCAAGGCATTAAAGTTAGCTGCTGATGGGTTCAAAACAGCTGAAATTGCTGCACAATTGTACTTATCAGAAGGTACTGTTCGCAATTATTTATCAGATGCTATTGCAAAACTTAATGCAACTAATCGTGTTGATGCCGCGCGTATAGCAAGGCAAAAAGGGTGGCTTTAAGCGCAATTAAAAAAATAGAAATAAACGGAAGAAAAACTTTTATCGAATGAGTGGGCAGTAAATAAATTAAGATAAAACAGAAGGAGGTAAAGAAGTAACTAAAATTTAGAAAGAAAGTGGTGGAGCTAAGCAGGATCGAACTGCTGACCTCCTGCGTGCAAGGCAGGCGCTCTCCCAGCTGAGCTATAGCCCCACATTTCCTTCTTTCGAGCATCGCTCGAAATCGGGGTGAATAATAATGACGTTTATAAAAGCCGTCAAGCCGTTTTTAAAGCAAATAGATAAAAAATATAAAAATAAAGTGCGATTGTTGGTTTTGTGCACAAAAATTTGCAGATAACAGCGCAAAACAAGCTATGGCTAATAACATGTGGTAGGATTTTGCCACATTGAAAGGCATCCACATCTCAAGAGGGTTTGATTATCAAGTATTTCATTATTTTTCTCAGTGTTTTGTTAACAGCCTGCGTTAGTAAAGTAGAGCCTGAACCCTTTATTATTAAGAATCAGAAGTTTGCATCTGCAACGGGTGACGAGGGTGATAAGCTTTTCTCGTTTTTGGTGTCGATTAAACCGACCTCCAGCGAGTTTATTAAATTTGATAAAGACATGACGCGCAGCCAGTACAAAAAGATGATGAGTCGTGATGTATTCGACGATTCACCAGAATTAAAAATGCAACTTGAAGATGAGGCGGTCTTACTGCTTGAAAAAGAATTGAAGGTGCAGAAATACTGCCAAGCACAACACACTATCGAAGAAGTGCTATGGCGAGAATACAGTGTTCGCTTAAGCGGTCGCTGTGTAAAGTAAAACAATCAATATGCAACCCATCGATCTTGAGCTGTTTTTTGAACAGCAACAATTTAACTGTGAAAAAATAGCCCACCCACCGTTAGCTGATTGCAAACAAGCTGATGCGCTAGAATTAAATCGCCCTGGTGCACGATTAAAAAACTTATTTTTGCGTGATAACTATGGCCGTGAACATTTTTTACTCATCACACGGCCAGACAAACAGGTCGATTTGAAAAAGTTATCAAATCAAATTGGCAAAGCGCGGCTGGGTTTTGCCTCTGCTGAGCGTTTGTGGTGTCACTTAGGGGTTAAACCTGGGTGTGTGTCAATGTTGGCGGTATTGAATAACTCAAGCAATTCAGTAGCCGTATTACTTGATACAGATATTTGGCAAAACAATCACTTATTTCAGTGCCATCCATTTGTAAATGATCGAACTTGGATTGTCACTAAATTGCAACTAGAGCAAATTTTTACGCATTCGGGTCACGAGGTGGCTGTAATCTCTGTGCCTGAGCGCGCACTGTAAATCAAACTCCCCCCGATTAAACAGACCAATACGATCGCGAGTAAAAAATAGAGCGCCCCCCAATGCTGATAAATTAATCCTGGAAAGTAAGAACCAAGCGCTCCTCCGCAATAATAAAACGAAACATAGACGCCATTGGTGACACTTGGAGTGGCCGGACTTATTTTATTAATTAATGGTGCCGCAGTGGAGTGAATAATAAACATGGCACTACAAAAGAAAGTAAACGCAACCATAAAGCTAATCAAATCAGCGGGGATCATTAGTAAAATTGAACAGCTGTAAAAGATAAACACATAGGTTAAAAGCTTAAAAGTATTCACGCTGGTTTTCACTAACCAAGGGCTTAATAATGACGCTAAGGCCCCTAATAGATAACCGATATAAACAAAGCCAATTTGTTGAGTGCTTTGAATATCAAACTTATCACGCAGTATAAATGGCAAATAATTCAAAATAGCCGCAAAGCAAAAAAACATACAAAAAACCGCGCCGTATGTTTTTAGCATTGTTGGGTTTTGAATGTCTTTGAGGTGCGAGAAGACTGAACTGGTTGCGCTGATTGCAAGTTGTTTTTTGATGCGAATCAATCCAGCAAGTACGAATAATGTAACAGCAATGACAAGATAAAAATCTTGCCAAGTAAAAAACTCAGCGAAGCTGGCGGAAATGACCCGACCAAAAAAACCGCCTGCAATGGTGCTGGCAATATATATCCCCATTTTCTTTTGTAACTCGAGCCCCTGATAACGACAAGCGATGTAAGTTGTCATGGATGTCAGTGCCGCAGGCAGTAATAGACCTTGGCAGATACGAATAATAAAGAAGTGATTAAACTCAGTGATAAAAGGAACAAGCAAGCAAGTTAAGGCGAGCCCTATCATGCTTAACTTAAGTATCTTTAATGGATTTTCTTTGGCAAGCACAAAGCCATAAATTAAAGGCGCAATCGCGAGTGGTATCATAGTGGCAGTCATTAAGCTGCCAGCAGATGCCGCTGACACATTAAATTCCAGACTTAATAACGGCATAAGAGGTTGGGGTGCATATAAAACAAAAAAGATAACCACAGAGCTAATTAATAACTGATAAAAACGCATGGCGGCTCATTTAAAACATAAGAAGATGAAAGCTCTCGGCATTATGCCTTGAGATTGACTCTTTAGGTTGGATTTAGATCATTATTTTATGAAAAATCGCCGATATAAAGCTGTTCATTCGCATAGAGCATTATTAAAATAAACTTCATTAAGATGTTGATGAGAGACGGATATGGGTTCATTACAAGATCAGCTACTAAAATCAGGCCTAACGACTGAACATAAAATGAAAGTAGCAAAAACCGAAAAACGTAAACAGCAAAAAAAGAAAAAGAAAGGTGCAACCAGCAACCCTTCAGAATTAGAAAAGCACATTCAAAAAACACGTCAAGAACAGCAACAAAAGGCCGAAGAGCTCAATAAAGCAAAATTAGCTGAGCAACAGAATAAAGAGCAAGTTGCACGAGTTAAGCAGATTTTACAGCATAACAATCAAGACACTATTCGCGGTGAAGTGACCTTTAATTTTACCTATTTAAATAAAATTAAAGAGCTTGATGTGAATGCCGCAACGCAAAAAGCATTGGCAGGTGGCCGTTTAGCAATTTGTGTTTTTGAAGATAAATTTTATGTCCTAGAAGATGAGCCAGCGCGTAAAATTGCTGAAGTTGACGAAAAATACATTGTGTTTCATGTCACCGATAAAGAAGAAAAAAATCAAGATGACCCTTATGCAGATTTTGAAGTGCCAGACGATCTTATTTGGTAATCATCCGTATTAAAAAGGTGAGTAAAACTTGGCTCCCTGTGCTTCGGTACTACTCATGATTGATGGACGTTTTTGATTGGTTTGATGAATCAATTGAGGCGTCTTCGCATGTTAAGTTGATATTTTTTGTATCGTTTTACTATCTATGCTTAACTGTGTTTTAAGTATTAGGCTACACTCTAATACATCTATTTCCGTCAAACAGAAGAGTAAAAAGCAATGAAAAAAATGACAAAGATCTTAGCAGGTTCAGCATTTGCATTAGCTGGCTTAGTGTCTCAATCAGCTATTGCAGCTGATGGTGCAGCGCTATATACATCTAAAGGTTGTATGGCTTGTCATGGTGCAGAAGGTAAAGCACCAATTATGCCTTTATATCCTAAACTAAATGGTCAAAACAAAGAGTATTTAGCAGCGCAAATGAAAGATATTAAATCCGGTGCCCGTGCTAATGGCATGTCTATGGCAATGAAAGCCATGGTTGCGAATGTCTCAGATGAAGAGATTGATGCAATTGCCGCATACTTATCGGCAGTCAAATAAGCGCTTTGAGCAAAAGCATGAATAAAGCCGCTATTGCGGCTTTTTTATTGTCGAAGATCATTGAATCCTCACATTTCTTACTTTAGACTTCTATACTTCTATTTAAGGTTTGGCATTCACGTTATAATCATGTCAAAAATAGCTGGCAGATTGAGAAAAGCTTATGTTTGAATTACCAGAATTTAGTTTAAAAAACAAAGTATCAGAACAAGAGTGGCAATTACGTGTTGATTTAGCCGCTTGTTATCGTCTGGTTGAGCATTTTGGCTGGGGTGATTTAATTTATACACATTTATCAGCTAGATTACCGGGTACAGACCATTATTTAGTGAATGCATTTGGCTTATCATTTGATGAAATTACGGCCTCAAATTTAGTTAAAGTGGATTTAGCTGGAAACGTAGTTGATGCGTCACCTTATACTATTAATCCTGCCGGTTTTACGATTCATAGCGCGATACATGAAGTGCGAGAAGATGCACATTGTGTCATTCATCTACATACAAAAGAGACCATTGCTGTTGCAACATTAAAAGATGGGTTGCAGCCTTATAGTCAGTACTCTATGTTTTCGCTTTCGTCACTTGCTTATCATGGTTATGAAGGACTTGCAGTGAATGACGATGAACGAAAACGGCTACAAGATGACTTAGCTGACAATAATCATATGTTGCTAGTGAATCATGGTGGTTTAACTGTTGGACCAACGATTGGTGATGCGTTTATGCGCTTTTATGATTTGCAAAAAGCCTGCGAAGTACAATTGTTACTGCAATCAACAGGTCAAGAAGCAACGCGTGTGCCTCAGCCAATCTTAGATAATATTTATAAACAAGCGAAAGTGGTCCATAGCGGAACAACCGGTGGCCAAAAAGCATGGCCGGCGATGCTCAGAAAGGCATACCGTTTAGATCCGAGCTTTACTGCTTAGTTGAATTATCCAAAGCCCTATTTTTTAAATATCACCAATTGGAGTTGATATGAAAGTTAATCGCGTCGAAGTGTTTGATATCCATTGTCCAGATCGCCCAGCATGGACTCCTGTATTTGTTCGAATTCATACCGATGAAGGGATATCGGGTGTGGGGGAAGCTGGTTTGGCCTATGACTTAGGTCATAGTGCAGCCGCAGCAATGATTAAAGAAATGGCAGATGCCTTTTTAATCGGGCATGACCCATTTCAAACTGAAAAATTGTGGTCGCGCATGTTGCGTGAAAGTTTTTGGGGTTTAGGCGGTGGGCCGGTGGTGTACGCTGCAATGAGTGCGATTGACACAGCCCTTTGGGATATTAAAGGTAAAGCATTGGGTTTACCTGTGTATCAGCTATTAGGCGGCAAGGTAAACGATAAGCTGCGTACATATGCCTCACAGCTCCAATTTGACTGGGATGATGAATTTAAAGCATTGGTTCAGCCGCAAGAATATGCTGAAGCTGCATTAAAAGCGATTGCTCAAGGTTACGATGCTGTTAAAGTCGATCCGATCCAATACGACAAGCATGGCAATACTTACTACGATCGTACGAATATTATTTCTCGTGCCGAAATGAAATTGTACCGAGCGCGTATGCAAGCTATCCGTGAAGCGGTGGGTGACGAAGTGGATATTATTTTCGAATGCCATAGCTTACCAGGTGCGACTTCTGCGATTCAAATTGGTGAAATAGCAAAAGAATTTGATTGTATGTATTACGAAGAGCCGGTTAATTATTTAAATCATTCATTGCATGCAAAAGTCGCCGATAAAGTTGCGGTTCCGATTGCGGGTGGCGAGCGTTTATATAATCGCTGGGGAGTTCGTCCATATTTAGAAGATCAGAGTATTGACGTTTTACAACCTGACATCGGTCTGTGTGGTGGCTTCACCGAAACGAAAAAGGTATGTGATTACGCTGATATTTTTGATGTGCGTATTCAGGCGCATGTTTGTGGTGGACCTGTTGCAACAGCGGCATCGCTGCATTTAGAAACGGCGATCCCGAACTTTTTGATTCATGAACATCATACATACGCGATTAAAAAGTGGAACAGAGAACTTTGCCTACAAGATCCGCAACCAAAAAATGGCTTCTTTGAAGTTTCAGAAGAGCCAGGGATTGGGATTGAACTGAACGACGAAGTGGTTATGCGCTCTCAACGAGTGGAAATTAAATAAAAGTCACAGACTTCTAATAAGCCAAACTTTCGTTTGGCTTTTTTATGCCAGTTGGTAAAGCCGCTGTGCATTATGATAACTCATCAAAGCCCATGCGTGATCAGGTAAGGTTAGTTCAGAATAAAGTTGCCAGAGCTGTTGGTAAGATTGACTCAATAAGCAAAGTGGGAAGTTACTGGCAAACATTAGATGTTCAGAGTTTATTGTTTGCAATAATGCATCTGTGACTGTTTGTACCCACTTTGCATTAAACTGTCTTTGCGCCATTTCAAAGCCACTTATTTTTACCCAGAGATTATCGAGCCCTTTTAGGATGTGAAGCGCCAATTGCCACGAGGCAAAAGTATCCGGAGTCACTAAACCACAGTGATTGATGACGCATTTCAGATTCGGGAGCGCAACACAATATGCTCGTAATGTTTGAGTGGTCGCTAACTGTGCGATTTCAAACTGTGCTTCAAAAATTAGTCCTTCATGAGCCAGAAACGCTAAGTTTTTGACTACATTAGAGTGGTGTAATCGTTGAGCATCTTCACCTTCGGTTATATCGCGGATCCCGACAAAATTACCATGAGTTTGGTATTGCCTGATTTTCTCGCTGAATAAAGTTGGCTCAAGAGTGATATCAAGATACGCGATGGCTTTATGAGAGACACGCTTAACGGTATCGTTTAAGTAAGCGAGTTCACGCTCTGGGTACTCATTATCAAACCCAGCTTCAATATGCACGACGCCATTTAGGCGTAATGCGGAGCATAAAGTGAGATCCGCATCAGAAACGTTTTTTTGAATGAGGTGTTTATCAGGCCAAAAAGGTGGCTGTGTGCTTTTTAGCCATTGATAATTACCTTTTTCAAGGGCAAAAAAATGCACATGGGGGTCGATTATATCTTGATAATCCATATCTGTAGGTCGCTTATTGTGCGGTATATCCACCATCAATCACCTGTAGACTGCCAGTGATAAAGCTGGCTTCATCAGAGGCCAAAAAGGCGACTAAGTTGGCCACTTCTTGTGGTTGACCTAAGCGACCTAATGGTTGTAATGCTGCTTCTTCTTGATGAACTTTGGCTTTATCAGCACCAGAACGAGCGCAATATTTATCAATGGCATTATGGTAAAGCGGAGTTTCTATCGTGCCTGGGCAGACTGCATTGGCGCGAATATTAAACGCTGCATAATCCAGTGCGGTGGTTTTTGCGATAGACGCTAATGCTGCTTTTGATAAGTTATAAGCAAAGGAGTTGTGTTTGGCAATAAGGGCTTGATCGGAAGAAATTAAAATGATGCTGCCTGAACTTTGCTGTTTCATGGTTGGTAAACTGGCTTTGATTGCAGCGTAAGCCCCTTTAACATTGAGGGCAAAGATACGATCAAACTCTTCTTCACTGGTACTTTCTATATTGGCACTGACATGAATGCCCGCATTGGACACAAGGCAGTCAATTCGACCTGTTTGGCTAACAATTTGTTTGATACAGCGCTCAACTTGTGAGACGTCGCTGACATCACATGGCATAAATTGGCCTGAATCACTCGCAGTGATATCGAGATTGAATACCTCAAAGTGTTTGGCGATTAAGGTTTCGACAATAGCAAGGCCAATTCCTTTAGAGCCACCTGTAACAACTGCGATTTTTTTCATTCTTACTCTCTACAATTTGGATTAAGCCAGCATAGTAAATACTGGCTCTGAGTGAATGAGGTCTAGTGACCACAACCACCTTTACCATGCACATGGCCATGGCTTAATTCTTCTTCAGTTGCTTCGCGAACAGAGGCGATTTCAACTGCAAAAGTCAGTGTTTTACCTGCAAAAGGATGGTTTAAATCACAATCAGCGTTAAAACGGCCGACTTTCACAATCGTGACCTGATGACGGCCTTGGTTTGATTCTACAATCGCAGTCATGCCTGGTTTCCATACTTTCGCGCCTTGAAGGTGCTTAAGAGGAATGCGTTGGATAGCATCGTCACGGCGTTCGCCATATGACTCTTCTGGGCTCAGCGTCACTTCAAACTTATCACCAACCGATTTACCTTCAATCGCGTTTTCAAGGCCCGGTAACATCGCGCCCTGGCCATGTAGGTAAGTTAAAGGTTCTGATTGTGTACTGGTTTCTATTTCTTGGCCGGCTTCACTTAAAGTGTAATGGAATTCGACTACTGAATTTTTGCTGATAGACATGTTCATTCTCTTCGTTGGACAGATGTGTAGTGTACAAGAAAGCCCTAAAATAACGAAGTCTCTAAATCGGATTTATACTCGTTACCTTTTGCAGTAATAACGTTGGGTTGGTGAGCAGGCTGTTTTGTGATGGTGAGTCTTCGATGGGGACTGATGGTGTTTGCTCTAGCCAAATAGTGAGTTTTTTACCTAGTTTTAACGCAGCTTGGCTATTTAACTGATTCCACTCTGCGAGCTCTCGATGGCTGACATGATATAAGCGGCTTATTTTCCATAAAGTATCGCCCGGTTTAACAATGTAATTGACACTGACTTTGATTTTTTCTGGCGGGGCACTTCTCATTATAAATGGGCTGATTTGATAGTTGATAGTCAAGGGAATTGGCTCCAAAGCTGGAAGCTTTAAAGTTTGGCCGATTTTGATGACGTCAGAGTTGAGTTGGTTTAGGTCTTTGAGTTGATTGACTGTGGTCTTAAATCGTTTCGCTAGTTGATACAACGAGTCTTTTTTTTGCACTTGATAATGGTCAAGTCCCAATATTTCTGAATGGTGTACGTAGCGCTGGTCAAAGTAGCGCGCTTTCTCGATAGGGATTTGTAAGGTAAAGGGGCCATGCTTTGCGCTTTTTTCACCTAAAATAGCTGGGTTAAGTTGATAAAGGGTTTTCATGTCTGTTTTAGTTAGTTTTGCGGCGATGAGCATATCAAACTGCTGGCCAATATCGACCGTTACTGTATTGGCTTTATTTGCGATTACGGGCCACTTTTTAGTGCCTTCTTTTTTCGCTATTTCAACAAGAGCGAATAACCTAGGTACGTAATTAGTGGTTTCTTTTGGTAATTTGAGTGACCAAAAGTCAGTGCTCTTCTTTGCTTTACGATTCTTTTTAATTGCTGCTAATACTCTGCTTTCACCACTATTATAAGCTGCAATGGCCAATAACCAGTCCTGATTGAATCTTTCGTATAGGTATTCGAGATAATCAAGCGCGGCGTGAGTTGATAATTGAGTATCTAAGCGTCCATCATACCAAGCCTCACGGTTTAGCTTAAAGTGCTTGGCGGTTTCTGGCATCAATTGCCAAATCCCTGCGGCTCCCTCACTTGAGTATGCTTTGGTATTAAAATCACTTTCAACAATAGGCAACAAGGCTAGCTCTAGCGGGAGTTTACGCCGTTCGATCTCTTTTACAATATGATAAAAAAACGGTTGCGCCCGAGCCGAAATGGTATCCATATAATTAGGATGCTGACGATACCAGTTGATCCGTTTTTTTATGATGCTGTTATTTGGTACGGGCAAGGTAAATTGCATGGTAATGCGCTGCCATAAATTGGTGACTTCGTAGGGTTGCAGAGTTTTTATTTTGGGTGCTACAGCTTTTATCGGTTTAGGAGCGCTTGCGGGAAGAGAAGCTTGAGGTGCTGATGTCATTGGTTGTTCAAGCACGATGGCTTTTTTGGGTACTAATATTGGCTCGGCCGCGACAAAGGCAGCATCATGTGAGGATTCTGTACTTTGGCATGCAACAAGTGAGATGAAGCAGAGTGTTAAAGTTAAGGTGTTTCGCATATATAGCAATTGAGTCATAGGAAAGTACTTCTTTTGGACATTGCTAGCTTAAGGTTAGCTTAAAATAAGGCAATTTTCCTTTTTGCAGTGATTTAAGGAATGCTTGAATCATTAAGCTTTTGCATTTCTTGGTTTTTATGTTGTGAATAAGCCTGCTTTAAACCCGCTGCTACAAAAATTTTATAGGCTTTTTCATCCAAAGGCGTACGCACGATCTCTTTAAGCGGTGAAAATTTGAAACTCTCTAACATTGTTTGCTCGTCGAGATCATTTTTGACTGCGGCTGATGCATGGTTATCAATAGCCAATATAAATGATTGGGTTATTTTTAGCTGCTCTTTAGTGACTTGGCTACCATGGCCGGGGATTAGTGTTTTGATCTCTAAATCAAGCAGAGTGTTGAGAGTGTGAATAGTTTGCTGAATATTGGCATCTCCGAGGTAAGGCAGAGGATCGCCGATATCTGATGCGAGTAATGTTTGAGAATGAGGTAGATACACCATTAGATCGCCCAAAGTGTGTGAACTTCGCGGCATGATTTGTATGCGTAAATTACCTAAATCAAGTTCGGTGTCGGTGTCGACAGCGATATCAGGAAGGTTTAACGACAATGTTTGCCAACGTTTTAAGCGTCGTTTTGCTTGGAGTAGCTTTTCTGTCCATTCATGCTGTTGTTCTGGTTTAAGTTCAAGGGTGCTTAAGCGCTGCTCATTAAGAGTAATTGATTGTTGGTAAGTGGCCAATTGCTTTTCAAACGCTTGTTGGTACACAGTAAATGAAGCATAGAGTGCTTGGTGGGTGATTAGTTTCGCGCTTGGAAATAATTTTTGTAAGACTGCCATGCCTAGTAAATGGTCATCGTGATGATGGCTGGCAATTAAATAACATACGGGTTGTTTGAAATGTAGTTTAATTTTCTTGGCCATATTTTCGACCTGTGAAAAGTCGCCGCTGGCATCAAAAATCGCAAGGCATTGTGTGCCGGTTATGATGATTTGATTCGAGTCATAGTATTTTAGTTTTTCTGCTTGTTGTACTAAAACTGTGTGATTGTCTAGGGTATGCCACTGCACATCGGCTTCGCTAAAGAAGGGTATGCAGAGCAGAATCACCGCGGTGAATCTTAAAAGTAAATCAGTCATTGCTTTACTCAAAAAAATGCAAGATGGCAAAGGGAGAGCTGGCCATCGCAAAAGGTAATACAATAAACAGTGCCGCCATAAAACAATAGAGAGTGAAGCGTTGTGTATCTTGATGTTTTAAGCTTAAAAGGGAATAGCCAAGGAAAATACAACCAATAATAAGTACAGCGCCAAATAATTGTAACTTGCGCAGGTTGGCGGCTTCTTTGAAATTAAGTAAGTGCGCAAAGAAAGTAGCGTCTTTGAGAAGAATGGTCAGTAAAATGATGCTGACCATGATGAACTTTATACCTAAAATGCGTTTTGAAGAGACCATTTATTGCAAAAGTGGAATAATAAGTGACTCTTTTTTAAACTAATTACGCAATAATTGCCAGTAAAAAGTCTTATAACATGCTTATTTAAGGTTATCGCTCAGTTTATTAACGAGGTTGGCCATATCATGTTGCTGTTGTGATAATGCGCAATTGGCGACCATCAATTCATGGCTAAGATTGAGCGCAACCATTAGTAAGGCGCGCTCATTATTGCGGATACCACTGCGCTGCTTTATTTCCTCAACTTTGTCGTTAAGTAAATTGGCTGCTTGTAAAAGGGCATCTTCTTGGCCTTCTGGGCAAGCGAATTGATGCTGCTGACCCATTATTTCTACCACGATACCTTGCGGATCGGTGGGAGACATTAGTTAGCCTGTTGCGCGTTTTGTAGCTTAGTTAACAGATTTTCTAATGTGTGTGCCGCATGCTTTTGCTTTTCATCGTTTTCAATAGCTTCTAGCTGCATGGTTTCGTTCTCATCAACAAGTTGCGTATTTTGCTGCTTTAATTCTACAACTTGTTGCTTAAGGGTATTATTTTGCTCGATTAATTGGTTGATCAGTTGTTCGAGTTGGTGAAGAGTGTTGTCTGACATAATGCGCTCTTTAAACTGGTTATAATAAAAGTGCAATTTAATCTAAATAAGCATCGAATACTACAGCAATTGCCCTTAATCCATGGATTATTAGTCTTTTTTTTGTAACCAAACCTTAACTTGGCCTATTTAATCACAAAAGATCAACATCCCCTGATATCTGCGATTTTGCTGGGCTTTTTTATTGTCTGATTAACATCCAATATAATGCGTTTAATTTTGTTATAACCTTCGTTTCAGACATTTATTTGCTATTGTTTTGGCCATGTGTTTCACTGCGCAAAATTGGTTTTTAGAGGGGGTTTGATTGTGCTGAGTTATCGTCATTCTTTTCACGCAGGTAACCCTGCAGATGTCATTAAGCATTTGGTTTTACGCGAGGTGCTTGAGTACCTAACGCAAAAAGATAAGTCATTAGATTACATTGATACGCACTCTGGTGCTGGATTGTATGCATTGGCTTCTGAAGAGGCGCAAAAAACGCAAGAATTTGAGCAAGGTATTGCAAAGCTTTGGCATTATCAAGGTGCGAATAAAGCCATTGAAAAGTATGTGGAACTAATTAAAAATTTTAATTTAGGCAGCAATAATTTAACTTTCTATCCAGGCTCACCTGCAGTGGCCGATGCTGTATTAAGAGCGATAGATAAATCTTGGTTATTTGAACTTCACCCGCAAGACATTAAGCACCTTGATGAAAACCTCAATCGAAAACGTAATGTGAAGGTGAAATTTGAGGATGGCTTTAAAGGGCTAATTGGTTTAGTGCCGCCAGCTTCACGTCGAGCCTGTGTCCTCATGGATCCTCCTTATGAAATAAAGTCAGATTATGACAAAGTGGTCGATACCATTATTAAAGCGCACAAACGTTTTTCAAGTGGCACTTATATGATCTGGTACCCAGTGGTTCAGCGTGAGCGTATTGATCGTATGGAGCAGCGTCTAACTGATTCAGGGATCCGAAATATTAGTATATTTGAGTTAGCAACCAGTGCTGATAGTGATGAATTTGGTATGACAGCTTCAGGTATGATAGTGATCAATCCTCCATGGACACTTAAAAAGACTATGGGCGAAGTGTTGCCTGAGCTTGTTCAGCTTCTCAGTGATGATGATGGTTTTTATCGTAGCGAACAGCTGGTGGATGAATAACAAAGGAGCCTTGGGCTCCTTTGTTATTTAAATTGAGCGCTTGTACAGAGCTGCTTTAAAAATACATCGCTTGAAAAGTGGCGAGTACTGTTTGGTCTTTATCGAGTAATGTCAGATGTTCCCCTTTAATTGAATAGCTGGCTGTTTCGTTGAGAGAGTGAAACATTTTTTGCTCTTGCTCTGTCGAATCTGCACACATTTTCATCGTGCTGGCTATTTGCGTAAAGGTTAATGCAAAGTCATGTTGTTCAAATGAACCTTGAAAGTTGTTACAGCCCGCGAAACCTCGAATGTTATTTCCCTCTCTTAATTGTAAAAATAACTCTTTGATGTTTTCTTGGTTAATGACTGCCTGCTGACCAAGTGTCATTGCTTTCCAGTATGTGTTGGTCAGAGCGACATCGGGGGTACGGTTGTGAACACGCTCTACTTGAATACTATAAGGGCCACTTACTACTTGATTAAAAGGGTCGTAATGTTGCGTAGAGGTATATATTAGCTGCCCCTGATTACTGATTTGGGCGCGAACATTGTAGCGCATGTTACTTTTAATTTTATTTTTTTGATAAGGCAAAGAGACGATATAAGGTGGAGCGCTATCAATCGACATGACAGTGGTGCTGAGCACTTCTGCTGCGACATCCATCTTAGATACATCTTCCAGAGTGACACGAAGTTCAGAGCCTGGGCGCAGCATACTTCTATCGCGATAGAGCACACTAATAGTTAAAGCCTCATCAGTGGCTTGATGTGTGTCAGTGTTAGCATGAGAATGTGTGCAGCCAGCTAATAGCGCAGCAACAGAAAATAAGCCTGTAACCAAAATAATGGATCTAAAAAAAGAGTTGTTCATAGTGTCGCGTTCCTTGTGGTCTGATGAGCCCTAATTTATAGCAAGCAGCTTAATCTAAGCTTAATATGATTCATAAATGAGCGCGACTCATTTTTTAATGCAATTAAGTGTTTAAACCTAAAGGGATTAATTGTAGGAATTCATGGTTTTAGACGGTTAATGAATCGCGTCCAGGTTAACTGAGGTGGTAATGAACGCACACCAAGCATAATAAGCGGTAAGTCGGGTATAAACGGAGTGATATCGCCTTGGAATTCATTAAAGCCAAGCAAATAGTTAAAGAGATCTTTATTGCCAGCTTGAATCGCTGCAATACGCGTTTGTTGTTCAAAGTTGATTCTGAATGAACTGATAGCGACTTTTCGACCATCGTGATCTATGTTGGGGATCATGCATTTTTGCAAATAACCTTGTCGCTCACCTTCTCCAGAGAACCAAATTCGCGCTTTTTCACTATAACGACCATTTTTGGCTGGTAAATCATATAAAAGGCGTGAGTTTTCATCGGGTAGGGTGGCGATAAACTCGAATAATCCAGCGTGGCGCAGTGCTGGATGAATTGGAATGAGGCGAGGTTGCAATTTACTATTGGTGTGAAAATCAAAAAAACAGTGTTCACCCACTGTTTTTAGGTCATTTTTAGTTAAACATGCAATTTCATCACTAAATGCGCCTGTGTAGTAAGCGATTAACGGGAGCCAAAAATGCCAATGTTTTGGTTGCTCTTTTGCGACTTTATAATCAGAGTAAATATAGCCATTGAACAGAGCGTGTAGTTCCATGGCTGTAAATGGGCGTCGACCTAAATGAGTTTTCAAATTAAATGTCACAACATCAATTGATTACTTTGTTATTCTAAACAAAATTGGTGGAATACCCTACTAAAAATATTTATCTTTTATCCAGCCATATTGATAATACGCCGCTTGGCCAACCCGTCTAAAAGCCGCAAAGGGAAATGTCGGCAAAGGGGTTTGGTAAAGAGGCAAAGCTGGGACAGGCTGTTTGGCAATCATTTGAGCTAAACGAAAACCTGCTTGGGCACTAAATGCGACACCGGATCCGCAGTAACCTAAACTGTATCCTAATCCTTTATTTACAATTACATGAGGCATGTCATCTAAGGCTGCTGCAATCCATCCGCTCCAAAAATAATCAATGGTCACTCCGGATAATTGAGGGAAGCACGCCGTCAGAGCGGTCATTAAATTATGTTTGTAGCGTTGATTATCTTGATCGCGACCGCGTACCGCTCCTCGGCCACCAAATAAAATCCGGTTATCAGGGAGTAACCGATAATAATATTTTAATGTGCGAGTATCCATTGTCACTTGATGTGTCTTTAAGCCGGTCAGAGCGAGCTCTTCAGAGGTGAGTGGGCGAGTCACCATGATATTACTTAAGATAGGTAAGTACTTTTTCGCAATCGCTGGGTGAGTGTGTTTATTATTGTAGGCATTAGCCGCGCAAATCACTTGCTTAGCTTGCACTGAGCCTGAGGGGGTGTCGAGGTGATGATGGCTTTCATCTTGTCGCCAATTGACAACAGGTGTCTGCTCATAAATTTTCACCCCGGCTTGTTTGACCATATCGGCATAGCCGTGGACTAATTTTAATGGGTTGAGGCCAAACCCATCATCTAAGCGCAATGCACCATAAGCTTGATGGTTAATCATATACTGGTTTTTTAACGTATCAGGGGTGAGAAATTCAGCGTTGCCACCTAAATTTTCGCTGATAAATTGGCTTTGGTGTTGCAAAGAAGTCAGCGCTTTTTTGTTATGGGCGATTTTTAAATACCCATATTCTTGCTTGTCGCACTGAATCTGATGTTGTTCAATCAATGACTCAACTCGATTTACAGCTTGGCTAAACTCGTCGTAAATTCCTTGCGTGGTTGCAAGGCCCCACTTATCAGCCATTTGTCGATAACTTAAACGACCAGAGCCTTTAAGCACAAACCCTGCGTTGCGGCCACTGGCTCCAAACCCAACTTGATTGGCTTCTAGCACGCAGCAATCAATATTAAACATAGTTGATAAGTAATACGCGGCAGTTAAACCCGTAAAACCACCGCCAATTATGGCAACATCGACTTGTTGATGTTGTGCGAGTGGAGCCGTTGCTATCGGGTAAGGATGAGTGCTTGCCCAGTAACTTGGAGCAAGTGGAGCGTTATGGCACATGGCCGAAATCAGAGGATCATAATGCATAGTTTAAAACTCTAAAAACATTTCAACAGCGTCACAATGACACTCAGAGCCACATAATGTACACGAATATCCAAAATCGATACAATCTTTTAGCCAGCGATCAGGATGGATCTTAATGGTTTTTCCACCTGCTTTACTAAAATATTTAAATGCTGCGTTACCTGGGCTTTGCTGCCAAATATGGCAGACACCACCTTTCGCGCCTTGTTTTTTGAGTGCTGTAATTGATGCTTGGAGTAACTGCCCACCTAATCCATTACCACGAGCAGATTCAATTATGGTGCTTGATTTGAAGTAGCTGACATGTTGTTTTTCAGCAGGCCAAAGATGGGTACTGCACCATTCATCCATTGGCCATTGATCAGGGGCATAGGTAAGACGAAAGCCAATCACACGCTGGTTTTCAAGGGCGACAAAGCTTGCATTGATATCTTGTTTGATTGAGTAACGGTAAATTTTTTCGAGGGTGGCTAGGTCGAGGTAATTGTCACCATGGACTAAATTACCTATTTCAATAACTTGATCGAAATGGAATGGTGAGAGTTCTGCAATAGTGATATTCATGGTTACCTTAGCTGAGAGGGCTTGAACGGCTAACTAACAGCTAGGTAACTTAACGTGTTTATTCTTAGCTATCAAGCAAAGCTTTGGCCACATCGATGGCTGTAAGCTCTAAACACGCCTCTTCTTCAGACCATTGGATGCCCACAAATGTATTATCTTGGCTTAAATCTTCAACCCAATACTCTAAGTACTCTTCTTTGCTAATAGATACTGGGCTGTAATCGGCCCATTCGTCGCAGCAATGTTGTTTAGCTGTTTCTTTGTTGCTCCAAAGTAAAAGCACATCGACATCTTCGAATTGCTCTGAGTCACAGACAACATAACCGCCATCAGGGGCTGTTAATGCCCAAATGACTTCATTTTGGTTGACTTCTTGCGTAAAAATAGCGAGTTGTGAGGTTTGCTCTGTCATGGTTTGATGCTCAATATTTGGAATTTATATCTTTAGTTAATTTGGATGCCACCAGATGGCGCAGTCAATATTAACTATAGATGTGAATTATTGTCGTGGATCGTTAATTATCACGTGTGAGTGAGTTTGATAACACTGCCTGAATTTGCTGAGATGCTCAAATTGAGTCAAATCAAATAGTTTACGAAAGCAGATCCAGTCGAGCAGGCAATATAAACTGATTGCAGGATAATCAAAAGTGTTAAATTGATTATTTGCTACTTGCTCTTCTAAGACTAGGAGGGTTTCAATTGTCCGTTCGTGTTGCAGATTAAAAAATAAGACGTCGTCGTGAATATTTAACCCTGAACGTTGAGATAAGAGTAGCTCTACAAAGGAGTCATTACAGCTATTGATAATTGACAGTTGATTATGCTGTGTCCAAGTTAATATTGGTAAGTTGTACTTTACAGCCAAATAATGTTGGATGACGCCAGAGTCAAAAATAACATGCTGGTCATCTTCAAGCATCGGAATTTTACGCGTTGGGTTGAGCGAAATAAGAGTGTTGCGATCTTGTTGGTCAAAGATGTCTAAAAAGACACATTGCACGTCTATTTTGTTTTCAAGGCAATACACTTGAATGCGGCGTGCGTAGGGTGATGTGGTTGAACCGTATAGTTTCATAGCTAAAGGTATTTTTAGGTTAGCAGCCAGCCAATCAGCTGGCTGGCACAAAAGATGTGTTATTCGCTACGGCTAGTTACTTCTAGTAGGTGATAACCAAATTGAGTTTGAACTGGGCCCTGAATGGTATTAACCGGCGCTGAAAAAACAACAGTGTCAAACTCAGGTACCATCATACCAGGTCCAAATTCACCGAGCTGACCGCCATCTTGTCCTGAGGGACAGTTTGAGTATTCTTTAGCAACTTGCGCAAAGTCAGCTCCGGATTCGATTTGTTTTTTTAATTCGTTACACTGTTCTTCGCTGTCGACTAAGATGTGACGAGCACTCGCAAGAGTCATGATTTATTCCTTTTTATGAGAGGTAAATAGCAAGTTTAAATCATAATCTAAAAGATGCTAAATTATATTAACTTACCTTCTTCCATGTTCTATTGTGTTAGTTATTTGTCGTTAGGTGCTGCACAAACAATCTCGCTTGAGCAGAATTGCTGAAGTTTTTCTCCACATGACCCGATTGGTCTTCATAAATAACTTTGCATTTGTTAATTGAAACAAAGCTTATAGGATGATGTATCGCTGTATGTTGGTTTTGATCCATTTGCATCTTAATCTCCTCGATTTTCTTATAAAATAATGGCCTCTCTTTAAAGTTTTATGACAAACAAGATAAAAGTGACCATTAACTTATAGCTACTTTAGAGTGATTGTTCAATAACTTTAATGAACTCAGCATCATCTGGCGTAGTTTTACTATTGAATTTAGTGACTGTTTGTCTGTCTTTACTGACAATATATTTATAAAAATTCCATTTTGGTGAGCTGGTTTTATCGCCTAAATGCTTAAATAAAGAATGGGCATTTTTACCGCGCACAGAAATGGGAGAAAACATGTTGAATGTCACGCCATAGTTAATAAAGCAAACTTTAGCTGTGTCTTTTTCGTCATCCTCTTCTTGGAAAAAATCATCTGAAGGGAATCCCAGCACCACAAGCCCTTGATCTTTGTATTGCTGATGGATTTTTTCGAGTCCTTCAAACTGAGGCGTAAACCCGCAATTGCTTGCTGTATTTACAATTAACAGAGGTTTATCTTTAAACTGGCATAAATCTATGGTCTTGTCTGAACGAAGTTTGCGCATTTCAACATTGGTGAAATCATTGCATTGTTCAGCGAATGCAGTCCCAGAAAAAAGCATTAAAGGAATAAGTAATTTTTTTAACACGTCAAATCCTTACTGTTTAAGTTCTAGTAATTTACGAACTAAATGATGGTCTCGATCAATTTTATTTGATCTAAGCATACGCGGCTTGTTCCAGTGTATCGACACTGCTAAATTAGGCAAGCGTATTATTCCATCAGTCATTTCAGAGATCTTGCATGATAAGAATTGCCCAACCCCATGATTTATATTCAGTCGTTGATATTTATAATCAGACCATTGCTAGCCGTTTAGTGACGGCCGATCTTGACCCTGTCAGTTATGAAGATAAAAAGCCGTGGTTTGAATCTCACAGTACACGGCGTCCTATTTTTGTTTATTGCCACGATGAGCAAGTGATAGGTTGGCTGAGTTTCAAGTCTTTTTATGGCCGACCGGCCTACGATGGGACAGTTGAAATTAGTATTTATGTTTCAGAATCAGCCAGAGGACAGGGAGTGGGTCGTCAGTTATTGTTATTTGCAGAGCATCATAGTGAACAAATAAACATTAACGTATTGCTCGCTTTTATTTTTAGCCATAACCACCCCAGTATTGCTTTGTTTACACAAAATGGCTTTAGCCAGTGGGGAGTATTGCCAGATATAGCGAATATGGCAGGTCAAACATGTAGTTTAACGATTTTGGGCAAGCACTTAAGTGTAAAAAATTCACTCATCTGAAATCTGGATAATAAACCTATTAGCTGTGGCGATTCTTGAGGGAGCGCATTTACATCATTTATATAAATTAAATCAATGCATTAGTGAATCTGTTAATCAGAACTTAGTTTTTTAAAACATTTAGCTTTATTTAGCACAGAGCAATAATCTTCAACTATGCTTTGAAAGGCGATTTGTTGGTGAAAAGTCGCCCATTAGCAATAAAAAGAAGGTTTTGTTATGCGAGAAGTAGCATTAAGTAAAAAATTATTATGGTTAAGCACTTTAGCTGTTTTAATGACTGTTGTGATTTTAGTCAGTGTATTACTCGTTCAATTGCAGGCAACAAATGACGAGTTATCAGTACAGGCGCAGGAGGCGATCCTTCAAGAAATTGAAGTGAAGTTACACGCCAAAGCAGGACAAGAAGCCGCGCATATTCAAGGTTTTATAAATGAGGCCTATCGTATCCCGTATACTGTGGCGGCAGAGTTAAGTGCGACAGCAGAAACGCAGCCATTATCGCGAGAAATGGTGCAGATTATTGACCGTGCTGTGCTTGCACAAAGTGACAATATTTCCTCCATTTATTCTCAATTTGAGTCAAATGGCTACGATAATCGAGATCAAGAGTATACAAACGGACAAAGTCACTCAGTACCAACATCTGGCACGTTAGAAGTCTATATGACTCGCGACAAAAACGGCAGTATTACTCAGCATGCTGTAGAAGATTCTTCAGAAAAATACCTCGATAAAGTGAATGAATTTGGCAAACGAGAAGCTGAGTGGTACTTGTGTGCAAAAGATACAAAGCGACCTTGTATCATGGAACCTTATTTATATGAAATCACCCCAGGCAACTCTGAGATGATGACCTCACTAACAGTGCCTATTTTAAAGCGTAATCAATTTATTGGAGTGATGGGGGCAGATCTTAATTTGCCTGTACTGCAAGAGATCACAAAAAAGCTTTCAAAAGAGCTATACAATGGTCAAGCTCGGGTCACTTTGTTAAGTGAGTTAGATCTGATCGCGGGTAGTAGTCATTATGATAAAAAATTAGGTCGGCCACTTAAAGAAGCGATTGATAATGAACAATTCGCACTGTACGAAAAATTAAAGCAAAGCAATGCACTGCTTTCTACTTCGACAGACTATTTAGTATCAGCTGAAGTCTTTATTGCGTTGCCGGGTGTAAAGTGGCAGCTGTTAATTGAGGTCCCTAAAGAGTTGGCATTAGCGGGAGCAAATGAACTCAAACAGACTCTTGATAATAATACTGCGTCCCTTGGACAGACGATATTTTTAGTCGGAATAGCGGTGGCGTTAGTCGCGACAATTATCATGAGTGGGTTAATCAAAACCATCATTGCACCTTTAACGTTAATTCAAACGCGAGTCGATAATTTGGCTAGTGTTGAGGGAGATTTGACTCAAAGTATCGTTGTTGAAGACCATGCTGAGTTAATTGCCCTTGCTGGTGGTTTTAACCGGTTTATCTTAAGGTTAAAAGAACTCATCACTCATTTGAAAGATATTGCAGAGCAAAGCAATTTACAGTCACAAAACTCAGCGGCATTAGCGCAAGAGTCGGAGCGCTATATAGCAGAGCAATTTAGAGAAATTGAAAGTGTCGTAACTGCAATGACACAAATGAGCTCGACTGCTCAAGAAGTGGCAAATGCTTCTGAATTTGCAGCTGGGCAAACCAATGAAATAACCAATGATGTGCTAAATTGTGAGAAAAACCTATCTTCAGCAGTTGAACAGGTTGAAGTCATGTCACAAGAAATATCAGATGCTAATCAGGCTGTCGGTAAAGTTTCAGCCCGCAGTAGTGATATTAATCAGATACTCGAAGTGATCCGTTCGATTGCAGAACAAACTAATTTACTGGCTCTCAATGCCGCCATTGAAGCGGCAAGAGCGGGTGAGCAAGGCCGCGGCTTTGCTGTGGTCGCCGATGAAGTTAGGGCGTTAGCATCTAAAACTCGATCATCGACGGATGATATTAGTCGTCTAATTGAATCTTTGCAGGTTGAGGTCGCAAGTGCATCATCAATCATAGAAAAAGGGGTGAGCAGAGCTGATAATGCAGTAAAAGAAACGGGGCACGCTTTTGAAACATTGCATGATGTTGTTGAAAAAGTACAAGCTGTTAGCGATCAAGTAACGCAAATAGCAACTGCTGCTGAAGAGCAAAGTGCGGTAACAGAAGAAATCAACCGCAATTTAACACGTATTTCGGATGCGGCAGCCCACCTTGCGGATTTATCGACTCAAGCAGGAAGTGGCAGTACTGAGTTAGCAAGCTTAGTCAATGAGCAAAGCTCACAATTGGCCAAACTTAAAACATAAACGGGTTAAAAAGGCATAAAAATAGGGGCTTAAGCCTCTATTTTTATGCCTGAAAGTGAGCAGTAATCGTGATCATCAGCATTACTAAAAATAGCTGTGCAGGTACAGTATTGCATCATGCTAGGGTAAGTACCGTAAAAAATAAAAACAATGGAGTCAAAAATGAAGAAACATATCCCATTACTTTTAAGCGCGCTAATTGTCAGTCCATACGCAATGGCGAGTGCTTATATTATCGAAGCGAAAGCTATGTTTGATGCTAAAAGTGGCAAGTTAATCGCCAATCCTACCGTTGTGATTGAAAATAATCAGATTGTAGAAATAAGCTCTCACGGTAAAGCAAAATACAATAAACCGGCAGAAAAAATTAATCTACGCGAGCACACACTCTTACCTGGTTTGTTTGATATGCACGTTCATTTAACCAGTGATGCACATATTCATGGCTATAAGCGATTACAAGTGACCTCACCACGCGCAGCAATTACAGGGGTAAGAAATGCGCAGCGAACAATCAATGCGGGTTTTACATCGGTGAGAAATTTAGGCGCGCCTGGTTATGCTGATATTGCACTAAGAGATGCGATATACGCAGGAGATGTCATTGGGCCTAGGGTGTTTGCCGCAGGACCCTCACTCGGAATTACTGGTGGGCACTGTGATAATAATTTATTACCTCATGAAATTGCGATTAAGGCTGCGGGTGTCGCAGATGGACCGTGGGCCGTGAGAGCAAAAGTACGGGAAAATATTAAATTTGGCGCAGATGTAATTAAATTCTGTGCAACAGGTGGTGTTTTATCAAAAGGGACGCAAGTCGGTGCACAGCAATACGCACAAGAAGAAATGAATGCCTTGGTGGCAGAGGCGCATTTGCGTGGACTTACTGTGGCTGCGCATGCGCATGGAACCAACGGTATTAAGGCTGCGATTCGCGCCGGAGTTGACTCGATTGAGCATGCGAGCTTTTTAGATGACGAAGCTATTAAATTGGCTAAAAAGCATGGTACGTACTTATCGATGGATATTTACAATACTGAGTATATTCTCTCAGAAGGTCAAAAAGCGGGGATTTTAGAAGAGAGTTTAGATAAAGAGCGAGTCGTGGGGGCTAAGCAACGTAATAGCTTTAACCGAGCGGTAAAAGCAAACCTGAATATGGTCTTTGGTTCTGATGCTGGTGTGTATCCTCATGGCGAAAATGCGAAACAGTTTTCTCGGATGGTCAAATTTGGTATGACCCCAGAACAAGCGCTGCAGGCAGCGACCATTAATGCTGCTAAATTGCTGAAGCAAGATCAAATATTAGGATCTATTGAAGTTGGCAAGTTAGCCGATATTATTGCAATCAAAGGTGATCCAATTGCAGACATAACACTTATGGAACAAGTTGGTTTCGTGCTCAAAGATGGCAAAATACTTAAACAGTAGGGGGGTAGTCAGGCAGCCCATTGATGGGCTGCCTGAATAAAATCAAGGTTAGAGCAGTGGAATGTTGATTAGGCCACTTGATACAATACCACTTGGTGCTGTGATAGAAAAACTGACAATAGTTTCAGTGGCAGGCTCAGTAGCAAGTAAGTCATTTTCAATCGCAAACTGTAAGATATTCCCACCAAACAACGCGTTATTATTCGCATCTTTAAAGCTGATATTAGCATCAAGCTGGGCATGGCTAATCGCTAAATTTGTGCCCAATGTGTTGCCCACTACAAATGAAGTAGTGCCCGAGATTGAACCTTTACTAGTATTAATGCTGACCGATGTACCGAGTGGCATAGTTTGCAGTGCTGAATCAGAAAAATAGAGCTGGAAAGTACGCGTAGTATTGCGGGGAATCGCAGAGCTGATACCTACGGCATTCTCTCCTGAATAATTACTGATAAGTGGATTTGTTACTGTGGTGTCGTATAAAGACCACAAGCTGTGTGATGAGGCCATGATCATTTTAATCGCTTTACGCACATTGATTGAGCGGCTAATTGTCGCACCACATTTCAAAGTACTGGTGCACTGAGGGCCATTAAACTTACCATCTTGTGGCGTATAATTACTGTCATCCTGATCGATTAGGCTATCGCGCTCAAAATCTAAAAACAATTCACCCGGATCGCGTACGAGATTTTCATTATCATCACGCCATGCTTCAGGCATATCAATAAAGCCAGACGATTGATACTGAGCTCTGCCAAAGCCACTGGCCACTTGATTATTCAAAATGGGCTCACCATCTGCGTCATCAAAGACGTTATTACCATTGGTATCAAAAAATGTTTCATGACCGATAGCGGTTGCAAGTATGGTAATACGGTGATTGTAAACTTTCGGCTCAGCACTTCGCCATGTGGCTGTACAGCTACCGTTTGTGGTGGTACATGATGGCGTAATTTGGCCGCCTTCAGTGGTAAAGTTTACTGTCGTGCCATCGGGAACCAGGTTGTTGAAGCTGTCGGCTAGCCAAGCTGTAATTGGTACCTCGACACCATTGATATTGTCGGCTTCAGGATTGATGACTTCAGTAGCAAGAGTGATACTATTTTGGTCAGCAAGTCCTGTGTTGACTGATAATAAATCTGATTGAGTTTGAATTAATGCGTCAGAGCTTGTTTTCGCTGATGCTGTGACTCGTACCACTGTGGGTACGTTGCCAGCAGTCACTTTTGTGCCGACTTCGCCTTTAGAGTTTGTATAGGCTGTCATAGGGCTAAGCTTTAATCCACCTAAGTCACTATCAAGTGCAAAGGTCACCTCTTGTTGAGCCAAAGGATTGCCAAGCGCACCTTTAACTAAAAAACTCAGTGTGGAAATTTCTTGTTTACCTTGACCGCCAGTGCCTTTTAAAACGATTGATTCAGGTTCTGCAGCTATAAACTCAATAGCGCCCAGATCTTCCGCTTGCAAATTGATCGTTTGCGTTAAGGTGAGGGTATCGCCATTACCGTTAATTGTAGCGATGATTTGATCTTGATTGCCCTGACTGCCTGCACAGCTAATATCTTCATACGTCGCACTTGCTTCGCCATTAATGGTCAGGACTTGTTGATCGATATTAGCTTGTGCGTTAGTCACGCAATTAGAACTAAACGAAATAGCCGTCGGGTTGCTTAAACGTTGACCGTTTTCATCTACGAGAGCGACTTTCAAGCCTAAAGTACCGCCAGCACTTAACTGCACGCTATTATCAGGCTGTTTAGCGAGCGTTAGGCCGATTTGGTTCGGGATAAAAGTATTATTACTATCAAAGTAACCGGCTTGGATTTGTGGTTGATCAATCACATCGCGGTCAAGTATTTGGTAGTTAAATCGTTGAGTCACTCCCCCTGTGGTATCGGGGTTGTATGTTGCCGTCAACGAAGCTGCTCCGATGGTATTGTCGACAGCAGCTGCAAGTTCAATGGTCGTTAAACCTTGTTGATCTGTCAGGCCCGTATTGGCCGAAAGTGCACCAAGCTCGGCAGAGAATGACACGATCTCATTTTCTAGCGGGTCATTGTCAGCGTTTGTGAGTTTAACTTGTACTTTGACCGTTTCACCTTGCTTAAAGCGATTATTCGCATTGCCATCTTTAAACATCGCGACCGCAAGCTGCGGTAATTGCGAGCCAACACTCTCGTTATTAATAAACTCATAATCAGTGCTGGCGGTGATTGATTGGCTTGTTGCGCTAAGGGTTGCAGCACCAACATTCGCCAAATCACTATCAAGGAATATTTGTGCGACGCCATTGATATCACTGAGCTTAGAGGATTGTCGTAAAGTACCTAAAGGTGTGGAAAAGCTCACCGAAGAAGCATTTACCGGTTCACCATTTTTATTCAAAAGAGCTTGAACACACACCGTTTCGCCAGCTTTAAAACTAGGAGCTGCCACTGCCAAGCAATTTTCATCGAGTAAATTGAGTGTGATACTGATGGGTGCATCTGGGTCTGGAGGTATGACTTCGTCGTTTTTACCAGATGAACCGTTACAGGCTGTTAAAAAGCAAATAGTTAGTAAGCTTAGAGAGTGTCGTATATCAAGCATGAATATTCCTTAGTCGAGAATATACTCTTTTAAATATTGAAATAGCTCGCGGTAACCTTTAGCGGGTTTTCCTAATTCTTGTTCTTTTTTGGCTTGTCGAACAAGTTGACGCAGCTTTTGTCTATCTAAACTATCATAATCAACCAGTAACTCATTAATTTTTTTATCACCCTGATCAATCACTTGGTCACGAGTTCGTTCTAATTTATGAAATAAAACGGTTGATTCTTTACCAACATCTAAAATGGCGTTAAGTACTTTTTGGATTTCATCCGAATTTTCAGCTAAACGTAGCTGTTTACCAACATAATTGAGATGGCGGCGAAACGCTTCGGTTTTAGTATTGAGTTTATCAGCGAGGACTAGCGCTTCTTTTAAATCTTCATTTAAAGGCAGTTTTTCACGTTGTTTTTTATTCAGTTTGCATATCTTTGCTGCTAAATCATGCATCTCTTGCGCTTCACGCTTTAACTCACTCTTTGAGATGTAAATAATTTCTTCTTCAGGTATTTTTTTGCCTTTTTTTGCCATGATGGTGTCAAAGCTCGCTTTTAATATATGTAGTAATAATAGTGTGATTATATCAATAGCTTGGTTTTAATGCTCATAGATACTGTTTTTTCTTTTCTTAAAAGTAAAATAAGATCAGCAAGCGGCTTTTAATGGTCAAATTTGTCAGTAATTTCTTTATAAAATAGGCTCAAGCGCTGAGCCTTATGATATCCTTAAATTAATTTAAACCTTCGAGTAGAGTTCATGAATTCACCCCGTGAAGAGACTGTTTATAATCAAATTGCACAAATAAAAACGGCAGTTGAGCAAGCTTTAAGCGAGGCTAAAGCATTAGGTGCAACAGCTGCTGAAGCTGCGATGTCTAGCACTTCTGGTTTGTCTGTGACCACCCGCTTGGGTGAAGTTGAAACCATTGAGTTTAATCAAGACGGCGCATTAGGGATAAGCGTTTATGTAGGGAATAAAAAAGGATCTGCATCGACCGCGGATTTAAGTCCTGATGCTCTGCAGTCTGTGGTTAAAAAAGCAATTGAGATTGCTAAATACACGTCTGAAGATCCTTGTAATGGCATTGCTGACAAAGCGTTACTTGAGTTTAATCCACCTGATTTAGATTTGTTTCATCCTTGGGATGTATCGCCTGACGAAGGGATAGCACTATGCCAGCAGGCTGAAGAAGCTGCATTAAATTATGATGAGCGCATCATTAACTCAGATGGTGCCAGTTTTAGTTCTCATCAAGGTTTACGTATTTATGGTAATAGCCATGGTTTACTTGCCGGTTTTCCTCGTACCCGTCATAGCATTAGTTGCATGGTTATTGGTCAAGATGGCGAAATTATGGAGCGCGAGTCTGCTTATACGCTTTCTCGTTTGCAAAGCGGCCTGAAATCGGCGCAATCAGTCGGCATCGAAGCCGCAAGCGAGACGATAGCCAAGCTTAATAGCCGAAAAATTCCAACAGGTAAGTATCCGGTTATTTTTAGAGCTGATATTGCAAGCTCACTATTTAGCCACTTAGTTTCGGGGATCGGTGGCGGTGCGCTGTATCGAAAGTCGAGTTTCCTGTTAGATACGTTAGGTCAGCCTATTTTCAGTGATTTAGTGAATGTGGTTGAGAGACCGCATATTTTACAAGGTCTCGCATCTTCTCCGTTTGATAGTGAAGGCGTCAAAACACAAGACCGCACTATTATTGACAAGGGAGTGCTGCAAACCTATTTGCTCGGTACATACGCTTCTCGAAAGCTGAACATGACCGCTACAGGCCATGCAGGTGGGATCCATAATTGGTTAGTTAACGAAACTGAGCCTGATTTAGCTGCTTTACTCAGTACAATGGGGACGGGTTTATTAGTGACGGAGCTAATGGGGCAAGGAGTGAATACCGTCAATGGTGATTACTCCCGTGGTGCGGCTGGCTTTTGGGTTGAAAATGGTCAAATCCAATACCCAGTTAGTGAAATTACGATAGCAGGTAATCTAAAAGATATGTTTAAAGCAATTGCAGGAATTGGCGGTGACTTTGATTTACGAGGCAGCGTTAAAACTGGATCTATTTTGATAGAGCAAATGCAAGTAGCTGGAAACTAACATCTAGTTTGATAAAAAAGCACCGAAAGGTGCTTTTTTTATCAATAATACTTACTAAAGCTTGGTTTCGATAGTTAAGGGAGTAAAAACCAAGTCGCAGTGCCAAGAAAAGCGAAGATACCGACAATATCTGTGACTGTCGTGAGCACTACGCCACCGGCTAATGCTGGATCTATGTTTAATCGCTTCAGGAATAGCGGAATACTCGCCCCAGCAATACCTGCAGCCAGCAGATTCATAAACATGGCAAAAGCAATCACACAGCCTAAGGTGAAGTCCCATTTCCACAATGCGACGACTCCTGCAATTAACAACGCCCACAGCACACCGTTTAAAGCGCCAATCGCAAACTCCTTTGCTAATAAGAACCGTTGGTTAGCTTGGTTGATATGACCGACAGCCATACCACGGATAACAAGAGTCAGTGTTTGGCTGCCAGCGACACCACCCATGGAAGGAACAATGCCATTTAGCACGGCGAGCACAGGTAAAATATCGAGGGTTGATTCAAAAAAGCTGGCCACAAACGCAGCTAAAAGCGCGGTAATTAAGTTTACCCCGAGCCAAACTGAACGACGCTTAGTACTTTTTACAACAGGAGCAAATGTATCTTCTTCATCATCGAGACCTGCCATACTCATCATGCTGTGCTCAGCATCTTCACGGATTACGTCAACGATATCATCGATAGTGATACGACCCAGCAAGTGTTGATGTTCATCTACAACGGGTGCTGAAATCCAGTTGTGACGTTCAAACAGTTGCGCCACTTCTGATTCGTCCATTGTCACAGGGATAGATTCACAATGATCATCCATGACCGTTCGAACGGTGAGGTCGGGGCTGCGAGTTAAGAGTAAAGCGAGTGAAACGGCACCAATAAAGCAATTATCTTTATCAACAACGTATAATTCATCGGTTCCTTCTGGCAGCTCTCCTTTGAGGCGCAAATAACGAAGAACAACATCAAGTGTGACATCTGGGCGAATGGTCACAGTATCTGTGTTCATTATGGCACCAGCAGACTCTTCTGGGTAAGATAGCGCTAATGCAGCACGCTCTCGGTCTTGGCTGGCCATCGAGCCGATAACTTCTTGATAAATAGTGTCAGGAAGACTTCGCAACATTTCTGCGAGGTCATCATCGTCCATATCTTCTGTTGCGGCTGCGATTAATGCAGGATCCATCTGGGAGATAATGCCATTACGCACATCTTCAGAAAGCTCTTCGAGGATGTCACCTTGTAGATCTGAGTCAACCAATTGCCACAGTACAGTACGGCCTTTATGAGGGGAGGACTCAAGTAATAGGGCGATGTCACACGGGGCCATATGTGCCAACATGCGCCTAACATGAACAAACATACCACTGTTAAGTGCACGGGTTATTTCGTGCAATCTTAGTTGGGTGTTATCTTGTTCAATGGCTTCTGGCATGGCTGCTCTTTATTGTAATAGTGTTAGTGTGTAGTCAAACAGGTTGATGTTGTGCAATGTTGCGATTAGTGTTTAAGCAAGTAATTGATTTTGGTTAAGTATAGCGTATTTGCTATCAACTTTCAGTTAGTCTTGTTCGTTAAATTTATCTGCAATCAAAGCTCCGATGGCTTTCAGCGCTTGTTCTGCATCAGGTCCTTCACAGGTGACTTTGACTTCTTTTCCTTGGCTGCTTTCGAGTAACATTAATGCAAGCACGCTGTCTGCTTCGGCAGTTTTAGTATCTTGCTCTAAAATAATATTGGCGTCAAAACTCAGAGCTAGTTGTGCTAATGCTGTGGCAGCTCGGGCATGTAAACCCAATTTGTTTTGAATTAAAAACGTATCTTCACAGTGCATGTTATTTTTCTTGTTCGCGATGATGGACTTTGACATTTTTGTGGCTGCGACTGAAGCTATCGGCAAGAGTTTGGGCTAAATAAACTGAACGGTGCTGACCACCGGTACAGCCAATCGCAATGGTTAAATAGCTACGGTTATTTCGTTCTAGATGCGGTAACCACGTTTGTAAAAAAGTTTGGATTTGCCAAGTGAATTTTTGCACTATGCTATGGCTGGCTAAATAATCTTTTACGGGTTGATCTAAGCCTGTTAATGGTTTTAGTTCAGGCTCCCAATGCGGATTCGGCAGAAACCGGGCGTCAAATACATAATCTGCATTTTTAGGAATACCATGTTTAAAGCCAAACGATTCAAACGTAATAATAAGTTGATTGTCTTTTTTGCCTAACACACGCTCGCGTATCGACTCGGCTAATTGATGGACGCTTAAATCGGTTGTATCGATTATGACATCGGCACGGCTGACCACGACATCAAGCAGTACTTTTTCTTGTTTAATGGCAGAATCGAGCGGTTGTGCATTCATTGATAATGGATGTAGTCGTCTGGTTTCAGAGAATCGACGAATGAGTGTGTGATCGTCACTATCAAGATAAAATAATGATGAGTTGGCAAATTCAGGTAAATACTCAAGAATCTCATTAAACTCTTGCTGATCTTTAGGCAAGTTCCGTACGTCTATACTCACCGCTATCTTATCGTAACTATCAGATACACTGCGTACGAGGGAGGGAAGTAAGTTGACTGGGATATTATCGACAGCATAGTAGCCAAGATCTTCAAGTACTCTTAACGCTACAGATTTTCCTGATCCTGAGCGGCCACTGATAATAATAAGTTGCACGGTACATCTCCTTGATGATTACGCTGCATCGATTATCGCGTAGAGTTCTTCATCGCAAGTCGCATGACGTAATTGTTTGCAAAATAACTTGTCCTTTAGTTTATCAGCTATCGCAGCGAGCGTCTTTAGGTGAGCTTGACATTCGTCTTCAGGTACGAGCAGTGCCACAAAAATATCGACAGGTTTATTATCTATTGCATCAAATTCAATCGCCTCTTGGTTGACGATTAAAATAGCCAGGCTTTTATCGAGTCCAGCTAATCGGCCATGGGGTATAGCGATACCACGCCCGATGCCTGTGCTACCAAGTTTTTCACGATTCAATAACGCGCCAAGGATTTCTTGCTCAGAAAAGTCGGGGCGTTGCTGGTGAGCAACAAAGCTAATATGCTCTAAAATTCGCTTTTTGCTATGAAAAAGGACTGCGGCTTTGGTGCAGTCCTTGGAAATAAAAGAATTTAGTTTCATGATTAATGGCGTGAAAGTTTCTCTTTATGTTTAATTACTTGGCGATCTAATTTATCAATCAAGCCATCGATTGCAGCATACATATCTTGATGCTCGGACGTTGCAAATAATTCACCACCGGTGACATGGAGAGTTGCTTCTGCTTTTTGGACTAATTTCTCGATATCCAAAATAACATGAACGTTATTTATATGATCAAAGTGCCTTTCGAGCTTAGCAAATTTGTTAGTGACATAGTCTCTTAAAGGATCTGTTATTTCTACGTGACGACCAGTTAAATTTAGTTGCATAAGCATTTTCCTTCTATTTTACGTCTCAGATCAAACGTTTTCTCTGATTTGACGGGGGGATAGAGAGAGATTCACGATATTTTGCTATCGTGCGTCTCGCCACTTGTATTCCTTGCTCTGCCAATATATCTGCAATTTTACTATCACTCAAAGGTTTAGCCTGATTTTCTGCAGCGATTAGCTTTTTAATTAATGCTCGAATAGCCGTTGATGAGCATTCTCCACCATTCTCTGTACTGACATGGCTTGAAAAGAAAAATTTTAATTCATAGATACCACGTGGCGTATGCATGAATTTTTGAGTCGTGACACGTGAAATCGTAGACTCGTGCATTTCGACCATTTCAGCAACATCATTGAGTACCATAGGTTTCATCGCTTCATCGCCATGTTCAAAAAAAGCTTGTTGTTGCTGAACGATGCAGTTTGATACTTTTAAAAGAGTATCATTGCGACTTTCTAAACTCTTAATAAACCATTTAGCTTCTTGTAAATGTGAGCGAATAAACTGACTGTCTTCGCTCGATTTAACAGAACGGCTCATTGCAGCATATTGATCATTTACTCTGATTTTTGGCATGCTTTCTGAGTTTAGCTCAACCACCCAACGACCTTTTATTTTTTTTACAGACACATCAGGAATAACATATTCTGGTTGCTCGGTATTGATGCTATCTGCAGGCTTTGGATTGAGGCTATGAATCAGTGCCATGACTTCTTTTAGCTCATTTTCCTTAAGCTTGGTTTTCTTCATTAAGGTTCGATAGTCGCGAGAAGCTAAAAGTTCAATGTGTTCTTTTACAATTTCTTTAGTGTGCGACAACCAAGGGGTGCTTTTATCAAACTGATTGAGTTGAATTAACAGGCATTCTGGAAAATCCCGCGCGGCGATACCGATAGGATCAAAGACTTGAATACGTTTTAATACGGCTTCTACCTCATCTAACTCTACAGCAAGGCCATCACTGCCTTCTCCAATGCTTTCACAGATATCTTCTGTTGATAAGGTTAAGTAGCCTTGATCATTGATTGCTTCAACAATCGCTGTGGCAATGGCTTCATCTGTTGGGCTAAAAGGCGTTAAACGAAGTTGCCACATGAGGTAGTCTTGCAGTGATTCAGATGTGCTGCCTTGGTATAAAGTGTCGTTGTCGGGAGCGGGACCTGAGGATGACGTAGAGGGTCCGGCGCTGACATATTCATCCCAACCAACATCCATGGGGAGTTCGTCAGTAAGGGAGTCTTTATTTAATGCATCTGATGATTCTATTTCAACTTCAGCGGTGTGTTCATGATCGTCAGAAGAGTCTTTTTGGGAGTCGGCTGAATCGTTGTTATTGTCATTGCCATATTCTGCTTCTTCAACTTCAAGCAGAGGGTTGCTATCAAGTGCTTCTTGAATTTCTTGTTGTAAATCTAAAGTACTCAGTTGCAACAAGCGGATTGCTTGTTGTAACTGTGGGGTCATTGTAAGTTGTTGCCCAAGACGAAGTTGTAATGATTGCCTCATTTACGTCTAACAATCCTTTTGGTTATTAAAATAAATGGCACTTAGTTATGAAGTAAATTAACTATAGCTTGAATTGTTCACCTAGGTAAACATCACGTACTTTTTGGTTTTCAAGTACCTCTTTAGGAGTACCCGTTGCGATTAACTCACCGTGAGAAACAATGTAAGCTGTTTCACAAACATCTAAAGTTTCCCTTACATTATGGTCTGTAATTAACACACCAATGCCACGATTTTTTAAATGACGAATAATTTTCTTTATATCTATCACTGATATCGGATCGACACCGGCAAAGGGCTCATCGAGCAAGATAAACTTAGGGTTAGCGGCCAGCGCGCGTGCAATTTCAACACGACGGCGTTCTCCACCAGATAAAGCCATGCCTTGGCTATCTCGAATATGACAGATATTAAATTCTTCTAATAGGTTATCGAGTTGTTCTTCTCGTTGCGCTCTGTTGAGTTCTTTACGTGTTTCCAAAATAGCCATGATGTTTTGATAAACAGTTAACTTCCTGAATATAGAGGACTCTTGTGGCAAGTAACCTATGCCCATTCTTGCTCGGCTATGCATGGGAAGTAAAGTGATATCTTCTTCATCGATTGTAATCAAGCCTTTATCACTAGGAACTAAACCAACGATCATATAAAAAGTGGTGGTTTTTCCAGCACCATTGGGACCAAGTAATCCGACAATGCTGCCAGCTTTAACGCTTAGCCCTACGTTTTTGACCACTTGTCGGCCATTATAACTTTTGGCAAGTTGCTTGGCGTTGAGAGTGGTCATTTTTTATCCTTTTCAGACGGCGTTAAAATAGTGCGAACGCGTTGTGAGGAGTTTTCGTCTTTGACGGCACTAATGAGCTGCTGTTTTATGTCATAGGTGATTTTTTCTGCACTCATTTTTTGGCCGCTTTGAGTGATGGTTGCATTACCTGAGATAAGTAATATTTCAGTAGCGACATCGTAGCTGATTTCATTTGCACTTGCGGTGATCACTGTGCCATCTTCAAGTGTTTCAACGTAGGATGCTGGGTTGCCTTTAGCGACAAGCAGTTGTTTATTTTCTCCTAGCTCAGCTCTGCGGTAAGCCTCTAAAAAATCAGCTTTAATTTTTCGTTTGTCATGGGTAATTTCAACGTTTTTATCAAATATAATCACATTTCGTTTTATATCTGCTTTTTGGTTGTCTGCATCAATGATTACTTTTGAATTAGGTTGTGCGGCTTGAGTAAACAAGCTCACACCCAACAATGTAAGCATGAGTATGATTTTATTGGTCATAATAAATGGTCTGTGTATGGTTAATGAGTTCAATAACTTCGGTTTCAAAGTTAGCGATTAGTCCTTTACCTTTGATTAAGATATTCGGTCCTGTAATGGTCACTGGCCGCTCTGAATTCATGGTCGATTGATTAATATCCACTTCAAAATAGTCGGCTTGTATTGTTTGTAGCATGGCGGTTTTATCTAAATTAATTGCCTCAACATTCCCTTCCAATATGAGTATTTTACTATCGTAGAGTGTTGCTTCAGAGGCGTTGATTGTCCAGACCCCTTTTTCTGAATAAAGCGTGAAAATAGGCAGGCTAAAGTGAGTAAACCCTAACTCTTGATATTGTTCCATCTTAGTGGCTGCAACTTTATGACTAATTTTGCCATTAATATCAAACACTGTTTGCCTAAGTTCAGTGGCAATGTAATCAGGTGTGGCTACCTGTGCTTTTTTGTGTGTTTGTTTTTGTTGCGGCTGAGTAAAATATGGATACCAAAGCCACGTCATTAGGACTAAAAATAAGACACTAATGATTAGGCGAGCCGAATTCATGCGCTGGTTCCTTTTACACCTAAGCTAATGCCTTGACTAAGCATCAATAAGTCGGTGAGCTCCCTAACAGCCCCAAATCCACCAGGAAGTAAGGTGGTATAGTCAGATTGGTATTTAACGAGCGGGTGGGCATCTTGCACCGCAACAGAAAAGCCAACTTTTTCCATGACTGGTAAATCGGGACTATCATCACCAATATAGGCGATTTGGCCATCAGTAAGGTTTAACCGTGCTTTTAAATCTTCATAAGCAACAATTTTATCTTCTTGGCCTTGGTAGATGTAAGGAACTGTGAGGCTTTTCATTCTCTGCTCGACAATAGTCGATTGTCTGCCAGTAATAACAGCTACTGCAACGCCACTGTTTATCAGTGATTTAATGCCAAAACCATCTTTGGTGTTAAAGGCTTTGAGCTCTTCGCCTTGATTGCCTAGGTAAATACGGCCATCAGAGAATACGCCATCAATATCACAAATTAAGAGTTTAACGTGTGATGCTTTATTGAATACGTCTGAACTTATGGGTTGGTACAGCTGATCAAAAGTCATTAAATCACCCCAGCTTTGAGTAGGTCTTGCATATTAAATGCGCCAATAGGTCGATTGCAGTTATCAATCACTAATAGGCCATTGATGCGTTTTTGTTCAAGAATATTAAGTGCTTCTGCTGCGAGTATATCCTGATATACGGTGGTGCACCGTTTGGTCATTACGGTCGAGATTTCAGTGGTATGAATATCTATTCTTTGTTCTAAAATACGGCGTAAGTCACCATCGGTAAATAACCCAGTCAATTCACCCTGAGTATTAACGATTGCGGTCATGCCGAGCCCTTTGGCTGAAATTTCTAGTAATGCATTTCGAATAATATCATGCTCATTGACCACAGGTAGGCTATCGCCTGCATGCATAATATCTTTTACGGTCAATAATAGACGTCGGCCTAAACTGCCACCAGGGTGTGAAAGTGCAAAGTCATCAGCAGTAAACCCTCTCGCTTCAAGCAATGCAACAGCAAGGGCATCGCCCATCACTAATGTTGCAGTTGTGCTCGCTGTTGGCGCTAAACCTAAAGGGCAGGCCTCTTGTTCAACTTTGATGCAAATGTGTACGTTAGCAAGCTTGGCGAGTGAAGAGGTCGTATTGCCTGTCATGGCAATCATTGAGGCGCCTAATCGTTTGATTACTGGTACTATGCTGAGTATCTCGTTTGTCTCGCCTGAATTTGAAATCAGTAAAACCACATCTTCTTTAGTGATCATACCTAAATCACCATGGCTTGCTTCCCCAGGGTGAACAAAAAATGCAGGGCTACCTGTGCTAGCAAGGGTTGCCGCGATTTTGTTGCCAATGTGACCCGACTTGCCCATACCGACAACAATAATGCGGCCCGTGCATTTGAACATTATTTCACATGCTTGTTCAAAATCAGCGTTTAAATATTGTGCTAATTGCTCAATTGCTTGTTGTTCAATTTTGAGTACCCGCTGCGCGCAGGCGATAAATTCTGCAGCCATGATTTAGTGCCTTTACGCAACTTGAGAAAAAATGAAATATTGATAGGCGGCAAAACTTATCACAAGAATTGCGCCTTCAGCACGATTGATGCGGCGTGTGCCTCGAATGCTTAAGCTCATAGCGACCAGTGCAAACGTCGCCAGTAACATGATAATGGCATCTCTATTGGCAGCTGCTGGGTCAATTATTGAAGGATTAATGATGCCTGCAAGGGATAATACAGCCAATATATTGAAAATATTAGAGCCAATGATATTTCCTAACGCTAAATCATCTTCCCCCTTTAGTATTCCAGCAATACAAGCCGCTAGCTCAGGTAAGCTGGTGCCGATAGCAATAATGGTTAAGCCGATGACTAAATCACTTAAACCAAAGTATTTAGCAATATCGACTGCGGACTCAATTAAAAAGTGGGAGCTAATTGGGAGCATAATAATACCAACCACAAGCCAAGCAATTGCAGAAAGATTGCTCACATCTTGAGGGACATCTTCACAAGCTTCAGCGACCAGCGGATCATCAATTTCGCTTTGGCGAGTGGAAATAAAAATCAGGCCGCCAATGAAAATAACAAAAGCGATTAATAGCGCGTAGCCTTCGAGAGCGGAAAAATAATTATCAGAAAAAATATACCACGCACCAACAGACACAAGAATCAGGATTGGCATCTCACGTTTGAGGATGCCAGATGAGACACTTAAAGGTTTAAGTAGTGCGGTTAAACCAAGGACAAGTAAGATGTTGGTGATATTCGAACCCACAGCATTGCCAACTGCAGTGTCGGTCTTTCCTGCCAGTGCTGCAGAAGCAGACACCATCATTTCAGGCGCTGAAGAGCCCATAGCGACAATCGTCAAACCAACGATAAGGGTCGGGACTCCGAAATTTTTCGCTAATGCAGCAGCACCAAAAACGAAGCGATCTGCGCTCCAAACAAGGGCTGCAAACCCCAACACCAAAATGACAAAAGACAGCAACATTATTAAAACCAAATAAGAAATTTCTGATCGCGAATAGTAACAAAGACCGTACTAAATGTATAAAAAAATACTAGTATCACAGCGGTTTATTACAAATTTTTACGTTTTTATTTATCCTTTTGCATCTGAAAAAGCATAAAATAACTTACTAGTTAATGGATTTGGAGTGTGGCTTGTCAAACAACTTAGTTGAAATCAAAGAGTTATCCTTTTCTCGTGGTGAGCGTTTGATTTATAAAAATATGAGTTTCACTGTACCTAAAGGCAAAATCACAGCGATTATGGGCCCAAGCGGTATTGGTAAAACAACTATGCTTCGTTTGATTGGTGGTCAACTTAAACCCGATGCTGGAGATATCCTCTTTCAGAATCAAAGTATTCCAAAAATGTCCCGTAAAGAATTGTATCAAGCTCGTAAAAAAATGAGCATGCTCTTTCAAAGCGGGGCTTTGTTCACGGATATGTCTGTATTTGACAATATTGCCTTCCCTATTCGAGAACACACCAACTTAAGTGAAGAATTAATACGCATCATTGTTTTAATGAAATTAGAAGCGGTGGGTTTGCGTGGTGCAAAAGATTTGATGCCATCGGAGCTATCAGGTGGTATGGCCCGAAGAGCGGCTTTGGCTCGCGCTATTGCGCTCGATCCTGAATTGATTATGTATGATGAGCCTTTTGCAGGTCAGGATCCTATTTCGATGGGGGTGCTTGTTAAATTGATTAAATCACTCAATGAGGTCTTGGGTATCACCTCGCTGGTCGTGACTCACGATGTTGCAGAAGTCATGAGTATTGCAGATCACGTTGTGATTGTGGCTGATAAAGGCGTGATAGGTGAAGGGTCACCTGAAGAAATGCGCAATCATGATTCAGCTTTAGTTCAGCAGTTTCTTGGTGGAATGAGCGATGGGCCCGTTCCATTTCATTTTGAAGCGCAGCCATTTATGAGTGAATTGTTGTCAGGAGAGCAGGCATGATTGACTTTTGGCAAGGTTTAGGCCGGCAAACTCTCGATCGCTTTGCGGCCATTGGCCAAGCTTTGGTGATGTTGATTGGTGCAATATTTAGTGTACCAAATGTCAAGAAAGGCACGCCTTTACTTATAAAACAACTCTACATGGTTGGTTTTTTATCGCTGATTATTATTGTTGTTTCTGGGTTGTTTATTGGCATGGTGCTCGCTTTGCAAGGTTATACTGTTTTAGTGGGTTATGGTGCTGAAGGAAGTTTGGGACCGTTAGTGGCGCTTAGTCTGCTGCGAGAATTGGGCCCTGTAGTGACCGCTTTATTATTTGCCGGTCGTGCAGGCAGTGCATTAACGGCAGAAATAGGATTAATGAAAGCGACTGAGCAATTAACGAGCTTAGAAATGATGGCGATTGATCCGTTAAAGCGCATCATAGCTCCACGTTTTTGGGCTGGCATGATAAGCATGCCTTTACTGGCGTTGATTTTTTCAGCCGTGGCTATATTGGGTGCGCATATCGTTGGCGTCGATTGGTTGGGAATTGATTCAGGAAGTTTCTGGTCTGTTATGCAAGCGCAAGTTTCTTTTGAAAAAGATGTTTTAAATGGTGTGATCAAAAGTATTGTCTTTGCCTTTGTCGTGACTTGGATTGCACTCTATAAAGGGTATTTTTGTGTACCGACATCTGAAGGGATAAGTAAGGCAACAACAGAAACAGTTGTCCAATCTTCATTGGCTGTATTGGGATTTGATTTTGTATTGACTGCTGTAATGTTCAGCAGCTAAAGGTAACTAATTTTATGTCACGGAAAATAGAAGTTTTAGTTGGTTTTTTTGTATCGTTAGGAATTTTAGCGCTTATTTTGTTGGCGTTGAAAGTGGCCAACGCAGGCATTAGTGGTGGCGGTGAATCATATAGCTTATATGCTAAATTTGATAATATTGGCTCTCTTAAAGTTCGCTCACCAATTAAGGTAGGTGGTGTGGTGGTGGGTCGAGTTGAAGCAATTAACCTTGATCCAAAAGATTACACCCCAATAGTACATATGAAAATTGCCAGTGAGTTTAACCAGTTCTCAGAAACAACGTCGGTTAATATCCTGACTGCAGGAATTTTAGGTGAGCAGTATTTAGGGCTAAACCCTGGAGTGTTGGCCAGTAATAATAATGACTTTGCTGATGATATCGGTGATTTGTTTGGTCAAGAGAAGCTTCGTACGCTAAAAGATGGCGATACAATTACGGATACTAAATCCGCATTAGTGCTCGAAGAACTCATTGGGCAATTCCTTTTCAATCAAGGTGGTGAATAAACCATGTTAAAAAAATTACTTCTCGCGTTGTTCTTTGTTTCTAGTGCAGCCAGTGCAAGCGCAAATAACAAGGTAAAAATGGATGAGCCATATGCGATGGTTCAGCAAGTTGCAGAAAACACATTTAATCGTATCTCTGCTGATCAAGAAAAAATTAAAGTAGATGCTGAGCATTTACGTGCTGTTGTTGAGCAAGAATTATTGCCCTATATCGATTACAACTATGCGGCATATAAAGTGTTGGGCAGTTACATTCAAAAAATCCGCAATATTGAAGACGCGCAAGAGAAGAAGCAAGAAATTGCGAAGTTACGTCAATTTATAGAGGTATTTAAAAATTACCTAGTCGCAACATATGCTGGTGTTTTTACACAATATAACCAGCAAAAAGTCGAGTTTGAGCCTGTTCAGAATATTGGCGATGACAAGATTGCAATGATCCGCACTAAAATTATTGAATCAGGTAAGCCTGATATTAATATTGCTTTTAAAGTTAAAAAAGATAGCCAAGGACAGTGGCGTGCTTTTGATATGGTCGCTGAAGGCATTAGTTTGTTAGATGCTAAACAAAGTGAGCTGCACGGTATTTTACGTACCGAAGGCTTAGACTATGTTATCGATTTACTCGATAAGAAAAGCAAGTTACCTATCCAATTTAGAGGGAAATCTGGCGATGACCCAGCTTAACCTTGAATTAAAGGCTTCTGGAGAGTTTGTGGTTTCAGGTGAATTGAGTGCTGAAACCGTTGCTAATTTCACTTTTATGCAAAAATTTCCAGATATTTCGTCAAATTGTATCATTTTTGACTTGTCAGACGTTTCTAGGGTTGACACGGCGGGCTTAGCTTGGTTAATTCACACCTTATCTGAATTACAGCAGCAAAATATTAATTTATCGCTGCATCATGTACCTGAACAGTTGCAAAGGTTGATGCAATTGGTTCAGGTTAGCCAATTATTTGAGTGAATATCCTAATGGAACCGAGTCAAGTCGAAAGTATTTTAAAAGACGCCTTATCTTTAAGTGATGTCCGAGTTAAAGCAAATGGTAGCCATTATGAGGTCATAGCGGTTGGTGATTGTTTTGAAGGGGTGAGTCGAGTTAAAAAGCAGCAATTAGTATATGCCCCATTGATGGAAACAATTGCAGCAGGCACCATTCATGCAGTCTCGATTCGTGCTTTCACTCCGAGTGAGTGGGAACGTGAACGTAAATTAATGTTCCTATAATTTAGGGGCAGTAATATGGACCAATTTATTATTCAAGGTGGCACTTCACTGGCTGGTGAAGTGACTATCTCAGGCGCAAAAAATGCTGCCTTGCCTATCTTATTTGCTTCATTACTTGCAGCAAGTAAAAGTACCTTCCTAAATGTGCCTAAGTTGCGTGATATTCAAACCACTGAAGCTTTATTGAGCCAATTGGGCGCGCGTTGTTCATGGCAACAAGATACGCTGATTATTGATGGTGGCACAGTTGACCAAATTGTTGCTCCTTATGAGCTTGTAAAACAAATGCGCGCGTCAGTTTTGGCGTTAGGGCCTTTGCTTGCCAGGTTTGCCGAGGCAAAAGTTTCATTACCAGGAGGGTGTGCAATAGGTGCTCGTCCTGTTGATTTGCATATTTCGGGTCTAGAGAAAATGGGCGCGACGATCAGTGTTGAAAATGGTTATATCCATGCAAAATCGCCAGGTCGCCTTGTTGGGGCTCCGATTTTTATGGATACAGTCAGTGTCGGAGCGACTGAAAATCTTATGATGGCAGCAGCGTTAGCTGATGGTGTTACTATATTAGAAAATGCCGCTCGCGAGCCCGAGATTGTTGATTTGGCACTGTATTTAACTAATATGGGCGCTAAAATAAAAGGGGCCGGCTCTGATCGAATCGAAATTGAAGGCGTTGAGCATCTAACCGGTTGTGAGCATAAAATTTTACCAGATAGAATAGAAACGGGTACGTTTTTAGTGGCAGCAGCGATGAGCCAAGGTGAAGTGTTGTGTTTAAATACAGATCACCACAGTTTAGAGCCTGTGTTAGAAAAGTTAAAAGCGGCCAACGCTTACCTAGAGATCAAAGAAGACTCTATCTACCTTGATATGCGCAAGCGTGAACTCAAAGCTGTGAATATTAAAACCATGCCTCACCCTGGTTTTCCAACCGATATGCAGGCGCAATTCACTGCTTTAAACGTTGTTGCTAACGGAAGTGCAACGATTACAGAGACTATTTTTGAAAACCGTTTTATGCACGTGCCTGAATTACAAAGAATGGGAGCTAATATTCGCCTAGAAGGAAATACAGCGTATTGTGGCGAAACCCAAAGCTTATCTGGTGCGCAAGTTATGGCGACAGATTTAAGAGCATCGGCGAGCCTTATTTTAACGGGGATTATCGCAAGTGGTGAGACGGTCGTTGATCGTATTTATCATGTCGATCGCGGCTATCAGCGGATTGAAGATAAACTCAGTGCGCTGGGTGCCAATATCTTACGAAAAAAAGCATAAGCAAATAAAAAAACCGCCTAGGCGGTTTTTTTATTTATTAGCAATCCTTCAATCCTGTTATTTAATAGGTTCCAGCTTACCTACTTTGACCGCAATACTATGTGGTTTGCCATTTCTATAAATATCAAAATTGATAACAGACTCAGGGAGTGTATTGGCTATTTGTTCTAAGGTTTGTTGTAAGTTTGTCACGGCTTTGCCATCTATTTTTACAACAATATCATTTTCTTCTAATCCAGCTTGCCAAGCCGGCCCTAATGGATCGATAGAGACCAGTTGCATCCCAAACATCGGGGTGAGTTGATTGCTGAGGCGTTTTCCTGTGTTATCGACAGGTTCGGCATTAAAACCTAAATAGCCTCTAATCACCTGACCGTGTTTGATTAGCTTATTCATGACATCTTTGGCTAACCAATACGGCACAGCAAAAAATATACCTTGGATATCAATATTACGTTGTGCTTTAAATTGTGCTGAGTTTATGCCAACTAACACACCGTTAGAATTGACCAGAGCACCTCCTGAATTGCCAACATTAATCGCTGCATCCATTTGCAACAGGTTGTTATGAGCACTTTGAGAGATATTTTGTTTTCCAGTGGCGCTGATGATCCCTTGAGTAATGGTTTGACCTAGATTGAGTGGATTACCAATCGCTAAAACAACGTCGCCCACTTGAGGAGTAAAGGTATCATCCATGGGAATAACGGGTAGGTGTTGTGCCTCGATTTTTAATAAAGCTAAATCAGTTACAGTGTCATAGCCAATTAGTTGTACATCAGTAAACTGTCGGCCATCTGTCAAAATAACAATCACTTGATCAGCATTATTAATAACGTGGTAGTTGGTTAAAATATACCCCTTATCAGACATGATGACACCCGAACCAAGTTCTTGAATGGTGTTTTGTCTTCTTAAATAGCGTGGCTGGTTTGTAAAGCCTTCGGAATAAATAGTAACAACCGCAGGTGAGGCGCGTTTCACCGCAGTGGCGAAACTTAAATGATTGGAGTTAAAGTCATTGATGCTGATTTTCGACTGCCATTCAACAGGGCGCAAAGAAGGAACTAGGAGTAATACGACAAACGCTGCCGCAAGGCCTGCGAAAATAGGGACTAAGAGAAATTTTATTTTTGTTAGCACAGCAGTCAGTTTATTTTTATAAGAAATTATGGGCTATCATGGCATATAAAAAGAAACAGCGGCAAGTGCCGCTGTTGATATTTATCTTCTAAGCGCTCAATTTTATTGAATTAACACAAAGATAGAATCATCACCTCTTTTAACGCCAAAGACGATATTCCCGTTTATGTCATCAACTGCGCGGGCAAGCTCGTTAATTGTTTTAACACGTTTGCGATTTACTTGCATGATGACATCGCCTTCTTCTAAACCTACGCGAGCTGCTGGTGAGCGTTCAGCCACTTCTTTTACTCTAACACCTTGCACGTCGCTATTGGATTCTAAAATTGCACCTTGTAGCATAGGATGCATTTTATCGGCCGCAGCAGATGCTTGGTTGTTTCCACGAAGAGTAACTTTAACTGTTTTTACTTGGCCATCACGATAGATACCGAGTTTTACTTTTTTGCCTTCACCGATAGTGGCGATTTTGCTGCGAAGTTCTGGGAAGCTGTGGATATCAGCCTTATCAATACTGACAATGACATCACCCGCTTTAATGCCCGCTTCAGATGCGGCAGAATCTTCAACCACTCTAAGAACATAAGCGCCTTGTTTTAAATCTATGTCCTGTGCTTTGGCAATCCCTGCATCGAGGGTGCGGCCTTCAATTCCTAGCGAGCCACGACGTACTTCACCATGTTCAATGATTTGATCGACTAAGTTTTTCATCATATTAGATGGAATTGCAAATCCGATCCCGACATTACCGCCAGAGGCACCTAATATAGCGGTGTTAATACCAATTAACTCGCCATTCAAATTAACTAATGCACCCCCTGAGTTCCCCTGATTAATTGCTGCATCAGTTTGAATAAAGTCTTCAAAACCTTCAATGTTGAGGCCGCTTCTGCCTAATGCACTTACAATACCTGACGTTACGGTGTGGCTCAGCCCAAATGGGTTACCAATAGCCACCGAAAAATCACCGACGCGAAGTAAATCTGAGTTGGCTAATTTCACTTCAACTAAATCTTGCGCTTTCACTTGTAACAGCGCGATGTCTGATTCTTTGTCTGTTCCAACCAATTTAGCTTCATATTCACGGCCATCCTCGAGCGTGATCGTGATTTTTTCAGCATCTTGAATAACGTGATTGTTGGTAACAACATAGCCTTCGCTGGCATCAATAATCACGCCAGACCCAAGCCCGCTAAAAGGTTGCTTTTGGCTTCGTTGTTGACGTTGTGGATTACCAAAGAAAAATTCAAACGGATCAACTTGGCGGCGAACTTCTTTCGCGCCAGATACTTGAATACTGACAACGCCAGGGGTGACTTTTTCCAACATAGGAGCCAGTGTTGGAAGTTGTTGTCCATCCACTGCTACGGGTAATTTTGCATACGAGAAAGAGGGTGCAATCAACAGACTTGAAGAAAGCATAATTGCACTAAGAATGGTTAATTTTGTTTTCATAGTCAGAAAGATACTCCAGATTAATTGGTTACCTTTACTGACTATGGGGTCAAAAAAAAGTTCCTCAAGCCTGTTCTGTTTGATTTTTATTTGTACGATTGTCGGCAAAAATGCCTGATTTGCTATCTGCGTAGTCGACAGGTTGGCTCGATAACGACTCTCGCTTAGTTTTGTTTTGCTCTAATGAGTTAAGTGATGCTTTTAAATGTTCAGTGGTTTCTTTTGAGAAAAAAGGCATGGACTCGGAGCGGTTATCTGTTAGGAGAATTTTGTTGGTTTCTTCCACATGATTGACAAGCTGCTCGTAGTTATCGCGCATTTTTGATACCAGCTTGTTTGTGCTTGCTAAGTGATCTGCGACATCTTGCTTGTACTGCTCGAGGTTGTACTGAGCTTTTTCGACTTCTTTTTCTAATTCATCATGTTCATATTGACGCTTGGTATAAATAGAACCGAGGAAGAAACAGCCAATGGCTGTGAATAAAACTAAGGTTAACCAAATCACTGTTGTCATAAAATTCTCCTGATAGGGGATTGGCCTGTATTTATATGGATTTCAATGTACGCTTTTTACCGGCTCGTGTTAATATAGAGAGCTAAATTAACGGTTGCTCAATGTAATTTAATATGACTCCTTGGCAAAAATATCAGCAAGACCTCACTCGTGACGATTTTCACTATGATGCAGCGCAAGAAAATGCTGTGCGTCATTTGCAGCGTCTCTATGATGATCTTACAACATCCAAGCCTGAAACAACTGGTTTTTTTGCAAAATTATTTAAGAAAAATGAAACCCCAACAATTAAAGGACTTTATTTTTGGGGAGGTGTTGGGCGCGGTAAAACGTATTTAGTCGATACCTTTTTTGATGCCTTGCCGGGTGAACGCAAAATGCGCGTTCATTTTCATCGCTTTATGCACCGTGTGCACCAAGAATTGGCTCAATTAAAAAGTGTTGCGAACCCTCTTGAAACGATAGCAGACAAATTTAAATCAGAAGTGGATATTATCTGTTTTGATGAGTTTTTTGTTCAAGATATAACTGACGCAATGTTATTGGGTGGTCTGATGCAAGCATTGTTCAAACGTCATATCGTGTTAGTTGCCACATCGAATATCATTCCGAGCGAGCTTTATCGAAATGGGCTGCAACGAGCGCGATTTTTACCTGCGATTGAGTTAGTCATTGCCAATACTGAAGTTGTGAATGTTGACTCAGGTATTGATTATCGACTGCGTACTTTGGAGCAGGCAGAGATATTTCATAGTCCTCTAGATGAGCAAGCAGATAAAAACTTATTTGAGTATTTTGCTAAATTGTCGCCAGAACTTGGCCATGCGGATAAAAAGATTGAGATTGAAGGTCGCCAGCTAAAAACACGCATGGAAGCTGATAGTATTGTTATGTTTGAGTTTAGTGAATTGTGTGAAACAGCTCGTAGTCAGGTCGATTACATGGAAATCAGCCGTATCTATCATACGGTGTTGCTTTCAAACGTAAAACAAATGGGGCACAACAATGATGATGCCGCAAGACGCTTTATTGCATTAGTCGACGAATTTTATGAACGAAATGTCACTTTAATCATTTCAGCGGCAATGCCAATCGAACAACTATACAGTGATGGTTTGCTCAGTTTTGAGTTTAAACGCTGCATTAGTCGGCTACAGGAAATGCAGTCACTGGAATATTTGTCGCAACCTCATTTAGCTTAGTTTTTAACTAATTAAGCTAAACTGGCATTTGGCGTAGAAAAAACATGCATTTTTCAAAAAGCGCTGCTATAATCCCGCCTCTGCCACGTTGCGTTCTATTGTCTTAATTAGCTTAGCCACTAATTTTGACTCAAAGTCTTTTACTCGAAGGGGTTCAAGCATCAACTTAGAGCGGCAGTTTATACTGCCTGTGGTTTTAATTGTAAACATTGGATTTTTAATAAATGAAAACGTTTGTTGCTAAGCCAGAAACTGTAAAACGTGACTGGTACGTAGTTGACGCTGAAGGTAAAACTTTAGGTCGTATCGCTACTGAGATTGCTTCTCGCTTACGTGGTAAGCACAAAGCTGAATACACTCCGCATGTAGATACTGGTGATTACATCATCGTTATCAACGCTGAGAAAGTTACTGTTACAGGTAACAAAGCTAAAAACAAAATGTACTATGCACACTCAGGTTTTCCTGGTGGCCTTAAGTCAACTACTTTTGATAAGCTTCAAGCTCACAAGCCTGAAATGATTATCGAAAAAGCAGTTAAAGGCATGTTGCCACGCGGACCTTTAGGCCGTGCAATGTACCGTAAACTTAAAGTTTACGCTGGTACTGAGCATAACCATGCTGCGCAGCAGCCTCAGGTTCTAGACATTTAAGGAGCACACTCATGGCAAATCAATACTACGGTACAGGTCGTCGTAAAAGTTCAAGTGCTCGCGTGTTCTTACGCCCAGGCACTGGCAACATCGTAATCAATAAGCGTTCTATTGAAGAATACTTTGGTCGCGAAACTTCTCGCATGGTTGTTCGTCAGCCATTAGAGCTAGTTGAAATGATTGAAAAGTTTGACTTATACATCACTGTTTCTGGTGGTGGTAACACTGGTCAAGCTGGCGCAATTCGTCACGGTATCACTCGTGCACTTATGGAGTTTGACGAGTCTCTTCGTCCAGCTCTACGTAAAGCTGGTTTTGTTACTCGCGATGCTCGTAAAGTTGAGCGTAAGAAAGTGGGTCTACATAAAGCACGTAAGCGTCCACAGTTCTCAAAACGTTAATTTTTTACGTTTCAAAGAATACCAAAACCCGACCTTGTGTCGGGTTTTTTGTTTTTATCTAAAAATATCTATTCAATTAAGTGCTTAGCTAAATATTTTTCGGCTAAATATTGTTTTTTCAATGTCTGATCAGATAGATGAATTAAAAAAGTTCAACAAATTATTATTTATTTAGATAAATCAGTCAGTAAAGCGGATTAATTTTTGCTACAATTGTCGGGATCATGTTAGCCGTGATGCAAAAATTTTTTTGGATGTTTTCTTGGTTATAGAATGCTCAAAAGGGTAAGTGATAATTGATCTTGGTCAGTACAACGCAGCCTGTAAAAGGATATGATGGGTTGATCAGGGTTAGGTCTGTAGTGAATCGAGTTTAAGTCAGTTAAAAACTAACGTAAATATAGCTTTATTCGGCTGCTTGACCTTCAATATCCTTGTTTTAATCAAGGGTTTTATTTATGATCGCTTCTATTTTGTAACTTCAAAATTTAACCTGCTGTAACTGAATTCTCGATATAGCAAGTGTTGAGAATCATAGTGGAGATGAGTGGATGAGCAATGCGCCTGTAGACAATAGCCGACGTCGCTTTTTAACCATCGCTACCTCTGTTGTAGGTGGTGTTGGTGCGGCCGGAGCTGCTGTTCCTTTTATTGCGTCATGGAATCCAAGTGAGAGAGCCAAATCTGCAGGTGCGCCTGTTGAAGTGGATATCAGTAAACTTGAGCCAGGACAATTAATTCGTGTTGAGTGGCGAGGCAAACCTGTATGGGTTGTGTATCGTACACCAGAAATGCTTGAGCAAATGAAAGCACATGAAGGACAACTTCGTGACCCGCAATCAGATGAGCCTCAACAACCTGAATTCGCCAAAAACGGTTTCCGTTCTGTGCGTGAAGAAATCTTTGTTGCTGTGGGTATTTGTACTCACTTGGGTTGTTCTCCAAGTTTCCTTCAAGGTGGCTTTGGTGAAAAAGTTGAGGGAACGGATGATGGTTTCTTCTGTCCGTGTCATGGTTCTAAGTTTGATATGGCTGGCCGTGTATTCCAAGCGGTTCCTGCACCATTAAATTTAGAAATCCCGCCTTATATTTTTACAGACGAAACCACGATTGTTGTGGGTGCTGAAGAAGGGGCTGCCTAATGTTTGCAAATTTGGTTGATTGGATTGATAAACGCATTCCAATGACACGTGTATGGAACATGCATATTGCACAGTATCCTGCGCCAAAAAACTTTAACTTTTGGTACTTTTTTGGCTCTTTAGCCATGTTAGTACTTGTTAATCAGATTGTTACTGGTATTTGGTTAACTATGAACTATGTTCCTTCTGCTGAAGGTGCGTTTGCATCTGTTGAATACATCATGCGTGATGTTGAATATGGTTGGTTACTGCGTTACTTACACTCAACGGGGGCATCTGCCTTTTTTGTTGTTGTGTACTTACATATGTTCCGCGGCATGATCTATGGTTCTTATCAAAAACCACGTGAGTTACTGTGGTTATTTGGTATGTTCATCTTCTTAGCATTAATGGCTGAAGCATTCATGGGCTACTTATTGCCGTGGGGTCAGATGTCATTCTGGGGTGCACAGGTAATCATCTCTCTATTCGGTGCGATACCGGTTATAGGTGATGACCTTACACAGTGGATCCGTGGTGACTATGTAATTTCAGGTGCAACGTTAAACCGTTTCTTCGCATTACATGTTATTGCTTTACCTCTTGTTATTGTGATCTTAGTTTTCTTACACATTGTAGCTTTACATGAAGTGGGTTCAAACAACCCTGACGGTGTTGAAATTAAACGTAAAAAAGGCTCTGTAGCTGAAGAAGATAAACCTAAATTCAAATTCCATGAATACTATACAGATAAGAAAGACATCGTTGATGCGATACCTTTCCACCCTTATTACACCGTAAAAGATATTGTGGGTGTGGTTGGTTTCTTAATTTTATTCTGCTGGGTGGTGTTCTTTGCTCCTGCGATGGGTGGTTTCTTCTTAGAGGCGCCAAACTTTGAAGCGGCAAATCCACTGAAAACACCAGAGCATATTTTCCCTGTTTGGTACTTTACGCCATTCTATGCGATTTTACGTGCAATCCCTGATAAGTTAATCGGTGTTGCGGCGATGGGTGCTTCAATTGTTGTGCTGGCGTTATTGCCTTGGATTGACCGTGGTTCAGTTCGTTCGATTCGTTATCGTTGTGGCTTCCATAAATGGAATATCGCTCAATTTGTTGTCACGTTTGTAATTTTAGGCTGGGTGGGTGCAACTCCTCAGACTGATTTCAAAACGATCTTGTCGCAAATTACGACTGTAACTTACTTTATGTTCTTTGTTTTACTGTTTGTTTATAGTAAAAATGAAAAAACTAAGCCATTGCCAGAGAGGTTAACGAAATGATCAAGAAACTAGCTATCGGTTTATTTGCTCTTTCTGCGTCAGTTGCCTCTACTTTCGCTATTGCAGCAGGTCCTGCTGTACCATTAATGAAAGCTAATAATGACTTAACAGATAAAGCATCGTTACAGCGAGGCGCTAAACTGTTCATGAATTACTGTCTTGGTTGTCACCAAATGCAGTATCAACGCTATGAACGTACGTTTCGTGATATCGGTATTCCTACTGAGATTGGTCAAGAGCAACTAATTTTTGACGGTTCGAAAGTGGGCGGCCATATCTTAAATGCAATGGATTCGGATGATGCTGCTAAATGGTTTGGTGCAACACCACCAGATTTAACTTTAGTAGGCCGAGTTCGTGGTACTGATTGGATCTATACATATTTGAAGTCTTTCTATAAAGATGACTCGCGCCCATTCGGCGTTAATAATACTGTGTTTCCATTAGTCGGTATGCCACATGTGCTACAAGAGTTGCAAGGTTTACCAACCCCTATCACTGAACAAGTGGAAGAGCATGGTAAAACTGTAACTAAAGTCGTCGGTACAAAAACAGACGGTTCTGGTGAAATGAGTACAGATGAATACGATCAAGCAGCAAGAGATATTACTAATTTCTTAGCTTATGTCGGTGAACCATCTCGCTTAGAATCAGAAGCGCTGGGTATCAAGGTAATTGGATTCTTATTTATTCTATTTATCTTGGCATTCTTACTGAAGAAAGAATACTGGAGAGATGTTCATTAATTTGGACACTTTCGAGTAAATATGAGCAATAGGGGCCTAAGCCCCTTTTGCTGTCTCTAGCAATAATAAACGGAGGAAGGCATGGCTGTTGCTGCCAATAAACGCCCTGTAATGACTCTTTTTTCTGGCGAAAACTGTATGTATAGCCACCAAGTACGTATTGTACTTGCAGAAAAAGGTGTAAGTGTAGATATCCATATGGCGGAAAAGGAAAACCTGCCAGAAGCGCTACACGAGATTAACCCTTATGGCACGGTACCGACATTGATCGACCGTGAGTTAGGACTGTACCAGGCAAACATCATCATGGAATACCTTGATGAGCGTTTTCCACATCCTCCATTAATGCCAGTTTACCCAGTAATGCGCGGTCGTAGTCGTTTAATGATGCACCGTATTGATACTGATTGGTATTCGCTAGCAGCAAAAATCTATCAAGGTGGTGCTGATGCAGCGCAAGCTCGTAAAGAGCTAACAGAGGCGTTGTTAAGTGTTGCACCTATTTTCTCTGAAGCTCCGTATTTCATGAGTGAAGAGTTTAGCTTAGTTGATTGTTACTTAGCTCCACTATTATGGCGCTTACCAGAGTTTGGTATTGAGCTAGTGGGTGCGGGAAGCAAAGAGCTAAAAGAATACATGATGCGTTTATTTGAGCGTGAATCATTCCAAGCTTCATTGACTGAAGCGGAACGTGAGATTCGCTTGTAATAAATTGGTTTAGATAAAACCGCATCCTAGAATGGCGTTTAATGTAGATTAAGCGCTATTTTTTTGTCCGTAATCTTGCATCAGTCAAGGTGACACGTTACCCTCGTGAGCATATTTACAATGAATACAGATCATATTGCATTTACAATATGACAAAGATCTGATTAACCAAGGAATGCGACTCAATGACGCCTAATCGCCCATACTTACTTCGAGCTTTTTTTGATTGGATTGTCGATAACCAATGCACTCCTCATTTAGTGGTAGATGCAACGTATCCACAAGTGGTTATCCCGACACAGTTTGTACAAGACGGTCAAATTGTATTAAATATCAGCCCCAATGCGGTAGCACAGTTTTCTATGGATAATCATGAGATAAGCTTCAATGCTCGTTTTGGCGGTCAACCAATGCAAGTTAGAGTACCAATTGGTGCCGTGCTTGCAATTTATGCGCGTGAAAATGGTGAAGGGACGGTGTTTACACCCGATTTAATAGATGAAGATGACGAGATCTTTGCTGATGAATTCGATGCATCTATTTCTGAGCCTGAAGCGCCTGCTCCAGAACCAGAAGTTAAGAAAAAAGCCTCGCATTTACGCGTGATTAAATAACCTGCGCTTTGGATAATTTAGCTATCTCCAGTCGCTCATTTAAAGATAACTACATTGAATTGAGTTGTAATACTGGAGGAGTTTGTAGGTTCAATATCAATTAAATCAATACGAGAGTGAATCTCTTAACCAGAGCTTAAATAAAAAACCTGCAAAATCAGCAGGTTTTTTACATTAGCGAGTTAAGTACAATACTACTTCTGGGAAGTGGTAAAAAATTACCAAGCTGAGCAATAAAATGATAAAAAATGGCATTGCCGCATACGCTATCTCAAGCAGAGGTCTATCTGTAATCCCTTTTAAAACAAATAAATTGAATCCAACTGGCGGGGTTATTTGCGACATTTCAACCACCACAACCAAATAGATACCAAACCAAATAGGATCAAAGCCGGCTTGATGAATAAGAGGCATTAAAATTGAGCAGGTTAAAATAACAATTGAAATCCCATCCAGAAATAATCCCAAAATAATAAATACAGCAGTCAACGCAATCAGCAGCGTTGCAGGTGATAAGGCAAGTTCACCCACCCAGATTGCCAAAGATGCAGGTATTTGCAAAAAACCCATAGCCATAGTTAAAAAGCTGGCACCGAGCAGAATAAACAAGATCATAGTCGTGGTTTTGACGCAGGCGATTAGGCTGTCACTAACTAAGTTTAATGTTAGTAACCCTTTAAACTTACAAATAAGAAGCGCCCCTAATACACCTAATGCAGCAGATTCACTTGGGGTAGCGAGTCCTGAATAAATAGAACCAATGACTAAACACATTAACAATGTGATAGGTAGTAACTTTTTGACAGTGTGACGCTTCTTGAGGCTAGAAATGTCAGCTGTCTTCGCTCTTGGTTTATGTAAATGACTGGCAATAATGTATAGAGAAAATAGCAGCATTAAGACAAGACCTGGAATCACACCCGCTAAAAAAAGTTGAGCGATAGAGACATCACTGGCAACTCCATAGACAATCAGAATAATTGATGGTGGGATCAGTAAACCTAAGGTTGCTGAGCCTGCTAAAGAGCCAATACTAAGACGTTCTGAATAACCACGTTTTTTTAATTCAGGCAGTGTCATGCGACCCATAGTCGCAGCAGTGGCAGCAGAAGATCCAGAGACGGCAGCGAAAATCCCCGAGCCGAATACATTGATATGCAGTAAGCCCCCTGGAAGTCTTTTGAGCCAAGGGCTGAGGCCATCAAACAAATCCTTGCCGATATGGGCTCGATAAAGTAATTCCCCCATCCAAATGAACAAAGGAAGTGCTGTCAATGACCAGCTAGTAAGATGTCCCCAAGCGGTAGTCGAAAAAATAAGCCCGACAGCTTGGTTACCATTGAGAAATAATGCAATTAAGGCAATCAGAATAAGGCTAAAACCAACCCACAAACCAATAGCTAAAAAGGTTAATAGTGAAATCGCTAAACACAATGCAATAAACAAACTATCCATGTTTTTTACCTAATAAAAGAATCGCTTTAAATATGCTGCACAGTAATAACGCAGATCCAACTAACATAGGCAATTGTAATGGCCATTGTGGTAACGGTATTTGTCCTGTGGTTAGTTCATGGAAATGATAAGAGTCACTGACTAATTGCCAGCATGCATAAACCACAAAGGCACTTATCAATAAAGCCGCGATATGGCTAAGATAATTAATAATAACATTCAGGCGAGGGTGTTGGGTGTGTAGTAATAGGGTTACCCTGATATGCCCTTGCTCTTCAAAGGTATAGGCAAGCCCTAAAAAGCAGCTAGTGATTAGCAAGTAGCCTGCAAAATCTTCCACTGAAGGAATTTGAATATTCAATAAACGCAGTAAAATTTGTGCTAACACTAAGGTGAAAATAAGCACAATACAGCTCATCGCGATGATTAATGCTAAAGAAGGGCGCTTAGTCATGTTGGACTCTTTGATTTAAAAATTGCTTAATCAACTCATGACTACTTTGAGGGCTAATCTCCAGCCAATCATTAAGCATTTGGGTACCAATAGTATTAAGTTGATTTACCAATACCTGATTGGGTTTGGTGATCGTGAGCCCATTGTCAGCTAGCAGCTGTGTTTTTAGTTTTGTTTCTTGGGCGGCGAGCTGCCAAGCTCGTTCTTCGTATTTTCTGGCTTGTTCGAGTAATGCTGTTTGTTGTGATGCCGTGAGCGAAAGGAATATCTCTTGATTCATAACAAGCATATTTTTAGGGATCCATGCTTGGCTATCAGAGTAGTGTTTTACATACTCCCACGCTCGACTACTGACGCCTGTTGAAGGAGAAGTGATCATACTATCTATCATACCTGTACTGAAGGCTTGTGCGATTTCTGAGGCTTGTATCGATGTAGGATTCGCTTTCATTAGGGTGGCTAAATCTGCGGTAATCGCGCTATAAGCCCGCATTTTACTATTATGCAATTGGCTCAAATCTGTCAGCTCAACTTGACTGTAAATACCTTGTGGTGGCCAAGGTGCAGCAAACAACAACATAACCCCTTCTTTGATAAGTTCCTTTGCCAAATAGGGACGAGATAACTGCCACAATAAATGCGCATCAGCAAAGTTTGCCACTAAAAAAGGCAAATTATCGAGCTGGAAAATAGGATTTTGGTTTCCGAGTAAGCCAATAAAAATCTCTCCCATCGCGACTTGCCCGGTGCGTACAGCGCGATAAATCTCAGCATGTTTGTACAAGCTGGCACCAGAATGAACCGTTATAGCAATATTGTCTTGTTTAAGAGAGTGCGCCATCTCACGTAGGTTTTGAGTATGGAAAATTGAATCACCATAGGGCGTGACCAAATCCAAACAAAGGCTCGGCGAGCTTGTAAACATTAAGCAAGCAAAAACAAAAAATTTTCTCATTATTATTTTTATAGTGATTTTTTCTGTGAACAGTAAATCATCTCAGCAAGCAAAAATAAACACTTAACTGATGGCTATATCAAAAGGAGGGAGGGCTGAAAGTTCAGCCCTAAAGTTTATAGATATTCGAAGACTTTAATGACTTTTACAACACCAGAAATATTACGTGCTAAGTCAACGGCAGTATTGGCTTCTTGATCGCTGACTAAGCCCATCAGAAAAACCTCTCCATTCTCAGTAATGACTTTAATATCGTTCGCACTGATTGACTCTTCTGTGAGTAAGCGAGTTTTTACTTTTGATGTTAACCATGAATCATGGGTACGAGTGCTGATCCCGACGTTGCTGCCGATGCGAATTTGATTATGTACTTTAACGATACCAGCAACATCTTTGATAGCGCGTTCAGCTGCGGTGCGCATTTCATCAGTCGGGGTTTGCCCAATAAGTAAAACGACTCCATTGAGACTCACAACACTGATATTGGCAAATTTTGCTAATTGTGGCTGACCTTTTATTTCGAGCGTTGCTTTGATTTCAATATTGTTATCATCAATTTGTGTACCCAGTGTGCGTCGGTCGGTCGCGGCAGATACCGCACCTGCAGTACCTGCAACAATTGCAGCCGCGCAGCCTTGTAAAATAAGTAAGCTTATAATTATTATTAGTTTTTGTAACATTAACTTTCATCCTGTGGGAAAAGTGTCATATCGACTAACTCGCTAAGACAGTGGATATTAAATAGTTGTGATTCCACAATGCGGCTTGGGCGCTTAGAAGGCACTCGAATCTCAACATCATTAGGCCCAAGTAAACCAGCAAGCTCACCGCCATCATCGCCAACTAAAGCTATGACTCTCATATCTTTAGTTAGTGCCGCTTCAATGGCAGAAATAACTGATTTTTCATTACCATTGATTGCAAAGACCATCAGTAAGTCACCTTGTTGTGCAAACGCACGTACTTGGCGAGCAAATGCATCAGTATCACTTTGTTCAGCGTAGCTGCTTAAATGTGTCAGCTCAGAGCCTAAGGCAATTGCAGGTAAACATGGACGCTCTGTTTCATAAAAATTCACCAGTAAATTGGCCATGTGTTGCGCTAACATATGGCATCCTTGAGCGCCACAACACAGGAGTTTGTTACCATTGATTAGGCTTTGCGCCATAGTAAAAGCGGCCGTTTCTAAGGCACTTGGTAAAACTTCACCTGCAGCGATTTGGGCTTGAATACTTTCAGTATAAATTTCTTTGACTATCTCTTGCATACGCGACGCTCACAGAACATTTTTGAACCAATTAAATTGATAGGGATTTTGCCCATTTATTGCCATAAAGTCGACTCTTAACGGCGAATTTTGTAGTTGATGCTGTTGAATGTAGACCGAAATGGCTCGATGTAGCCGCTGTTGCTTTTGTTTTGTAAATGCAGCATTGGCTCCTCCATATTGTTGACCTTTTCGATATTTTACCTCAACAAACACCCAGGTTTGTTGATCTCTCATGATGAGGTCGATTTCACCTAACTTACACCAAAAATTCCGTTCAACAGGCGTGAGCCCTTGCTCAACCAAATAGTGCTCGGCTTCAAGTTCATAAAATTCGCCTTTTTGGCGTGTATTGGCAAAGCTTTGAGTAAACCAGTTCATCCTTGACCCCTGTTTTCAAAATAAAGACTAATAAAAGCATAGCGTTGATTTGAAAACAGGTGTAATTGATTACTCAGACACCTCAGAAGAAGTCTCGATAAATTGAGTTTGCATAAACAATGGCGTCGGTTTTTCTTGTTTCAAAGAAACGGCTTTGATCGATTGCCGGCGGTATTGTGCCCATTGTAATTGGCGCTCAATCTCACCAAGCTCATTGACCGAAAGGCGACCCGTTAAGCCTTGCACACGTTTACCTGGCAGCGCATTAAGTTGGCGCAACTCAGGAATTAAACGTACGGCGTCATAACCCATGGCGAATAGTTGCTGTTGTAAATCTGCCTGATCAGGCCATAACTGATCAAATTGACCACGAAGCTCTGGTGCTGTTTGTTTGATAGGGAGCATCCAAGGCATATCAGTAAAATAAAGCCCTTGTAAGTCTCGTTTATCAGATTTATCTACTAGCAGGCTGTGACTGCGTGACATTGCATAAATAGGAGGTTGATCTGCAAATGTACTAATGCTGACATCAAAATAAGGCTTTAAAAGTCTTGTTTTGACGGCATCTGCGATTAAATAAATAACATCGAAATCGCGGCGTGAACGGGCTTCGCTGTGTAATTTTTCTTTGAACATTAAGTTTATTTGTGCAATTCGTTGTTGGCTTTTATCCACTTCAAGTAATTGCCTGACTTGTTTTTGCATATCTTGGTTGTTGCTATAAAACGCTATTTCAGGTGCCACTTCAGAATACATTTGCCACTGCTGGTTAAAATGCTCGACTAATCGGGTTCCTGAGCGATTTTGCGGCGCTAGAATAAGTGGTTTTTTATATGGTTGAGATAAAAAGTGCTCAATTGCTTGGTTTATTTCATGCTCAGGTGCAAGAGCAAAATAAAAGTGTTCCAAAGAAGTGCGCTCTTGAATGCTGCTATTAAGGTATAACGCAGGGTAGTTGGCCAGTACATTATCTTGCTTTAAACGTTCAATGTTTTCGCGCAGCAGTGGGCCAATGATGAAATCAGGCGAAAACTCCTCAAGTTGGCTTTTAATTTGTTCGCTAGTTTGTTCTGAGTCAATAAATTGCAGCTTAGTCGAGCTATTAAACTCAACAGCAGCAAGAATGCCCGCAGTTAATGCTTCGGTATTGCGCTCATTTTTCTGATTATTTTTTGGTAGTAAAATAGCTAGTTTTTGGACGTTAAATGGCTCGATAGCCATTAAAGTTTGCATTTTTTCAGGCAAAGCAAAACTTGCAGGGTGGCGAGGGTAGCGACGCTGCCAATTATTCATAGCGCTGTGCAACGCAACGGGATCACCAATATATAATTGACTGTATAGCGCTAAATTGACCCAGCCTTGTTGAATGAGAGAACCGTCTTTGATTTGTTTTAACGTAAATGCGGGTAACTGATTAAGTTGTTGCCAAATCAGTTGATTCAAATCAGATGCTTCGATTTGATGTTTTACAGCGGTTTCTGAGGCTCGAAACAAATAAGGCAAAGCTTGCGATGTCAGTACTTGCTCGGCATATATTTGACCGCTGATAAATTGATGCCAATAAAAATGAATCGGGCTTGTGAGCTTATCTTGCAAGGTGTCAAGGGATGTCAAAGCCTGAGAATAGCTGCGCTGTTTAAATTGAGCCAACGATAAATAAAGATTGTTTTGTACTCTATCAACCCCTTGTCGGCTGAGTAAGTCTTGGCAAATGGTTTGCAGCAACGACCAATTGTGCTCACTGATCGCTTTGTCGCGAGCGCCATAGAGCATTTGAATTTTATCTACGCCCCGTTTTAAACGGGCATTATCGTATAGGGTTTGAGCATCAAGGATCTGAGGCGCGACTTTTTCGACAGGTTTTACCACGGTTTGTTGCTCTATAGTGGTTTTCTCTGTTGTACTACATGCCGATAACAAGGAAAATAACAAAATAAAGCTAGAATGTTTAAGTCGCACAGAATTTTCTCAACTAGTAAGCGATGTGTGTATATTACTGACTGATGTAGGAGACCTCAATGTTAAATGGGGATAAATCGAACAAAATTGGTACCTTGTACGTGGTAGCAACCCCGATAGGTAATTTAGATGATATTAGTCAGCGCGCCATTGCGACGCTTTCAAGTGTGGATTTAATTGCAGCCGAAGATACACGCCATACGGGTAAATTGTTGAGTCACTTGGCAATCAAAGCAAAAACATTTGCTTTGCATGATCACAATGAAAAGCAAAAAGCACAACAAATCGTTGATTGGCTCAATGAAGGACTCGATGTGGCTTTGGTGTCCGATGCAGGCACTCCACTGATCAGCGACCCTGGTTATTCTGTAGTGAGTTTGTGCCGTGAGCAGGGCGCCAAAGTGACACCAGTGCCTGGTGCATGTGCGGCTATTGCCGCGGTGAGTTGCTCAGGATTGCCCACTGACCGTTTTCAATTTTTAGGGTTTAGCCCTGCAAAAAGTAAGGCGCGACAAGATTTCTTTTTATCTGCGTTTGAAAGCGGTATGACCAGCATTATTTATGAAAGTACTCATAGAATCATGGCAAGCCTAGACGATATAGAAGCTGTGTTAGGTGCAGAACAATCCGTGGTGTTGGCCAAAGAGCTCACAAAAACCTTTGAAACCTTTTTTAGTGGCACTGTGGTTGAACTGCGAGCGTTTCTCACCGATGATCCTGCGCGTCAACGCGGCGAAATAGTGTTGATGTTACCAGGTAAAGCAAAACAGCAAGATGAAATACCCGCTGATGCACGGCGCATGCTGGGTTTGCTCGAAGAACACATGCCAATGAAAAAAGCCTGTGGCATCGTAGCAGATTACTTTGATATCAAAAAAAATGCCTTATACAAAGCAGTATTAGCAGATAAAGACGACTAAGCGCAGCGCTCATGTCACTACATGAACTCTTTCTGTAGCGCACCTTCATGTTGGACGTCGTTAAAAAGCGAAATAAAACTGTAACTAGGAAGCTAATTGCGTATAATGCCGCCCGAGTCGGCCGAGATAATCGCTGCCTGTGACGAAAATGATCAGGGGGAGGAAAGTCCGGGCTCCATAGGGCAGGGTGCCAGCTAACGGCTGGGGGGCGTGAGCCTACGACAAGTGCAGCAGAGAGGAGACCGCCAGTCTTCGGATTGGTAAGGGTGAAAGGGTGCGGTAAGAGCGCACCGGGCCACTGGTAACAGTTGGTTGCAAGGTAAACTCCACCCGGAGCAAGACCAAATAGGGTTCCTTATGGTGTGGCCCACATCGGAACCGGGTAGGTTGCTTGAGCCTAAGAGCGATTTTAGGCCTAGACGAATGATTATCCACGACAGAACCCGGCTTATTGGCTGACTCACTAAATTATAAAAAAGCCCGATGCATTGCATCGGGCTTTTTTTGTTTCTTGATTGATTACAAGTTAAATAAACGCCTCTCTGGTTGATAAGAGGTAAAATCCTGCTGCTCACTAATACTAAATTCAATCCGATACCAAATAATAAAGTCATTTTGCTAAATACCAAGTTGCGGTTGTTACCTGTTATTAATAACTATTGGTTGCGTTGTGTTTTGATAGTAAAAATCACGACTTATTAGCAAGTTTGATTAAAAGCTTCATTCTTTCACTTATTTATAAAAGTGGAATTAATGTAAGCTATTGAAATAAATAACTTTTAATTTTGGCATGTGTCATGCTTTAGCAACATTAATATTAGTTAAAGCGATATAAAAACAAGGGTTTATAATGACCAAAAATAACAAAAATCTATTTTCCACATATTTTTTCATGATGGGGCTCGTTTTCTCGCCACTCTCTGCGTTTGCATCCTATGCTGAACCTTCTTTAGATCAGTTTATAGAGATGGTTATGAAAGAGCGTAACATCCCAGGTTTACAATTAGCTGTTGTAAAAGGTAACAAGGTCGTTAAGCAGGCAAGTTATGGTATGGCTGATTTACAGCATAATGTGCCAGTGACAGATAAAACGCTCTTTGCTATTAATTCAATGACTAAGGCATTCACTGGTGTGGCTATTTTGCAGTTGGTAGATCAAGGAGTGATTAAACTCGATGATAAAATCGGTCTGCATTTGCCTTCATTACCACTCAAGTGGCATGAATTAACTATTAAGCAGTTGATGGCGCACACCACAGGGTTACCTGAGATTTTGGCTTCTACCAGTTCGCTGGAGTTAATTGTACCTGGCAATATTGATGCGTCTTGGCAGGCTGTTCAGGAGCGCCCATTTTTATTCAATCCAAACAGCCGCTTTAGTTACAATCAAACAGGGTACATCGTCCTAGGTAAGCTGATAGAACGCTATATTCCAGAGGGATTCACTCATTTTATCACCGATTTTCAGCTTAAACCTGTTGGAATGAAACAAACAGCCCAAGCTGGATTCAGTAACCTTGAGTTGGTGATCCCCAATCAATCAAGACAATATATTTATCTAGAAAGTGGTGAGTATAAAAACTTTTATGGTGAATTCGCGCATATGTTAAGAACTGCAGCTGGGATGAGTTCGACCGCACTAGAGCTAGCTGATTATATTATTGCGTTGCAAAGTGGTCAGTTAATAAAAGAGGTCGAGCAATTATGGCAACCCGTTAAGCTCAACAATAATAGAACCGAAGGCTTTAATAACAAAGAAAATGGTTATGCGATGGGTTGGCAAGTTGGACAACGTAAATATCATCCCAGCATCAGCGCCAGTGGCGCCAATGCCAGTACATTGATTACTTACCCAGAAGATGATGTCTCAGTGATTGTGTTAACTAACTTACTCGGGGCGTTACCGATTACTTTTGTTGATGATATCGCGGCTTATTATATTCCTAACTTTAATCATCCTGACAAAGTGAGCTCATATAGGCCGATGGAGTATTTAGACAAATTAACAACAGAAAATGGTTTTGGAGAATTTGCGAAGACATTTAAAAAAGCTGAGCAGGATACAGGAGTCACCTTTGATATTGATATCATCGCAGAATGGGGATTTGAGTTATTAGCCGCACAGCGAGTGGAGGATGCAATTGAGATATTTCAGTTTTCGATTTCCAATAATGATCCGCACTCTTTTTATTATTTTGGTTTAGCAAAAGCATACGACATGCAAGAGCGTTATTCAGACGCATTAAAAAATTATGAAGCCGTTGTAAGGCTCAACCCAAACGCGCAAATGTCACAACAGCGAGTTGCCGCTTTAAAAGCACAGTTAAAGCTGTAACCCACACATAGACTGATAAAAGCGTTATAGAGTGAAGTTTAAAGGTAAAACCGGCGTATGGCGCCGGTTTTTTGTTTGAAAGATGACTCATCAAACTAAAGCAATACTCTTGCAGTGACCAAAAGCAGTGCAACCCCTGTTATTTTATCTACGATATGACTGTTTTTTCGTAAACTTGCCAGCATGCTTGATTGCGAAAGTAGCACAGAGATCAAGCAATACCACAGCGTATCAATGCCGCTAACAGTGGCAACCATCAACATTTTTTCAGGCCAGTTGGCATCAATATCAATAAATTGGCTAAACAGGGCGATAAAAAATAGTGCAATTTTAGGATTTAAAAATGCGATTAAAAATCCTTCTTGGGCGCTTTGCCACAAGGTGACCGTTTCTTTATTGATCGTGAGTTTGTCGTTTCCTGCTTTGGCTGTGAGCGCTTGATAAGCGAGGTAGAGTAAAAATGCGGCTCCGGCATATTTAATAATATTAAACAGCCAAGGTGTGTTGGTAATAATGAGCGCCATGCCGAGTACGGTGAGTAGTGCATATAGGGCAATCGCTAAACCGTGAGCAATACTTGCGCACAAACCGTGGCTGCGACCGCCGGCTACGGTATGTTTCAATATCACGGCAAGACTGGGGCCTGGAGTCATGGCGCCCAGTACGCAAATACTTGCTAAAGATAACCAAGCTGTTAATTCCATAAATATAATCCTGTATTGAGTGATGTTAATGCCAACCATGTATTGGAATAAGTGTTTTATTACTTATTTTGATGGATCAAAGTTTGCCCTAGTTGGACGGTCGTTAATATATGTTGTTTGAACAAGGGAAAACAAAGTTCACGAAACCATTTATGTGCTGGGTCATGATGGTATTTAGCATGCCAAAGTACGTAGTAGTGATTATTTTTCACCACCAGGGGTAAAGGTTTAATTACAAGATTATTTCTTTTGGCATACGTGGCAGCAATGTGTAACGGGGTGGTTAATATAGTGTCTGTTGTGCTCAACAGCTCAATTGCAGTTTGAAAAAAAGGCACGTTAGCAAAAATTTTTCGCTGTTTATTGAGTTTATTTAACGCGATGTGAAGTGCGCTGTCTTTATCTCCCCCACCACTGATCACAATGTGGCGAGCATCGCAGTACAGTTTCAAATCTAAATCAAATTGACTTAAAGGATGTCCTTTTCGCATGACAACAACCAGTGGATCTTCAGTCATTTGTATCCCGTACAAGTTTTCGGGAATGCCATCTGCGATGGTCGAAACTAAGTCTATGTTTTGATCAGCTAATTCACTTAGCCAAGCGCTTTGCCAAAGTTGGTAATTAATTGTTGCGTGAGAGGCTTGATGTTGCATTTGATGGCAAATTTCTGGCAGTACAAATTGAGCGACATAATCGCTAGAAGCTAAATTAAATTGGCGGTCACAGAGTGCTAAATCAAACGATTCAGGGAGGTACAATGCATCAATACTGCTCAAAAGAGTTGGTAATTGTTGTTTTAATTGCTCAGCACGGTGCGTAAGGCGAAAGCTATTTCCTTCACGAATTAAAATAGGATCGTTAAAAGACTGGCGAATTAAAATCAGTGTTTTGCTCATTGCAGACTGGCTAACATTCAGCTGCTTTGCTGATTCGGTCAGGTTGCGCGTATTTAAAAGCGACATCAGCGCAGGCAATAATTTATAGTTATTCATGAATCTGATTTAGTCCTAATGCATTTTGGATTTTATTAAAAGGTATACAAAACACTGCGTGCTCAGAGTAACAGTAAGGGAGTGCATGATGAACACGACTGGGTAAGCTGATTCGTTTGTTTGCACTTTACTTTCTTTTACTAAGAAGAGCTAAGTGTAAGCTTAACTTGGTATGCTTAATAATCATATCTACTCATGTTAAGTAGTCTTTTTTTTCATTTTAAATAAAAATAGGCGAGAGGTTTGTAAATAATCTGATTGTAGGTTAGATAGAAAAAGCCCCTTGAGGGGCTTTTTCTAGTTTGGTTTTTATAACTTGGTTTTTGCTACAGGGCGATGCAGCGGACACCTTCGACAGTGACTTGCAATTCAGCGGTTTCACTTGATTGTAAAAAGCAGCTACTGCCATCTGTGAGTAATGATAGTTTTAACACATTGCCAAATTCCCGCCCTATGATGGGCAAACCTCGGTCATCTTTTAAGATTGCGCGTTCAACGAGGATCTCATTAGCTTGACTAAACGCGTTATCTGCAATTTTGATATCGCGATTAAGTAAGTTTTGTATGGCTTTTTGTAACTGTGCTTTACTTTGGGCGCTAACATCTGCAATTCGCGCAGGCTGTAATTGTGCGTGAGTTTGCTGACAACCTGTCATTATTAATAAAGTGCCAAATAAGACAGGTGTGAGTCGTTTGAGTGACATTGCTTTCATCTATTGCTCCTGCTTGATGGGTTGGGCATTAATTTTGTTTTCAAGCAAGAAGGATTGATAGCGTATATCAAATACATCTTCTTTATTATGAGTATAAGACGGTTTGGGTGCCGATCTCATTTGTGTTTTATTGACAGGGCAACTGCCCGTATTTATGTAGGTCAGAGCTCCATTGAGTAATCTTTCGCTCGGATCGCCAAGTACTTTACTGAAGTCATCGCTGAGGTCGCAGCCTTTGATTTGATCGTCATATTGTGGTGCTAAAGAAGGTTTAAATCCATCAGCATAATCACCAAAGCCTTTCGCGTTGACGCCTGAGAATTGAATACTGAAATACGTCGTCGCACAATTATCTGTTGGGTAAAAACCATAAGGCTTACCACAGGTTTGTCCACCGATTTGGATCACTTCAACATCAATACCTTGTAAGCCATTTATAAACGCTTCGCTGGCAGAGCAAGTTTGTGATGTGGTTAAAACAAACACGCGATTAAGTGATAAGCTTGGCAAATTGGTATTCGTCAGCACACTGGCAGAGTAATCAATTTGCTTTGAGTAGAATGGGGTTGGGGCACTTGGCGTAGTTTTATCGTTAAAAACCGTTTGCTCAAATGTACGGCTTGCAGTGGCATTATCACCTGCGACCATGTAAGCAAACTGAGATGCCAGAGCAAGTAGACCACCGCCGTTATAACGTAAATCAACCACTAAATCTGACACATTTGCATCAGAGAATTGTTTGACTGCGGAAATTAAGCCATCTTGTGCTTTGGCGATATGAGCATTGAATTGCACATAGCCGACTTTGCCTTGAGCGCTATCGAGTATTTTAATGTTTTGCACTGGTGATGATTCGAGATCGGCAGAAGTCAGGTTGACAGTGACTGTTTGGTTGGCGCGATTTAAGAATGTAAATTGATGGGTTTCGCCCGTTCCGCTTGGAAATAACGCAGCGTTAATGGTGTTAACGCCAGCTTGAGTATTATCATTGATGAAGTCTACGCCATTGACATAGGTGAGTTTAAAGCCGCGTTCAATGCCTGCATTAGCTGCTGGTGAGTTGGGCTCTGTAAAAGCCACTTTGAAATCGCGAGGGGCACTTCTTGCTATTGCACTCCACTCTATGCCATACCCAGAAACGACACCTGCTTGAGTTTCTTTTTTATAATCAGCTGTATTTTGAGCAAAGTGAAATTGATCTTTTGCTGCGCCAGAATCGGTCAATTGAGTTGTTTTCAGTTGTTTAAAAAACTCAGAGACAGTGAAATTGACAGGATTATTATCAGGAACTTCGTCATACCAAAGGTAAGTCTCATTCGTCCAACTGCGTAACCACATTTTTTCATGATCGGCCGCGCCTAATTTGTCCGGATAAGGTTGGTTACTGTTATAAGGATCGTTACCTGTGCGCGGACTATCGCAATAATCTTTGAATGTTGAGGCAGGACTGAAGTTGCCAGCTGTCCAAGTTGTATCAGGCGCGACTCCTGAATCAGGGAGGGTCGTCTCATTATTGCTTCCGCCTCCGCATGCACTTAATGCAAATGCACTTGCTATGAGTGCACCTATTTTTGTTAAACGATAGACTTTAAACATTCGTACTTCCTTTGCATTACTTTTGGGTCGAATTCTCAAAATGGCCCTTTATGAAAGCCGGTACAATGAATTCGATACTTTTATAACCAGTTCAAATTGTATATTACTAGAAACATAATAAATGTAAAAAGTTGTGTAATCGCAATGTAATTGTTTATTCACGTTTATTTACAATTGATTAGCTAAATAGGTGTTAAAAGCTGCTAGCAGAATCTTAAAAACGGGCTTTAAAGAGCAAATAAGTAATTAATGTTTCCTTTTTCATCATGTTTCCACTTTTTCCCACAGAATTCATAAACTTCGTTCTAGCCCTTATTTTTTCTGGCTTAGCAGGCTGATTTAAGCTTTTTGTTTGCTTGACAAATAAGCTTGTCAAGCCCTAAACTGTAGTTTCGTGGTAAGATGTGGGTAAAAGTGGATCTTCAGGGATCAAATAATAACTAATTGGATCAATCTATGTTCCGTGGTGCGTACTCAATCAGTCTTGATGATAAAGGGCGCTTGGCAATACCGACCAAGTACCGCGCTTTGCTGCAAGCAGATTGTGAAGGCCAAATGGTATGTACCGTTGATTTACAGCAGTCATGTTTATTACTTTATCCACTGAGTGAGTGGCAACTAATTGAAAGTAAACTATTAAAATTGTCGAGTATGAATCCACATGAGCGTCGAGTACAGCGAGTACTTCTCGGGAATGCGATGGACTGTCAGCTTGACAAAAATGGTCGAATTTTATTGTCTTCACCGTTAAGAGCCCATGCAGGATTAAATAAAAAACTCATGCTGGTAGGGCAATTAAACAAATTTGAGCTGTGGGATGAAGATAGTTGGCAGCAGCAAATGCAGGCTGATATCGCCCAAGAGCAGCAGGGGAGTTTTGAACTGTCAGAGCGGTTACAAGACTTTTCTTTTTAACACAGTCAAACATAACAAACATTAATAAATAAGGCTTAAAACGACTAATGTCAGATAACTTTGAACATATATCAGTATTAATGAATGAAACCATTGATGCATTGGCAATCAAACCAGATGGCATTTATATCGATGGCACCTTTGGCCGTGGCGGCCATTCGGGTGAAATACTGAAAAAGTTAGGCGAGAAAGGTCGTTTACAAGCCATTGATCGTGATCCGCAAGCGATTAAAGCTGCTGAGAAATATGCCGATGATGACCGTTTTTCTATTGCGTACAACACCTTTTCTGAAATCAAACAAGTTGCTGAAGAAGCGGGTTTAATTGGTCAAGTCGATGGCATTTTGCTCGACATAGGCGTGTCTTCACCGCAACTAGATGATGCGGAGCGTGGTTTTAGTTTTATGAAAGATGGCCCCCTTGATATGCGTATGAATCCCAATGCAGGGCGAAGTGCGGCACAGTGGTTGGCTGAAGCTGAATTAGAAGATATTACATGGGTGATAAAAACCTACGGTGAAGAGAAGTTTGGCCGTCGCATTGCTCATAAAATTATTGAAACACGTGAGCACACGCCTATCACTTCAACAGCGCAATTAGCGAAGTTAATTGATGAAGCTGTGCCGGTCAAAGATAAGCACAAACACCCTGCAACCCGCGCGTTTCAAGCCATTCGCATTTATATCAATAGCGAATTAGAAGAAATTGAAACAGCGTTACATGCTTCACTTGAAGTGCTTAAGCCTGGTGGACGTTTGGTGGTGATTTCTTTTCATTCACTAGAAGATCGAATTGTTAAACAATTTATTAAAAAGCAAAGTAAAGGCGAAGCTTTACCTCGCGGTTTGCCATTAACGGATGCGCAGTTACAACAAAAATTGACGTTAAAGGCGGTAGGTAAAGCCATTAAACCGGGCGCTGAAGAGCTTGCCCGAAATAGCCGTGCGCGCAGCTCCGTCCTTCGCATAGCACAGAGGTTAGGGTGAGCCAAAAACCTATAATGAGGCAACCCAATCTCTTTGCTGAAATAGTGGGGGGACTTTTTAGGGAGAAGTTCACTTCGGGGCTGCTTTTTCTTATTTTGGTATCAGCGTTGGCTGTGGTTCAAGTGACACACTTGTCACGCCAAGAGTTGATTCAGCAAGATAAATTATTACAACAACGTGATGAGTATGATTTGCAGTGGCGATACTTGCTGGTGGAGCAAGAGTTTTACGCTCAGCATGCGCGCATTGAAGATATCGCGAGTAAAAAATTACAAATGAAACGCCCAGACAGCAAAGATGAACAAGTGGTGATTTTACCATGACGGATGGTCAAAGGAAAAAGGTAGGAAATAGCTTTATCGCTTGGCGATTTTTTCTCGTCTGCTTTGTTATGCTTGCAGTGTTTATCGCACTGGCTGCTCGTGCGGCCTATATTCAAATCATTGAGCCGGATATGGCTATTGATGAAAGCAATAAACGCACATTACGTGTTGAGGCGCTTCATGCTCAACGAGGGATGATTTTTGACCGTCATGGCAACGAGTTGGCAGTGAGCGTGCCTGTGGTGAGTGTTTATGCTGATCCTAAGGCACTCGATAAATCACTTGAACAGAAAGTTTTAAAAGCTGCGCGTAAGCAAGGCGAAAATATGGAGCTATTGCAAAAAGATCAGGCTGAGCTTGATAAACGTAAAAACATTGTTTATCAAAACGATCCTCGTTGGCGCGAGCTTGCCGATGTGTTGCATGATTCTCAAAGTGAAATTAATCAACGTCTTCGTGATGATCCAAGTCGCCGTTATGTGTACCTCAAGCGTCAAATCACTCCTGCGGTCGCCAATTATATCGCCAATTTAAAACTGTCAGGTATTCACTTACTCGATGAATCAAAACGTTACTATCCAGCTGGTGAAGTTGCAGCCCATGTCGTCGGCTTTACCAATATTGATGGTGAGGGTATTGAAGGAATTGAAAACTTATTCGATCAAGCGCTAACCGGAGCGGATGGGCGCAGAACAGTTAGAAAAGATGCTAGAGGCCGCGAAATTGAAGTACTCGACGAGCGTGAACGAGTCGAACCACAAGATGTAACGCTGAGCATTGATCAACGCATTCAAGGTATTGCTTATAAAGCGTTAAAATCAGCAGTATTAAGTTATAAAGCGACGTCAGGATCGGCGATGGTGGTGGATGTTAAAACGGGTGAAATTTTAGCTATGGTAAACAGCCCTTCATTTAATCCGAATAATTTAACCAATGCGGCCCCACATAAACGCCGCAATCGTGCTATCACTGACTTATTTGAACCTGGATCAACGGTAAAACCTTTGGCTGTATTGGCGGGTCTCGAATATGGGTCGATTGTGTCAGACGAAGTGATTGATACCCACCCAGGCTGGATGCGTGTGGGCGGTCGAGTGGTGACTGATCCTCGTAATAATAAAGAAATGAGCCTGCGTGAGATTTTAAAAAAATCGAGCAATATGGGTGTTGCCAAAATCGCACAAACGTTACCAAAAGATTACTTAGTCCGCTTTTATCAAAAAGCTGGTTTTGGTGAAGATACTGGTACCAATATGGTCGGAGAAAGCAGCGGTTTATATCGCCCCGATCGTCGTTGGTCTGATTTTGAAATTGCGACATTATCGTATGGATACGCGGTTTCTGTAAGTACGGCACAGTTAGCGCGAGTTTATGCCACGCTTGGCTCGGGGGGAATTTCACGTCCGTTGACTATTTTAAAGCAATCAGAGCCAATGCCTGGCGAGCGCATTATGCAAGAGCACAATGTCAAAGCCGTGGTTGAGATGATGGAAAGTGTTTTTGAAAAAGGCGGCACGGCACCGAATGCAAAAGTGGATGGTTATCGTGTTGCAGGTAAAACGGGTACTTCTAAAAAAGCGATAGCCGGCGGTTATGGTGACGAATATGTTGGTTATTTTGCAGGGGTTGGACCGGTGTCAGAACCGCGTTTAGCGGTTGTTGTGATGGTCAATGAACCAGGTGGCGATGTGTATTATGGTGGCGCGGTTTCAGGACCTGCATTTGCAGAAATTATGTCGGGCGCGTTACGTATTTTAAATGTAGCACCAGACCTTGAAAATTATGCCACATTAGAAGATCAGGAGAGTAATGATGTCTGATCTTAAGCAAATTATGGCGCAGTTTGCCATTGAAATTCCTGATGTAAATGTACAGGACTTAGTACTCGATAGTCGTAAAGTTAAGCCCGGAGATGTTTTTATCGCTATTCAGGGTCATGCCCAAGATGGCGGTCAATATGTCGCAAAAGCATTTGAACAAGGAGCCGTGCTCGCATTGGTCGATAGTCACTGCTCGCTTAGCATTACGGATGAAAAAATCGTATTAATCGATGATCTAAATGAAAAGCTCGCAATTATTAGTGCTGATTTTTATGGACGAGTGAGTGAAAAATTAGACTTAATTGGGGTAACCGGCACCAATGGAAAGTCGACTATAACGAGCATGATCGCTCACTTAGCCAAAGCGTGTCATTCATCAAGTGCTGTAATTGGTACCTTAGGGTGGGGTCAGCCAGATGCGTTAACTTCTTTAGACAATACCACGCCTTCCTGTGTTGAACTTCAGCAAATTTTGAGTCAGCTCCATCAGCAACATACCCAGTTAGTCGCGATGGAAGTGTCATCACATGGTTTAGTGCAAGGTCGCACCGCTGAAAATCGCTTTAAAGTCGCTGTGTTTAGTAATTTGTCGCGTGATCATCTTGATTATCATGGTGATATGGATAGTTATGCTGATGCAAAGCTGACGCTGTTTAAATCTTACCAACCAGAAATCTGCGTATTTAACCGCGATGATCTCACCGCAAAAGCATGGTTAGCTAATAACGAGTTTAATCGCTGTGTTGTCTATGGAAAAGCGCCGCACGATCTAGATATCTCAAGCCTTGAATCTGAGCATTATGTGCTGTTTGCATCAGTGCAATACCACGCAACAGGATTACATGCCCAATTGATCACTAGTTGGGGAAATATTGCTATCCAATGTCCGCTGTTTGGTGAGTTTAATTTATACAACGTAAGCGCAGCTATCGCGACATTATTAAGTTTAGGGTTTGAGTTGGGCGCGTTAGTTGACGCAATTAAGTGTTTAGCGCCTGTTTCTGGGCGCATGCAGGCATTTAGTGCCCCAAATAAACCAACTTGCGTAGTTGATTATGCTCATACACCCGATGCCCTCGCGCTGGCACTCAAAGCATTACAACAGCACGTGCCTGGTAAAGTGACGTGTGTGTTTGGCTGCGGTGGCGATAGAGATAAAGGTAAGCGCCCACTGATGGCAAAAGCTGCGGCGCAATATGCCAATAAAATAATAATAACAAGTGATAATCCTCGTAGTGAAAATCCGATGCACATCATTGCTGATGTAGCAGCAGGACTGAGCGATCTCAGTCAGGTTGTTTTAGAAGCCGATCGTGCAAAGGCCATTGAAATAGCCATTACTCAGGCCTCTGCTGATGATGTTATTTTAATCGCCGGAAAAGGTCATGAGGATTATCAAATCATCTCAAATCAGGTTTTACGCTTTTGTGATAGGGCGTGGGTCCAACAGCTGTTAAAAGGGCAATGCTGATGATCCCAATGGATTTTAATTGGATTAAACAAGTTTTATCAACATCGTATGAAGGTCAAAACGATACGGTGCTTAATATCAATACGGATACTCGAACGATCAAACCGGGTGAAGTATTTTTAGCTTTAAAAGGGCCTAATTTTGATGGCCACAAGTTTGTTGAACAAGCCATAGCACAAGGCGCAATCGCAGTGATTGTTGATCATTCAGTGACGGTTCAAGTTCCTGAGTTTATTGTGCCCGACACTCGTTTAGCCTTAGGTCAGTTAGGTGCGGCTGTCATGGCGCAAGTTAAACCAAAAACAATAGCGATCACAGGCAGTGTTGGTAAAACGACTGTCAAAGAAATGTGTGCAGCGATTTTGGAAAATCACGGCAACGTACTCGCAACAAAAGGGAACTTCAATAATGACATTGGCGTGCCACTGACGTTATTACGACTTGAGCCACAGCATGAATATGCAGTGATAGAGTTAGGAGCGAATCACATTGGTGAAATCGGTTATACCACTTCATTGGTTAAGCCTGATGTTGCGGTGGTGTGTAATGTTGCAGCTGCGCATTTAGAAGGGTTTGGTTCATTAGACGGTGTGGCGCAAGCCAAAGGTGAAATATTCACCGGTTTAAAACCAGATGGAATCGCCGTAGTAAACGCCGATAGTCCTTATGCTGACTATTGGCTCAGCAGCTTAGGTGAGAGCCAAGTGACTCAGTTCTCAGCGACCGAGCAAAAAGATGTTTGGTCTGAGCAGATCACACTCGATCGATTTGGCCGAGCATCGTTTACCTTATGTTGCGGTAGCGAGCAAGTTGCAGTTAAATTAACGATCCCAGGTGAGCATAATGTCACCAACGCGTTAATCGCTGCTTCTTTAACACTGCCTTTTGGGGTGACTTTAGCACAAGTCGCTAAAGGTTTAGCGACAATGCCAATGGTTCAAGGGCGTGTAAATCTCATTGAAGTCAATCAAGATTTAACAGTAATTGATGATACTTACAACGCCAATGTTCAGTCAGTTAAAGCTGGGATAAATTTATTGGCTGGCATTGATGGGCATAAAATTTTTGCTTTTGGTGACATGGGAGAGCTGGGTGAAGAGGCGCGTTCATATCATCAAGAAGTGGGTGAATATGCTAAACAAAAAGGCATTAGCTCGTTTTATAGTTTAGGGGTGTTAAGTCGTTATGCCAGTGATGTTTACGAACAACCTGGATTGCACTTTTCATCACGCAGTCAGTTATTAGCAGCCATAGCATCAGATATGGCTGGCGTTGAGGGTCCAATTACCATTTTAGTAAAAGGATCGCGTAGTTCACGTATGGAGTTGTTGGTGCAAGAGATTGTCGCAGATGCTCAAAATAAAAATAATGGAGCACAGTCATGTTAGTTTGGTTAGCGGAATACTTAACACAGTATTATTCAGGGTTTAATGTTTTTTCTTACCTGACATTCCGCTCTATTTTAGGGGTGTTGACCGCTTTATTTATCTCTTTGTATTTCGGTCCTAAAGTGATCCGCTATTTGCAGCGCATGCAAATCGGACAAACGGTTCGTGATGATGGCCCCGAGTCGCACTTATCTAAATCGGGCACACCGACAATGGGTGGGGTTTTGATTTTAGTATCGATATTCTCAAGTACTTTGTTGTGGTCAGATTTGAGCAATAAATATGTGTTGGTCACGTTATTTGTGATTGGTTCATTGGGGGTTGTGGGTTTTGTCGATGATTACCGCAAGGTTGTACGTAAAGACAGTAAAGGCCTAATCGCTCGCTGGAAATATTTTTGGCAATCCGTTATTGCCATCGCAACGGGGGTCTTTTTATACAGCACGGCAACCTTAAGCGCAGAAACATCATTAGTGGTGCCTTTCTTTAAAGAGCTTTTACCACAACTGGGTATTTTCTTCATTGTGATGAGTTATTTTGTCATTGTCGGTACTTCTAATGCCGTCAATTTGACCGATGGTCTTGATGGACTCGCAATAGTGCCAACCATTTTAGTGGCAGCTGCGTTAGCGCTCATTGCTTATGTGACGGGTAACATTAATTATGCGACTTATTTACACCTGCCACATATTCCTCTGACAAGTGAGTTAGTGATTGTGTGCATGACGATTGTCGGCGCAGGGTTAGGATTTTTATGGTTTAACACTTACCCAGCACAAGTTTTCATGGGTGATGTGGGCTCGCTAGCACTCGGTGGAGCGCTGGGGATTATTGCGATTTTAGTAAGACAAGAACTAGTACTCATCATTATGGGCGGAGTTTTTGTTATGGAAGCGTTATCTGTAATTTTACAAGTTGGCTCGTATAAATTGCGTGGCCAGCGAATATTTAGAATGGCACCGATCCACCACCATTATGAACTTAAAGGTTGGCCTGAACCTCGTGTAATTGTAAGGTTTTGGATTATTTCGGTGGTGTTAGTTTTGGCTGGTTTAGCGACTTTAAAGATACGATAAATGAGTTATTTAACGCAGTTACAATCACAACGAATTATTGTGCTTGGGCTCGGAGTTTCCGGCCTGAGCACTGTGCGTTTTCTGCAAAGCAAAAATATCAACTTTAAAGTGGTCGATAGTCGTCCAAATCCTGCTGGTAGTGAGGAACTAGCGCTACAGTGGCCACATTTAGACACGTATTTTGGCGATCTTGATGGTGCTGATTTAGCTAACTGTGATTTGATAGTGATAAGCCCAGGTATAGCGCTTGCCACACCACAAGTTCAAGCAGCACTTGCCGCCGAAGTGGAAGTGATTGGCGACATCGAATTATTTGCACGTTTAAATACTAAGCCTGTTGTTGCTGTGACCGGCTCGAATGGTAAATCGACAGTGGTTACATTAGCTGCCGAAGTGCTTGAAGCTGCGGGTAAAAAAGTTGCGCTTGCAGGTAACATTGGCACCCCAGTGCTAGATGTGATTGATGAAAACATTGATATTTTTGTACTGGAGTTATCGAGCTTTCAGTTAGAAACAACCTCCAGTTTAACGCCAGTCTCCGCCTGTATTTTGAATCTATGTGAAGATCATATGGATCGTTATACAGGAATGGAAAGTTACTGCGCTGCCAAGCAACGCATCTATGTAGGTGCCCAATTAGCGGTATTTAATGTTGATGATGTGCTAACTCACCCACTTAATCAGCAAGAAAGTGTCAGCTTTGGTGCTTATGATGCTGATTTTCATTTAAGTGAGGTTAATACTGAGTCCTTTTTTAGTGCTCATTCTCAAGTTGTGTTGCCGGTATCGGCGCTGCGTGCTGTGGGTAAACATAATCAACTCAACGCATTAGCTGTGATGGCCTTACTGTCACCATTTACGTTAAGCAGTGATATTTTCCATAAAGCTTTTCAGTCTTTTCAAGGTTTAGAGCATCGCTGCCAATTTGTTGCTGAGCAAGATGGAGTGGAGTTTTTTAATGATTCAAAAGCCACCAATGTTGGGGCGACGATTAGCTCAATTGAAGGATTAGCCAGAAAAACTGGACGATTAATTTTAATCGCGGGCGGCGAAGGTAAAGGGGCGGATTTTTCGCCATTGACTCACTACCTCAATCAGTACGTTGCGGAACTCATTTGTTTTGGTAAAGATGCCAAGCAAATCGCAGCGTTAAAAGATGGGGCGCATTTAGTGACCTGCATGGCTGAAGCCGTTAGCCTTGCGAAGTCGTTAGCGACTCATCACGACCGAGTTTTATTGGCACCAGCGTGTGCCAGTTTAGATATGTATCCTAATTACATGGCACGAGGAAAAGAGTTTGTGCAGTGCGTGACAGGAGCATCTCTATGACGCTTGTAGAGCAATTTCAACGGCGATTTAGCTCGGATAAACCCGAGCCACTGTTTGATATCAAACTTTTATATTGCGTGCTGCTTTTGATTGGTTTGGGTTTTGTAATGGTCAGCAGTGCGTCGATGCCAGTGGCTGAGCGTTTGTATGATAACCCGTTTCATATCACCATTCGCCACAGCATGTTTTTAGGCATGAGTATTTTGTTATTTTGGTTTAGTACAACTGTGCCAATGGAGTGGTGGAAAAAAGCCAATATGCCGTTGTTATTTATCGGGCTTGGTTTGTTAGTGTTGGTGCTTATTGTCGGTCGCGAAGTGAATGGTTCGAAACGCTGGATCCCGGTTGGGCCGGTTGGTTTGCAGGCCGCTGAAGTCGCAAAATTATGCTTTTTCAGTTATATCGCGGGCTATTTAGTTCGAAAGCGTGCTGAGGTACAAGAGAACTTAAAAGGGTTTGCGAAGCCAATAGCTGTGTTTGCTATTTATGCCTTGCTGATTCTTAAACAGCCGGATTTAGGGACTGTGTTAGTGATGTTTGTCACGACTCTAGGATTGTTGTTTATTGCCGGGGCTAAATTATGGCAGTTCTTTGCATTGCTTGTAACCGCGGCTTTTTTGGTGGTGATTTTAATTGTCTTTGAACCATACCGAATGGCGAGAGTAGTCGGCTTTTTAGAGCCTTGGGATGATCCCTTTGGCAAGGGTTATCAATTAGTTCAGTCGTTAATGGCTTACAGCCGCGGTGGTTGGTTTGGTCAGGGACTCGGCAACAGTGTGCAGAAGCTGCAATATTTACCTGAAGCGCATAATGATTTTATTTTTGCAGTGATAGGCGAAGAGCTTGGTTTTATTGGCGTGTTAAGTATTTTATTGGTCATTGCGACCTTGGTTTATCGCGCATTTTCTATTGGGCAGCGGGCGCTTAAAGCTGGTAAAGAGTACGAAGGCTACTTTGCCTTGGCAATCGGTATTTGGTTTGCGTTTCAAAGCATCGTTAATGTTGGCGCAAGCGCAGGAATGCTCCCGACCAAAGGGCTGACATTTCCTTTTGTGTCTTATGGTGGCTCAAGTTTAATGATCATGACGCTCGCCGCAGGGATTTTATTACGTGTTGATTTTGAAGTTAAAATGGCCACGAAACAAGCCACAGGAGGCCGAAAAAAATGACTAAGAAGCTGATGGTGGTTGCTGGTGGAACGGGCGGGCATATTTTTCCTGGTATTGCTGTGGCTGAGTATTTAAAAGCACAAGGCTGGCAAGTCGTGTGGCTTGGCACCGCTGACAGAATGGAAGCAAGCGTAGTACCAAAACATGGCTTTGATATTCGCTTTATTAAGGTTAAAGGCGTACGTGGAAATGGTTTAAAACGCTTATTCACCGCTCCTTTTATGGTGTTAAAAGCGATTTTTACAGCACGTAAAATTATGCAACAAGAGCAGCCTGATGTGTTGCTAGCGATGGGGGGGTATGTAACCGGCCCCGCTGGTATAGCAGCAAAAACTCTTGGCATTCCGTTAATTATTCATGAGCAAAATGCGGTTGCTGGAGTGAGTAACAAGCTGCTCGCCAAGTTTGCTAACCGAGTATGTGCGGCGTTTCCGGCTGCATTTGAACAAGGTATAGCCACACTGGTGGGAAATCCTGTACGCACCAGTGTTAGCCAGATCATTCACCACTTTGATGAACAAAAATGCAAAGTCTTGGTCGTAGGTGGATCCCTTGGGGCTGCTGCGCTTAACGATGCACTGCCAGAAGTGTTTGCAAAATTAAATGAGATTAAGCCGATGTCTGTTTGGCATCAAACAGGCAAGGGGCATGTTGGTGGCGTAACAGCGCAATATCAATCGCTTGCATTGACCGCTAATGTGAGTGAGTTTATTGATGATATCGATCAAGCTTATGCATGGGCGGATCTGGTGATCTGCCGAGCAGGTGCATTAACCGTTAGTGAAATTGCAGCGGCAGGTAAAATGGCCGTATTTGTGCCGTTCCCTCATGCTGTGGATGATCATCAAACGGCAAATGCGGGCTATTTAGTCGATAGTCATGCTGCTTTGCTAATCCAGCAGCACGAAATGAATACAGAGCGTTTGGTTGCGCTATTGCAACCATATGTTGAGAATAAAGAATTAATCAGTGACATGGCTAAACAAGCCAAAGCGCTAGCAAAGCTAGATGCGACAGAGCAAATGGCTATGTACTGTGAACAATTAAGTAAATAAAGAGAATTTAGTGAATCAAATAAGTAAGTTACCCGCAATGAGACGTGTCGAATCTATCCATTTTATTGGTATAGGTGGTGCGGGTATGGGTGGAATTGCTGAAGTGTTAGCGAACGAAGGCTATAAAATTACCGGCTCAGATATCGCTGCAAACTCAATGACAGAGCGCTTATCTGCGTTAGGGGCGACAATTTATATTGGCCATGAGGCCTGTAATGTAGCAAATGCGAGTGTGGTAGTAGTCTCAAGTGCGATAGATCATAGCAACCCAGAAATTATAGCGGCCCAGCAAAATCATACACCTATTGTACGTCGTGCAGAGATGTTGGCTGAATTAATGCGCTTTCGCCATGGAATTGCCATTGCTGGAACGCATGGGAAAACAACGACAACCAGTTTAATCGCCAGCATTTTTGCAAAGGCTGAATTAGATCCAACGTTCGTAATCGGTGGGTTATTAAATAGTGCTGGGACTAATGCAAAATTGGGCTCAAGCCGCTTTTTGATTGCTGAAGCTGATGAAAGCGATGCGTCATTTTTGCATCTTCAGCCTATGGTGTCAGTGATAACCAATATTGAAGCTGATCATATGGATACGTACCAAGGTGACTTTGAAAATATGAAAGACACCTACATTGAGTTTATCCATAACTTACCATTTTACGGTTTAGCGGTTGTTTGCGCAGACGATGCCGTGATTGAAGAATTACAGCCAAGATTTGGCCGCAAGTTCTTAACCTATGGTCAAGCTGAAAATGCTGATTATCGAATGACTGGCTTTAGCCAATCAGGTAATACAAGTACGTTTACTGTCACAGATAAATCAGGGCATGCCTTAGCTGTTAACTTGAATATGCCTGGCCTTCATAATGCACTTAATGCTACGGCGGCAATTGCTGTCGCAAAAGATGAAGGGATTGCGGATGACGCTATTATCGCAGCGTTAAGTGAGTTTGAAGGAATTGGTCGACGCTTTCAGCATTATGGGCAATTTTCAACTGAGCGTGGTGACGTGATGCTGGTTGATGATTATGGTCATCACCCATCAGAAGTGGCCGCGACAATCAAAGCGGTAAGAGAGGGCTGGCCTGAAAAACGCTTAGTGATGGCGTATCAACCACACCGATATACCAGAACCCGTGATCTTTACGAAGAGTTTGTGCAGGTGTTAGCGGATGTTGATTTATTACTGTTGCTTGAGGTGTATCCTGCAGGAGAGCAAGCCATTCCAGGAGCTGATAGTAAAAGTCTTTGTCGGAGCTTACGTCAAAGAGGTAAAGAGCCTCTTTATATTGCTAGCCCTGCGGATTTACCACAAGTGCTTAGTGAAGTGTTACATGGCGATGATTTAGTGCTGACACAAGGTGCCGGTAATATCGGCCAATTAGTTAAAGTACTGGCTGATACCCAGTTAGATATTGAGAAGTTAAAGCAGGTGAATGCATGAATCCACAGCAGTTTGGTAAAGTGGCCGTGTTAATGGGCGGAAGTTCAGCAGAACGCGAAGTGTCCCTTCGTTCTGGTCAAGCAGTGCTTAATGCGTTATCAGAGCAAGGCGTAGATGCATTTGCATTTGATCCCGCTGAGCGTAATTTATTTGATTTAAAAAGTTTGCACACCGATCGTGCTTTTATCGCCTTGCATGGCCGAGGTGGCGAAGATGGCACGATTCAAGGAGCACTAGAGTTTCTTGGATTGCCTTATACAGGAAGTGGCGTATTAGGCTCGGCTTTGGCCATGGATAAAGTGCGTTGCAAAGAATTATTCAAAGCACGAAATTTGAGCACTGCGGATTTTTTAGTTGTTGAGCAAGGCGCGCATTTTGACGTTGAACAAATTATTGCTCAATTCGGTGCGGTTATGGTTAAGCCTGCCCATGAAGGTTCAAGTATCGGGATGGCAAAGGCTGATACTGCAGCGCAGCTGAATCAAGCAATTAATGATGCATTTCGTTTTGATGATACGGTGATGCTTGAAAAGTGGATTACTGGTCGAGAGTTTACTGTGACTGTGATTGCAGGAATTGCACAGCCGATTGTCGAAATGGTTACGCCTCGTGGTTTTTATGATTACGAAGCAAAATATCAAGCGAATAGCACGCAGTATTTTTGTCCAGCAGATCTGACGTCGGATCAAACTGATTATTTGCAACAGCTCGCACAGCAAGCTTTTAAGCTAGTCGGCGCATCTGGTTGGGGGCGCGTTGATGCTATGCAAGACAAAGACGGTCAGTTTTATTTGCTAGAAGTAAACACTGTACCGGGCATGACTGAAAAATCACTTGTACCGATGGCTGTGAAAGCGAATGGTATAAATTTCAACCAATTAGTTATAAATATATTGGAGCAAACGCTTTAGTATGAAACAATTTCTGGAAACACTGAGTCAGATAAAACAACGCATTAATTGGTCGTTGTTTTTTGGCTTAGGTTTCTTTTTATTGGTGTTGATTGGATTAGTACACAGCTTTGTCTCCGTAAGTAATTGGATGGCAAGTGAAAAGAACAGCCAAATTAAACAAGTGGTCGTGCTCGGAGCGCCTGTTTACACCAGTGAAAAACAGATTTTGTCAGCGATTAGAAAAGCTGATTTATCGAGCTTTTTTGAACTTGATGTCAATCAAGTTCAAGATTTAGTGGTTGATTTACCTTGGGTTGCTAGTGCATCTATTCGTAAACAGTGGCCTGACACATTAAAGGTTTTTGTGGTAGAGCATGTGCCGGTAGCGGTGTGGAATGACGATCAGCTATTGAATGATAAAGGGGAGGCATTTCAAGCCCCTAAAAAAAATATTACTCAGCCACTGCCCGATTTATTTGGTCCTGAGGGGAGTGAGCAAGAGGCATGGCAAACATTTCAGCAATTTCATGAATTGTTTTACATCAATAATTTTAAGTTAACCAGCTTAGCGTTGTCAGAGCGATTTTCATGGCAACTTTGGTTAGATAATGGCATTAAATTAAATTTAGGCCGTGAAGAAAAAGCACAAAGGGTACAACGATTTATTGATTTATACCCTTATTTATTAAAACGCAAGGATGCAGAGGTCGATGTGGTCGATTTAAGATATGATACTGGGCTGGCAGTGAGTTGGAAGCAACTTCAGTCACAACAATTACAACAACAAAAGAGTAAAGCATGACAAAGTCGGCAGAACGCAATTTAGTGATTGGACTTGATGTAGGTACATCAAAAGTCGTTGCAACGGTTGGCGAAATAACAGCAGATAACAAATTAAGTATTGTTGGTGTTGGAACTCAAGTTTCGCACGGCATGGATAAAGGTGGTGTGAATGACTTAAACCTAGTATCTGAGTCGATTCAGCGTGCTGTTGATGAAGCTGAAATCATGGCAGATTGTCGGATTAGCTCTGTTTACTTAGGAATTTCTGGTAAGCATATTCAATGTCAAAATGAGAATGGTGTTGTCGCGATTAATAATGCAGAAGTTAGCTCTGAAGATGTTGAAAATGTGATTCATATTGCTAAATCTGTACCTATCTCTGCTGAACGAAAAATGCTCCATGCTTTGCCGCAAGAATATAGCATTGATATGCAAGAGGGAATTAAAAACCCTTTGGGTATGAGTGGTGTAAGAATGGAAGCGCGTGCACACATTATTACTTGCTCAAATGACATGGCAAAAAATATTGAAAAGTGTGTTGAACGCTGTGGTTTGCATGTTGATCAGCTGATTTTTTCTGCGTTAGCGTCTGGCTATTCAGTGTTAACGGAAGACGAAAAAGAACTAGGTGTAGCGGTGATTGATATCGGTGGAGGGACCATGGATATTACGATTTATACCAATGGTTCTTTACGCCATTCAGCGGTTATTACCGTGGCAGGTAATCAGGTAACAGGTGATATCGCGAAGATATTCCGTACCCCTATCTCGCACGCTGAAGCAATTAAGGTGCAATATGCATGTGCAAGTAGCCAAAGGGCTAGCACAGAGGATACTATAGAGGTTCCTAGTGTTGGTGGTCGACCTGCTCGAATTATGTCCCGCCACACGTTAGCGGAGGTGGTTGAACCTCGCTTTAGAGAATTATTTGAATTAGCAATGGAAGAAATCCGTCGTTCTGGGCTCGAAGAACAAATTGCTGCTGGGGTTGTATTAACTGGCGGTACAGCAAAAATGGCCCATGCGTTGGAAGTAGCAGAAGAAATTTTTCAGATGCCAGCACGTGTTGGTAGTCCAATCGGGATGGTTGGGCTGTCTGACTATGTTGATGATCCTTCATTCGCGACAGCTGTAGGCTTGTTACAATATGGCCGAACAATGCAAGTCGCAAATGCAAGAAAGTCAACAGAGAGTGTTAGCACAAATTGGTGGAACCGCGTTACTAAATGGTTCCAAGGTGAATTTTAAACTCTAGTCGGAGAGTGAATATGTTTGATTATATGGAGCAGCACAGCGAAGAAGCTGTCATTAAAGTCATCGGTGTCGGTGGTGGTGGCGGTAATGCTGTTGAGCACATGGTAACGCGCCAAATTGAAGGCGTGCGTTTTATAACAGCAAATACGGATGCGCAAGCATTACGTAAGTCGTCTGCAGATGTCACTGTGCAGCTTGGGACTAAAATTACATCAGGCCTAGGTGCCGGTGCAAACCCTGCTGTTGGTCGAGAATCAGCTGAAGAAGATGCAGAAACAATTCGTGCAAGCCTTGAAGGGGCTGACATGATCTTTATTGCTGCTGGTATGGGTGGTGGCACAGGTACAGGTGCAGCGCCTGTTGTGGCTAAACTGGCCAAAGAAATGGGAATTTTGACTGTTGCAGTTGTGACACGCCCGTTTGATTTCGAAGGTAAGAAACGTGCAGCAGCTGCAGACCAAGGTATTGCTGAGCTTTCTGAGATTGTTGATTCTTTAATTACAATTCCGAACAATAAATTACTTAAAGTTTTGGGTAAAGGTACGACATTATTAGACGCATTCGCAAAAGCGAATGATGTTTTATATGGTGCGGTACAAGGTATTGCAGAACTTATCACTCGCTCAGGTTTGATCAATGTGGATTTCGCGGACGTACGTACTGTTATGTCAGCGATGGGTACGGCGATGATGGGAACAGCTTCGGCTTCAGGCCCTGATCGTGCTCAAGAAGCGGCGGAAGCTGCTATTTCAAGCCCATTACTTGAAGATGTTGATTTAACTGGTGCCAAAGGTATTTTGGTTAATATCACTGCCGGTATGGATATTGCGATCGAAGAATTTGAAACGGTCGGTAATCATGTGAAAGCACTCGCATCTGAAAATGCGACTGTGGTTGTTGGTGCGGTAATTGATCCTGATATGAGCGATGAATTACGAGTAACTGTTGTTGCAACAGGCCTAGGTGGCGATCGTCGTCCACAATTTGGGATTGTTGAAAATAACTTAAAGAAAGCGTCGGGTTCAGATGTTGCGAGCAATGTAGCAACTAATCCTGGTGTGTTTGTACCGAGTTTTGCTAACCAAACATCACAAAGTGATGAGGCTGTGACGCAAAATCATACGGAACAAACGGCAGCAAAAGAGCATGCTCCAGCTGCAAAGAAACCAGCAGAAGGCGATTATTTTGACATTCCAGCTTTTTTACGTAAACAAGCTGATTAATAAGTAATCAATCGAATTGTCAGCTGGTCTTACTTGTGGTAAGATCTGCCGTCATTTTATTAATTAATATAAGCGAAGCATTGCCTATGATTAAACAACGTACGATTGGTGAGTTAGTAAGTGCCGTTGGAGTTGGGCTTCATAAGGGAGAAAAGGTCTCTATTACTCTCCGACCTGCCGCTGCGAATACTGGGATTGTATTTCGTCGCGTGGACCTTGATCCGGTTGTGGATTTTTACACGACACCTGAAGCCGTGGGCGATACTCAGCTATGTACCTGTTTGATTAACGAAGACGGTGTTCGCTTATCGACTACAGAGCATCTAATTGCAGCTATTGCTGCATTAGGAATCGACAATTTAGTTGTTGAACTCGATAGTCCTGAAGTGCCGATCATGGATGGCAGTGCATTGCCGTTTATTTACCTGTTGCAAAAAGCGGGAATCAAAGAATTGGCAGTTGCAAAACGTTTTATCCGTATTACTGAAAAAGTACGCGTAGAAGATGGTGATAAATGGGCTGAAATTGAACCATATGATGGTTTTCATATCGATTTTCAAATCGATTTTAATCATCCTGCAATCAATGATAGCCGTCAACGCATTGGCCTTGATATTACTGCGCAAAGCTTTACTCAAGAAATTAGTCGCGCGCGTACTTTCGGTTTTATGAAAGATATCGAGTATATGCATGCCAATAATTTAGCGCTAGGTGGTAGCATGGATAACGCGGTTGTTTTGGATGAGTACAAAGTACTTAATCCGAATGGCCTTCGTTACCCTGATGAGTTTGTAAAACACAAAATCTTAGATTGTGTGGGTGATTTGTTTATGACAGGTCATAACTTATTGGGCAAAGTAACAGCGTTTAAATCAGGCCATGACTTGAACAATAAATTATTGCGTAAACTAATGGCAACAGAATCAGCTTGGCAATGGGCTACGTTTGATGAGACGGTCTCGATGCCAGCGCCAGGTTTAGAGCTCGTAAAAGCATAAACAAAGACATATAAAAAAAAGCTGACTTAGTCAGCTTTTTTTTATATCTAAAATATGGTCATTTATTTTTTTTGCTCAGAGCTGCGAGCTTTTCGAGTTTTGCTTTTAAAGAAGCTGGAGCATGCTCGGCGACTTCAAGTAAAGCATCGGCAGTTTGTTGGCTGAGTATTCTAGAGTTATGAATTGGCTCGGAGCGTTTTTTTTGTGCTTGTTGATCTGCGGCAGCGCGAGGAGAGGTTTGGATTTTTATTTGACATAAATCAGCCAGTCCATTTTTTCGTAAATCAGATAAGATGCTCATCTTCATATAATTTAAACGCATTGCCACGGCTGCCGATTCTGCTTCAATAACTAAGATAGAATCACGGTAGTTGCTTATGCGACATTTTTGCGCCATAGTAGCGCCGACACACTGTGTCAGTAGTTCTTGATGCTGGTTAAGCTGTTGGCTTTTCCCAACATAAGATGACATTCGGCTAGACATGTTTGCCATTAAATCATCCAAGGTTTTTGGTGCGTATCTGTCTTTAGCCATAGTGGGTATTAGTAGTTAATATGAAAGTTAATCAAATAAATAAAGTGACTGAATGTCGCTTTAATAAAGGTATGGCACTTGCTGTATTGAGCTTAGCCGTACTGTCTGTAAGTGTAGTACTTAATCTGTATCAGTGGCATCACTATCAATCAGACCGAGAGCATGTTGCCGCAAGCTTGTTAAAAGTCAAGCTAGATTACCAGCAGCAACAAGCAATGATGAGTGATTTACGTCATAAAGCTGACGATCACCTCGTATCCTATCAAGTAAAGTTAGCTCAATTACACAGCGAAGTGAATAGACTTAACGCGTTGGGTTTGACACTTGCAAAGGTTGCCAACATTCCTGAAAATGAATACGATGTGTTGCAAAATATGGCCCAAGGTGGTCCTGTCAGTGATCAATATCAATCATTAGAAGCAAAGCTTGGGTCAGTATTGGCAGAAATTGATCAAATAGACTTGGCGCTGACAGATCAAGCGCATAAAATGTCGCTACTTGAATCTGTGTTAATGAATCACCATATAAAAGAAAGTTCACAAATTTCTGGTAAACCGGTTATGCAGGGATGGTTATCTTCGTACTATGGTATGCGAAACGATCCATTTACCGGTCAAGCAGCAATGCATAAGGGACTTGATTTTGCAGGTTCTGAGGGTGATCCAGTCATCACAACAGGCGCAGGTGTGGTAACATGGTCTGCAGAGCGCTCAGGTTATGGTAATTTAGTCCAAATTGACCATGGCAATGGGATCTCAACTCGATATGGCCATAATCGTACTTTATTAGTCAAAGTAGGTGATGTAGTTGAAAAAGGGCAGACGATAGCGGAATTGGGCAATACGGGCCGTTCGACTGGCGCGCATGTGCATTATGAGGTGCTCAACAAAGGCATTCAGACCAATCCACTACGAACTGTATATCGCACACGTGCAAATTAGGCGTTAGCATAGGCTGACAAAAACAAGGGTTGTAACGGTTTTATCATGATAGCTAATTTACTTACCAAAATTTTTGGTAGTCGCAATGATCGCACCATTAAAAATTTAAGAAAAACAGTGGCGTTGATCAATGCTCTAGAATCACAAATAGAAGCATTAACAGACGAAGAATTAAAAGCAAAAACGGCACAATTCCGCAAGCGTTTTGATGATGGGGAAACGCTTGACGATATTCTGCCAGAAGCGTTTGCTGTTGTTCGTGAAGCATCTAAGCGTGTATTTAATATGCGTCACTTCGATGTGCAAATGATCGGTGGGATGGTACTAAATCAAGGTCGTATCGCTGAAATGCGTACCGGTGAAGGTAAAACCTTAACGGCTTCACTACCCGCTTATTTACACGGTTTAAGTGGCAAAGGTGTCCATGTTATTACTGTGAATGATTACCTTGCTAAACGTGATGCTGAAACAAATAGACCTTTATTTGAGTTTTTAGGCTTATCGGTTGGCTGTAATGTACCGGGTATGAATGCGTATGATAAAAAGCAAGCATACCTAGCTGATATTACTTATGGAACCAATAACGAATTTGGCTTCGATTATCTTCGCGATAACATGGCCTTCTCACCGGAAGAGCGTGTTCAGCGTGAGCTAAACTTTGCTGTTATCGATGAAGTTGACTCGATTCTGATTGATGAAGCACGTACTCCTCTTATTATTTCTGGCCCTGCAGAAGATAGCTCTGAACTGTATATTGAAATTAACAAAATCGTTCCGTTACTCGAACGTCAAGAAAAAGAAGACGAAGAAGGTATAGAAGGCGATGGTGATTTCACTATTGATGAAAAAGGTAAGCAAATCCATTTAACAGAGCGTGGCCAAGTTAAGGTCGAAGAATTACTTCTTGAGCGCGGATTAATGCAAGAAGGTGAGTCATTGTACTCAGCTGCTAATATTACACTGTTAAGCCATATCTATGCTGCATTACGTGCACACAAATTATTCCAAAAAGATGTTGATTATGTTGTAAAAGACAACGAAATTATCATCGTTGATGAACATACCGGCCGTACAATGGAAGGCCGTCGTTGGTCTGAAGGTTTACACCAAGCTGTTGAAGCAAAAGAAGGGGTAAACATTCAAAATGAAAACCAAACATTAGCGTCAATCACTTTCCAGAACTACTTCCGAATATACAACACTCTGTCAGGTATGACAGGTACAGCTGATACTGAAGCATTTGAGTTTCAATCTATTTATGGGCTGGATACGGTCGTAATTCCAACAAACAAGCCAATGATCCGTGATGATCGTGCTGATCTTGTTTATTTAACACAAGAAGAAAAGTACGAAGCCATTTTAAAAGACATAATTGATTGTCAAAAACGCGGTCAGCCAGTGTTAGTTGGTACCATTTCTATCGAAAGCTCTGAGTATTTATCGCAGTTTTTACGCAAAGAAAAAATACAGCACAATGTGCTTAATGCGAAGTTCCATGCACAAGAAGCCGATATAGTTGCTGATGCAGGCTTACCTGGCAAAGTAACGATAGCGACCAATATGGCTGGTCGTGGTACTGATATCGTTTTAGGTGGTAACTGGCAAGCTCAAATTGCGAAGTTAGATAATCCATCTGACGAAAAAATTGCTCAAATTAAGCTAGAATGGCAAGCAACTCATGATGATGTTATTGCTGCAGGCGGTCTTCATATCATCGCTACCGAGCGCCATGAGTCTCGTCGTATCGATAATCAGCTACGAGGTCGTTCTGGTCGTCAAGGCGATGCAGGTTCAAGCCGTTTCTACCTATCAATGGAAGATTCATTGATGCGTATTTTCGCTGGTGAGCGCATGACAAATATGATGCGTAAATTAGGGATGGAACGAGGTGAGGCGATTGAGCATCCGTGGGTTAACCGTGCGATCGAAAATGCACAGCGCAAAGTCGAAGCGCGAAACTTTGATATTCGTAAGCAATTATTAGAATTTGATGATGTTGCAAACGACCAGCGTCGAGTTGTGTATGCCCAGCGTAACGAGTTACTCGATGAAGGGGATATTTCAGAAACAATTACTGCTATTCGTAAAGATGTGCTTAATAACAAGATTGATTTGTATATTCCGCCACAATCTCTAGCTGAAATGTGGGATATTCCTGGCTTGGAAGAGTGCTTAAAAGCAGATTTCTTAATTGAAATTCCGGTACAGCAATGGCTTGATGAAGACAATAAATTGTTTGAAGAAAAGCTACGCGAGCGTATCGAAGAAGTAATCGATAATGCTTATAAGCAAAAAGAAGAAATGGTGGGTGCACAAGTACTGCGCCAGTTCGAAAAATCGATTATGTTGCAAAGCTTAGATCAGCACTGGAAAGATCATTTAGCGGCTATGGATCATCTTCGTCAAGGTATTCATTTACGTGGTTATGCGCAAAAGAATCCGAAGCAAGAATATAAACGTGAGTCGTTCGAACTCTTTACCGAAATGCTTGAAAACTTAAAAGTCGATGTAGTGGGCATTTTAAGTAAAGTACAAGTCCGTGCTGAAGAAGATGTTGAAGCTGTTGAAGAGCAACGTCGTCGCGCTGAAAATGTTGAAAAACAATATCAACATGCAGAAGCCGAGCAAGTAGGTGGTGAAGCACCTGCTGCACCAAGTATGGTTCGAGCTGAAGCCAAAGTTGGTCGCAATGATCCATGTCCTTGTGACTCAGGGCTTAAGTACAAGCAATGTCACGGCAAATTAAAGTAATTAGCTGTGGTAACACTAAAAAAGCGACGTAAAGTCGCTTTTTTAGTTTTTGAACATTAATTGGTTCAGTCAGTGTATGGGCTATAAATACCGATTAACAAAAATATGAGAGGGAATAATGAGTGTTCAACAGAAAAAAATTGTTCATGTAGCAGTTGGAGTGATTAAGCGAAATGACGCTATCTTTATTTGTAAACGGCCTGAGGATAAGCATCAAGGCGGGAAATGGGAATTTCCAGGTGGGAAGGTCGAAGCTGCTGAAACAGTAACACAAGCTCTCCAGCGAGAGTTAAAAGAAGAAGTTGATTTAGTCGTGAGATGCTCAACCCCATTTATGGAAATCCACCATGATTATGGTGATAAAGCGGTGTTCTTAGATGTTCATTTAGTTGAGGATTTTAGCGGCGAAGCAAAAGGACTCGAAGGCCAGCAAGGATTGTGGGTAGATTTGCATGAATTACAGAATTATCAATTTCCAGAAGCTAATCAGGTTATTCTAGATAAACTATTGGCTGAGTGATCAAAACATAGCAAGAGAGCTATTTTTCGAACATCAAAAATCACAGTGATAAGATTTTATTAGCTACACTGCATATAAGGTTACGTGATTAGGTTTTGGTTGATGCTCAGATTGTGTTGGTTATTGAGTTTAATGTTTGTGCTTGCTGTTAGTTTAAGTGGTAAAGCCAATGGTGCGACCTTAGCTGTCAGTGTGGGCTGGAACAAACCCCCTTATGTAATAGAAGAAAACGATACAGGATTTGAAATTGAATTAATTCGTGCCATTTTTAACAAAATGGGCTATAGACTGAATTTTATTTACGTTCCGTTTGCCCGTTCCCATTACTTACTTGAAAAAGGTAAAATTGATGTTGCGATGACATTGAGCCCTCGTATGAAAATTAGTGCGGAGCAATTAAGTGAAAGCTACATTAATTATCACAATGCGGTTATCACCTTAAAAGGAAGGGGGTTTAGTTTTACGTCGATTGATGATTTAGCTTCTATTTCGTTTGTGGGGTTCCAAAATGCAAGCATAGTGTTGGGCGAAAGGTATGCCAAAGTGACTACTCGTAGTCCATTTTATTTTGAGTTACCCGATCAAACTCACCAAGTCGAAATGTTACTTAAGGGGCGTGTTGATGCAGTGGTGATGGATGTGAATATATTTAATTACATAAGCCGTTCTGTTATGCAGCAAGCTCATATCGACAATGTTGATATCCATCCACTTTTTGCAACCAGTCATTATCATTTAGGGTTTAAAGACATAGCCTTAAAAGCACAATTCAATCGCGCATTAATTGACTTCAAAACCACTCTTGCTTACCAAGCACTGATTAATAAATATGATTTTTATCAGACCGCCTTACCAGACCAAAAGTAATTGTTATTGGGGATGCTGGTTTTGAGTCGCTATTGCTTAGTCGGGTCAAGAAGGGAAATTGTTAGTCATTTGGAGTGATTGCTCTTTTTTATTGTGTTTAAAACTAACTCTTGCTTATCAACAGTGCCGATTTAGCTACATTCAGTGTGAGACATTGTCTTAGTTTGTTGTTGCAATGTGTACAAATAGCAATATTATTTTAGAGTCAAAACTCTTTTTATTTCCCTATCAAACTGTTTATATTAGCTATTTTTCATTATCGTCTGCTTTTATATTTAGTACTGTCATAAAAACTTAAATAATCATGCCTATGTTTACCTATCCCAGCTTTATATAATTACAGCACAAACAACAAGATGGATATGTGAGATGGATTTTACATTTAACCCAAAGGCAGATAAGCCAACCGTACTCGATAATGATGTGATAGGGCAATATCAAGCCTGTATAAACGAATTTGAAAAGCTCGGGTATGATGACCCCTATCTACAAGAAATAAAGGCAGAAATGCTAAAATTACAGCAGCGTAGAATAACTGATTAATGCTTGTAAGCCTTCACTAGGTTATCGATTGTATAAATTAGTCTAGTGCGGTGTTGTAAACTAAACTTTGTAAAATCAATTTTGTGTAGTTGCTGTTTATTTTGCAGTGAAATGAGGGTTTTACTCGATTGCTTCGACTCTCTTTCAAAAATATCCACTTGTAATGCGATTTCTTGTCGTGGTAGGAGTTGATGGTAGTAATCATTAATGTAAGCCATCGCATATCCCCCAAGTGTGACATGACCTCCTATTGAAATGAGATCTTTGGCAAAGTCAGGCTTTTTATCCCAATTAATTCCCCCGATCACTCGGCTTTGATAATTTTCTAATGACGCTTTTTTGGCTCCGAATGCAATCGGGTCATTGGCTGCCCAAATGAGATTAATATCAGAAAATCGTGTTAGCCAAGCCTGACTGAGAGTGTCACTTTGAGCTTGTGACCAGTTGGCAACATCTTCACCAACTATTTCCACAGCAATTGTTGCTGCATTAAAAGCATCTGTCATCCCTTTTTTCCGATCGATGGCGGCATAAGTATTGTAGTCACCATGAAGGGCTAATATTTTTGCTGGGTCATTCGAACGAATTTGGTGTTGTTTGAGGAGTTCTTGTGCCAGCTTAAACCCTGCTTGATAATTATCGGGTTCAATACTGGCCACTAAAAAAGGGTATTCGGTGATATTGTGGCTTTGATTTTTCCAATCTTCATCCCTTAAGCCATTAAATAGAAACAAGGTGGGAATATTTGCTTGATTGGTCATTTTTAGCATTTCTAAACCGACCCCTTTTTCATTTACCAATATGATGAAGTCGGGTTTTAAGCGAATAGCTTGCAGCAGCAGAGATTTCATATAAATATGATCGCGATTTGCAAAAAAAGTTTTGAGATCGATATTAAAATCATCCGCAGCAGCTTGCATAAAACGGTCAACATTAAGCCAGAAGTGGCCAGTCGAATTTTCTTGCTGGTGCCCAGGGTTTATAAATACCACTGAAATCGCGTTTGCAGGCGCACACTTTAAAAAGACAAAGAAACAAATAACTAAAGATTTAATAAGGTTCATCTTCAATGTCTTCCTTGGAAGTAAGCTGAGGGATAATAAATTATAAACAGTAAACCTTAGATTGGGTGATAAATTTAAGAGGTTAGCCTCTTAAATTTATACAATACGTAAGCCAGCAAATAGCGAACAGGTAAAATCTCCATACTTAAGGGAGAGCACAGTACATCTTAGGTAAATAAGTGGCTTTGCAAAAATTGGTAGAGCAATTTTACACGATGACTGTGCTTTAAATCTCGATGATAAACAAACCATACAGACTCAGCAGGTGCCAAGTTTATTGATTGGATTGGTTGCAAATGAGGATGTAAAATAGTTTGTTTTTTATCCAGAGGGCCAATCCCAAAACCATCAATAACAGCTTGATGTACATCAGGAAAATGATTACTTTGATAAATGATATTATCTTCTTTAATGTGTTGATTGATGTAATCTACAAATGGAATAGCACGCTTTCCTCCGCTGGGTAAAACCCAAGCATGATTTTGAAATTCATCAGGCTGACTGGGTGTACCATGTTTATCAATATAAGTTTGGGCTGCGTAATAGCCAATTTCGATATCAGCTAAATGTTTGGCAATAATATCGGGTTCGCTGGGTTTTTTACCTATCCGGATTGATACATGAACACTGCCACTTTTTAAGGGGACAATTTCATCTGTAGCGATGATCTCGATACGCAGGTGAGGGTGCGCTTCAATAAACGCTTTCAATGCAGGATTGAGCTCAGTGGAGTAAGTTAACACTGTCGTTATGCGCAGCTTTCCTCTAATTTCATGTTCGCATTCATTGAGTAAATTATGAAGCTGAGCGAAGTTACTTTCAAAGGTCGGCATTTTGTTGAGTAAAACAAACCCAGCATCTGTTAGCTGGTAGCCTCGCTGGTGGCGGATAAAAAGAGTCACTTTTAAATGCTCTTCTAAGCGATTGATATGACGTAACACTGTGCTGTGATTAATGTTTAAGCTAATCGCAGCTTTGCTTAAGCTGCCATCTAAGGCAACCTGATAAGCGATTCTATAATCATCCCAGCTAACCTGTGGCATGGGAACTCCTCATCAAAATGAATAACATCAGTGTAAATAGTTGTGCAAATATGCACAATTGTTTTTCTAATTTCGCTATTTTTTTAATATTTTATCTCCGTAAACTGGCTATATAAACTTGGGAGGGGACATGTTAAAAAATTCATCACACCAATATGGAACAGTTGCAATTGTATTGCACTGGTTAATGGCTGCTGCCATCGTATTTTTATTTGCGCTGGGTCTGTATATGGTCGAACTAACTTATTACGACGCTTGGTATAAAGGCTCTCTTGATTTACATAAAAGTATTGGGATTAGTGTTTTTTTACTATTACTAGCACGAGTTGCTTGGCGTTTTTTTAATGTCGTGCCCGAGCCCATCCATTCTGAGCAACCTTCTGCAAAGGTACTCGCAAGTGTTGCTCATTATGTTCATCTGCTTTTATATGCGTTAATGTTTTTAATTGTGCTAACAGGCTTTTTAATTTCGACAGCTGACGGGCGAGCAATTGACGTGTTTGGCGTGTTATCCATACCAGCGCTGCCTTTTTCGATTGAACAACAAGAAGATGTGGCTGGTGAGATTCATTTTTGGTTGGCGTGGAGTTTAATGACATTGATTGCAGTTCATGCTTTAGGTGCATTTAAACATCATTTTTTTGATAAAGATCGCACATTGCTGCGAATGGTAAATATAAAACAAAATAAGTGGGAGTGATTGTAATGAAAAATACCTTAGTAGGACTATCGTTAGCGGCAGTCACATTATTGGGCCTTAACAGCCAGCAAGCTTATGGTGCGCAATACAAAGTTGATACAGAAGGGGCGCATGCTTTTATAAATTTTAAAATAAAGCATTTGGGCTACAGTTGGTTACATGGTCGATTTAATACTTTTGATGGCCAATTTAGTTACGATGTCAGCAAGGCGAATGAAGCGGCCATTTCGATAGAAATAGATACAGCGAGTATTGACTCTAATCATGCTGAACGTGACAAGCATCTTAGAGGGAAAGATTTTTTGAATGTGAGTAAATATCCAAAGGCCACATTTAAAAGTACAAGCATCACATTTGATAACGAGCAAAAAGGTGTCGTAACAGGCTTGTTTACCTTGCATGGTGTGAGTAAATCAATCGACTTTGAGATTGAAAAAGTAGGAGAAGGTCAAGATCCTTGGGGGGGATATCGTGCTGGCTTTATGGGGCAAACACGTTTAAAGCTTGCCGACTATGGTATTGACTATGATTTAGGGTCTGCATCCACTCACGTTGATATTGAGTTGCATATTGAAGGAATAAAGCAGTAATAGGTAAGTCGATGACTCAGTAACGAGGGTCACCTACTTATTGTTTGGTGGGGGCCGTTCGGGTCGCTTTTAATAAAAATTCGTTAAACTGCTGGTGGAATAACGGTGGAAGCCAGCGCGTTAATACGCGTTGGTAATCATCCGTTTGATAAATATTCAGCAAGGCGTTGTCCAATAATGCGATATGCTCGGCTCCTTTAGGTGTGTTAGTACAGCCAATATAACCACGGCTATAAGTAGGGGCTTCATCTAATTGAAATATCCGTAGGTCTTCATTGATAAGATGCTTTTGAGCAAGATACATTTCTTCATCGGGGTAACCTAGTACAATATCGAGCCGCTCTTTGTGCAGCATCATGACTAGATTTTCTAAAATATCCATTCCAGCTCGGTTAATGATCTGAGCAGATATAGCTTGATTTATAATCACATCAAGATTATTCCCAAATGATCGGTTGGGCGATAATCCGAGTGTCAGTTGATCAATAATGAGTAGCTTTTTTAAAGAAACGTGCGTGTGCGACATTAAGTTTAATTTCACCGCTTTTTCTTTCAGCATCATGACTGTTGGAGCCATACCAAATGTCGATGAGGTCTGTGTAAATACAATCTTTTGTAGTCGCTCAGGTGTTTTATATAACGACAAAAAACAAAATTGATTAGAAGGGTTAGTGAGATCATGAATTAATCGACTTCCTGGAATAGTTTGGTAAGTAAAATCTATGTTAGGTAATTGCTGTTGCAACAACGCAATGACACTTCTATCTCGGCCTAAAAGCTTTTTATCATCGGTATTAAAATAATAAGGAGGAAAATCAATAATCAACCAATTTATTTGCTCTTTAGCTAAGGAGACTGATGAGCTGAGAATAAATAACAGAGAAAATAGCCACTTCATTTTTTCTCCTCATTATTGAATGTTGAATTTAAATATAGCGCATGCTTTTTACTAACGATGCACTTGGGTGAGTGAATAGTAAGTATGGTTTTAAAGTGTTCAGTAAGCAAAAAAATGGCGCCATAACTGACGCCATGTGGATAAATCCAATTAGGCTAAGAGTTTTTGCGTGTGGCTCAAACGAGGGGAATCGAGCGAAATAACGTCATGCTCCATCAGCTTAAATTTGTTGATTAATGCTTGTAATGCGTCAGCTTGGCTTTGTACTTGTTCAAAATTGTTAGCTAAATTATTAAGCAAAGATGCGTTTTCTTGTGCGCCACTGTCTACTCTAACAACCGATTGTGCAACGGATGCAACTTGGCCTGATTGCTGTTGCATAGCGCGTGTTACTGAGTCAATCACATCCTTAACTTCATGGCTCGAAACCGTTATTTGCTTTAAGATACTGCCGGACTCAGTAGCAAGCTCAACGCCAAGTTTAACTTTACTTGCAGATTCTTTTATTAAGACAGATATTTCCTTTGCGGCCGCTGCTGATCGTTGCGCGAGGTTTCTTACTTCAGAGGCCACCACCGCAAATCCTCGTCCTTGCTCTCCTGCGCGAGCTGCTTCAACGGCCGCATTCAAAGCGAGTAAATTGGTTTGAAAGGCTATTTCATCAATGGTACTGATAATGCTCGACATTTTACGAGCTGATTGATTGATATCTTGCATAGCATCAACCACTCTTGCAACAACCAGCTCACCATTGTTTGCATAGTCATAGGCTTTAATAGACAAGTTCATTGATTGCTCGGTTTGCGCCACGGTATTGTTGATTGCTTGGTTCATGTCGTTCATGGCATTACTGATAGTTTGAAGATTTTCGACTTGTTGAAAGACACTTTGGTTTATTTCTGCTGTTTCATGAGAAGACTGCTGTGCGCTTTTGGTCACAATGTCGGCGGTATGATGAATGTCTTCAATCATCGCCACGAGATTTGTCACTGTTTCATTAATACTCTGTTTAACCGCGTTGTATTCACCGTGACTGTTATATGAGATGGTGTGAGTCAGATTACCCTTAGCGACCGCTTCCATCACTTGTTTTGTTTGGCCAAATACGGTTGAAAGAGTATCTGAAGTGGTATTTACCGCGGTAAATAGTTTGTCAAAATCCCCATCGCTTTGGATGTGAATACGCTTATCGAGTTCGCCTATTGCCAGAGCCTGCATCACCTCTGATACGGCATGAACGACTTTATCGCATTGTGCCGCCGCATGATTGACATTGTTTTTTAAATCGAGCAATTGACCTGTTGCTGCAACAGCGACTTGTTGCTCGAATTCGCCCTTGGATACTTTTTGCATCACACTAATGATGTCAGATATCACCGTATTTGTGTCGGTTGCGGCGGTGTTGATACACTCTTTTAAAGTCGCTAAATCACCATTGGCTGGGACGGTTAAGTGGTGTGTAAAGTTTCCTTGCGATAATGATTGCATCACAATCACTGCATCAGTAATGAATGATGATGTCGCGGAAGCTGAGGTATTAATTGCAATTTTTAATTCTGCCAGTTGTCCATTAGCTGGGCTTTCTACTTGGCTATCAAAGTGGCCATTCTCGATTTCTTTCATGACAGAAATAATATCCGAGATCACTTTGTCGGTATCATGGGCCGCTCGATTAATGCAATCTTGCAGGGTTTTTAATTCCCCTTTACACGGCGTATCTAAACTGACATTAAAGTCACCCTGTGAAAGAGATTGCATCACATTAACCGCCCCAGAAATAACTGTAGAAGTACTACTTGCTGATTCGTTAATCGCTTGTTTTAGCTGTGCTAACTGACCTTTCGCTTCACAGGTGATTGATTGGCTATAGTCGCCTTGCTCGATGGCTGCCATCACGTTCACAATCTCTTTGATCACGCGCTCGGTGTTGGCAACTGATAAATTGATGGCTTCTTTAAAATGCATTAAGTCGCCCTGACAAGATAACTCAACTCGATGAGTATAAAGTCCTTGTTCGACTTGCTGCATGACAAAAGATCCCTGCTTAATAAATTGTCCGAGCGCTTGCGCGGTTAAATTAACGTTATTGGTCAGACTCGCTAATTGACCTTGGCATTGGATTGTAGTGGTTTTGTCAAAGTGACCATTTCGCATCGTCTTCATTACATCGTTGATTTCATCGATAGCGCAATCAATGCTGGCAGCTGAGGTGTTTATGGTTGATTTAAGTGTATTGAGATCGCCATCGACCTCGACAGTAACGCGGGATTTAAATTCACCATCAGCCAGTTGAGACATAGTTTGATTTATATCGCCAACGGCACTGTGTAGAGAGCTGAGCATTTCATTTAAGGCTTTGGTTGCTTGAGCTATTTCATCGTTACCATGCACAGGCGCGCGCATCGAGAACTGCCATTTTTCTTTGAGCGTGAGTAAAAATTCAGCCAACTGTTTGATTGGCATTGCAATACTTGCGGCAAACTTGAAGGCTAAAAGAGCAATTAATCCTGTCACGACTAATAAACTAATCACAAAAATAGTGGTGAGGTTATTCACTAAAGTAAAGGCTTCAGATTGACTTTGCTCGACTATGAGCGCCCATTGGGTGCCAGCAACATCAACATTTTGATACGCAGTAATGACATCTTGATTTTGATAGTTCACAGTATTTAACACGCCATTGTTACCAGCTAACGCATTGCGAATACTGGGTAAACTTTCGAGTTTATTTTGTTGTTGTGAAAAAGACTGAGTCACAGTCATGGTTTGATCAAAGAAGCTATCTGATCTCAATTTCATATCCGCCCCAACCAAGTAGGATTCACCTGTTTTCCCTAACCCATAATCAGAACGCATTACTTGGGTGATTTGATCTAATGGCAGTTGCAGAATAAGTACACCAATAATAGTTGAGTTTTGATAAATTGGAGTGGCTATAAAGCTTGCCGGAGCTGAATATGATGGGATGTAAGGTTGGTAGTCAATCATTACAATTTCATCTGGTTTTTTTGTTAATGCTTGTTTAAAAGCTTGCGCTAAACCACTTGTTTGATATGGACCATTGGCTAAATTCGTCGCAAAGTCGACTTCTTTATACACGCTGTAAATCACATTACTACTGCCGGCATCAATTAAAAATAAATCGTAGTAACCAAAATCACTCACAAATGTAGAAAAGTCGGGATGATATAACTGATGGGCTTGTTCATAGAGCCCAGTTTGATTGGTCTGAACTAATTTATTTTTTTTGCCAAGAGGGTATGGGTTCGCACTAATATATGTACTTTGCAGCTGTTTTGCCTCGGGGGAGAGTGCAGAATACAAGCTGTTGCCATCAATTGCTTGGTTAGTCTTATTTTGGTATGAGGAAGCAAACGTTTGTGTATAAAACTGATTTAAAGATGAATCATCGATAAGTTTGTTTTGTGCAAATCCGGCTTGAAAATCAGTGATGGCTTGCTTAAGTGAAGATTGATGTGAAAGGTTTTTAAGTTGTTGGGTGGCTTGAGTAAAATAACGTTCTATAGCGTCCCCTTTGAGGCTAGCAATGGCAGAAAGGTTTTCCCCTTTGATGTTGTGTATTGCATTTGTTGAATTATAAAGTGCCATTATGGCTAAAAAAATGGCAGGGCATACACCAATAAAAATTAGTAAAGAGGTTAGTTTTTTCTGTAATGTCAGTTGATTGAAGAAGTGAAACATGCCAATTCCCTTTTTGTTGAATACATCTAATGTTTGTTCCAATAATCAGTATAGGAACAATTAATTAGTTATGTATGAAAAACGTTCAAGTTGTCGTTGTGTTATACCTCCCTCGATGTAAATAGATTTTGACATGCGGTCTGTATTTAATAACTGAATAGATTGTAATAGAAAGTATTAAGCAAATGTTCAAGAGGGAGGGAGTTGGCTTATATAGCACAACATATTTCCTACGCAGGGCCATATTTGCTATAATCGCGCGCTTGTCGCCGAGTGAGTAAATGAGATGTTTAAATTTATTGTTAAATTGCACCCTGAGATCTCTATTAAGAGTCGTTCAGTCCGAAAGCGTTTTACTAAATTATTAGAAAATAACGTTAAAATCGTTATGCGTAGAATTGACGAAAAAGTCAAAATTGTGAATAACTACGATAACGTGAGTGTAGTATCAAATAGTGAAGATTTAGCGATACGAGATGCACTCATTGGCGGGCTAAAGCGCATTCCGGGCATTGTGCAATTTATTGAAGTGCAAGAAGTTGCCTTCGAGACTCTCGACGATATTTACCAAGCGACCTTGAAACTTAATTATGACGTGGTAGCAGGAAAGACGTTTTGTGTACGTTGTAAACGCCAAGGTAAGCATGATTTTACTTCTAGCGATGTGGAGCGTTATGTCGGTGGTGGGCTAAATCAAAATGTACCGGGTGCCAGAGTAAAACTAAAGGCTCCGCAAGAAACTGTAAAAATCGAAATTAAAGATCAACGGGCCTACATTATTACCCAAACTCACTTTGGTATGGCTGGATTCCCTCTGCCGACACAAGAAGATGTCATTTCACTGATGTCAGGTGGTTTTGACTCGGGTGTTGCCAGTTATCAAATGATCCGTAAAGGAGCTCGCACACACTTCTTATTTTTTAATTTAGGGGGCGCTGCGCATGAAATCGGTGTTAAGCAAGCAAGCCACTATATTTGGAAGCAATTTAGTTCAACGCACAAAGTGAAATTTATCAGTGTTGATTTTGAACCTGTTGTCGCTGAAATATTAGAAAATGTTGAAAATAGCCAAATGGGTGTGGTGCTCAAACGTATGATGATGCGTGCAGGCAGCATGGTCGCTAAAAAAATGGGTGTAGAAGCATTAGTCACGGGGGAAAGTTTAGGGCAAGTGTCGAGTCAAACACTGACGAATTTAAGTGTGATTGACCAAGTAACCGATACCTTAATTTTACGACCGCTTATTCAGCATGATAAACAAGAAATCATCAATATAGCTCGGCAAATAGGCACTTCTGAAATGGCAGAAGCCATGCCTGAATATTGTGGAGTGATTTCTAAAAAGCCAACGGTGAAGGCGAAGCTAGAAAAAATCATTGAAGAAGAGGCAAAATTTGATTTTGAGATTTTAGATACCGTTGTTTATAACGCACGGATCATGGATATTCGAGATATTGAAGTTGAAGCTAAGCAAGAGGTTAAAGAGGCTGAATCAGTGTCTGATTTACCTGCTGACGCTGTGGTTGTTGATATTCGCTCTCCAGAAGAAGAAGATGCCAACCCGTTAGAACTTGAAGGGGTTGAAGTTGTCCATGTGCCGTTTTTTCGCTTAGCCACTAAGTTTGGGGATTTACCTCAAGATAAAGAATATTATTTGTATTGTGCCAAAGGTGTGATGAGTCAGCTGCAAGCGTTGATTTTACATGAAAATGGCTATGGAAATGTGAAAGTATATCGTCCATAAAAATGCTTACATATCAGCGTGTTTTCGATATCAGGAAGACACGCTAAAGAGTTAAATATCAATGTAAAAGCGTACCATCTGGTGCGCTTTTTTTTGCATTTGCATCATGATTAATTTGTTTGAGCATGTCCATATTGTACGGTGTTGCTAGATTATATTGTTGCCCTAATTGCACAATGTAACCGCAGATTGCTTCTATTTCTGATGGCTGCCCGGCTGCGATATCTCGATTCATAGATGAAAAGTTGTCTGCAGTGTCGCGCATCACTTTGTAGACTAAATACAGAACTTTATGCAGTTCTATCTTCACGCCTTGGACTAAAGCCAGTTGATAGGCTTCATGGACTAAATGCAACACTTGGCTAGCGTATTTGGGCTGGGTGAGCTGGCCGTTTTTCACTTGATTAATGGCAGACAGCGGGTTAATCGCAACATTGATAATGAGTTTTTGCCACAAAAGTTGTTCGATATTATCAACAAGGTGTAAATCAGGGATAGCCACACTTAAATTTTTAAACACCTTTGCTTGATTCGCTTTGGCGGCAGCATTGACCGCTCCGAGGTTACTCATTCCATGGCCAGTATGAATCACGTCTTGCTGTGAGCGTTTATAGGCTGCTTGCGTGGTAGTGAGGAAAAACAATTGTTGCTGACCACTTAGTAAAGGCGCGATAAGCTCAATACTGCCCATACCGTTGTGGCTTAAAATAATGACTGCGTGCTTACTTAATCTAGGTTTAATTGCGTTAAAAGCATCTAAAACACTAAAGGCTTTGGTCGGAATAATTACGCATTCTATTTTATCTTGGCTTTCAATATCTTCAATCTTGGGTGTAAAGGCTGTGCATTCATCATTACGCCAGTAATTGAAGTGAGAATGTGGCAGCTGAGCGCGTAAGCACAGTGTAACGGCATAATGTGGTTGTAAATAGTAACCATATAATAAGCCAATCGCACCTTTACCTATGATATGAATATCAGGCATCTTTTTTCACATATTTGTGCCAGCAATAAGAAGCTGCAAAATAGCTTAAGGCACCTAAAGTATCGGCAATAAAATCAGCGACTGAGGCTTGGCGATGGGGTAGGTTATGTTGCATGATTTCGACAATGCCACCATAACTTGCAAGGACGAGAATATACACCCAAATCGGAGCTTTGATCGCATGGGCAAGCAACCCTGCTAAAATGAAAAATATGCCAAAATGTGCCACTTTATCTATGTGTGGGAATAACATGATCCCACCTTTTACTTCCTTGGCAAATAACGCTGTAAACGATAGCACAGCAATAAAAAACACTAATTGGTAAACTCGACGACTCACAATTTTGGCTCTTGATTTAACTTATGGGTCAGTATATCAAACTAAGTGAGCGACGCTGCTGCTTTTTTGTAACTCAATTAGCAATAATCATTTGACGCGTACATGCCGGAATATTCGCATTTCAACGTGACTTGGGTATAATCGCTGCAATATTTTTGAGGAGAAAACTATGCCATCTTTTGACATTGTATCTGAAGTTGAAATGAGTGAAGCGAAGAATGCGGTTGATAATGCTAACCGTGAATTAGAAACGCGTTTTGATTTTCGCGGCGTGGATGCATCAATCGAATTAAACGATAAAGTGATTAAGCTAAAAGCTGAAGCTGATCCACAAGTTATGCAATTGTTTGATATTTTAGCAAATAAAATTTCTAAACGTGGTTTAGATGTCGCAAGCTTAGAGTTACAAGATATTACACGAGCAGGTAAAAATGTAATGCGTAATGTTGCTCTAAAGCAAGGAATCGAAAAAGAGATGGCTAAGAAAATAGTCAAAACGATTAAAGATTCGAAAATCAAAGTTCAGGCTTCTATCCAAGGTGAAGAAGTGCGCGTGACAGGTAAAAAACGTGATGATTTGCAAGAAGCCATGCAAGTTATTCGTACTGCTGATTTAGGTCAGCCATTTCAATTTAAGAACTTTCGCGATTAAATTACCTGCTACTCAAAAGGCAAGTTAACTTACTTAGCTTGCCTTTCTGTTTTGGACTTCTATACGTCCGTTGACATTCTTCCTTAAGATCATCACAATACGCGTAAATTGCCACTATTAGTTATTTATTGGATGCTGATAGTTAAGCAGAACCTTTAATTAAGGTGCCAATGAAGCTTCATTTTATTATGTAAGCTTTTGAGGATAATCGGGAAGTTGGTGAGTTCATATCCAACACTGCCCCCGCAACGGTGAGCGTGATAAATAAATATTTATCCGACAGTCCGGAGACCGGCCTTAATTGTCATTCAGTTACTTACCATTTGTGCGGTGGGCACAAGGAGATACCATGTTTTACAAATCAAAAGCTACCTTAGCAGTGGCGGCCGCCATTACTTCTTTTTTTTCAACTTCTGTATTTTCGCAAGACGCAATCGAAACGATCACAGTGACCAGCAATAAAATTGAGCAATCAATTGAAAATGTTTTAGCCACTGTAAATGTTATTACTCGTGACGATATCGATAAAGCGAATGCGCGTGATTTACCCACTTTATTACAAAGCCTAGGTGGCATTGATATTGTCCGTAACGGCGGTCAAGGTCAAAATACGAGCTTGTTTATTCGTGGTGCTAGCTCTAGCCACTCTTTAGTGTTGATTGATGGTATCCGTGTCGGCTCAGCTTCTTTGGGTTATAAATCATTATCGACTGTGCCGCTTAATTCAATTGAACGCGTTGAAATCGTGAAGGGCTCACGTGCTGCTTGGTATGGTTCTGACGCATTAGCTGGGGTCATCAATATTATCACTCGCACGGGTGATAGCTCATCAGTGGCATTTACCAGTGGTGCGGATAATTACACCGATTTGCAATTTTCAGGTGCCCTTAACGGTGAGAATTACGCTGTTGTCTTAAATGCGGGTGCTGAAAAAACCGATGGTTTTGATGTAACAACCAATCAAGATTTAGACCGCGACGGCTATGAAAATCAAAATGTGGGTATTAATGCGCGTTTTCAAACCGCTGACTTTGGTGAATTCAAATTCATTACGCAATATAGCGAAGGTGAAGTTGAATATGATAGCAGTGGCGACGATCTTCAAGAATTCGAAAAGTTTCACACTTTATTAGGTTGGACAAAATCCGTGGGTTCGTTTGATCATCAATTGCAATTGAGTCAAAGCAAAGATAAAGAATTCAATACGATGCAGGTTCCAACAGCGTGGCATAAGCCGAGTAACTATCAAACTAATCGTGAAGAAGCCAACTATCAGCTCGCTGTTAATGTTAATTCTCAATGGGATCTAGCTGGTGGTATCGATTGGAACCATGAAGATTTAAGTGACTCAGTCAATGCATGGGCTGGCCCAGAACAACCAAAATCAGGCTTTACCGATGAAACACGTGACAACTTAGGTGTGTATGTGGGCGGATATTTTGATTCGCAAGCTTTGAATGTGAACGCGGTTGTACGTCGTGATGATAACTCTGATTTTGGGGTGAATAATACCTACAATGTAGCGGTTGGTTTGCCTGTTTCTGATATTGGTATGTTTAGAGCCACCCATGGCACAGGTTTTAAGGCGCCGACATTTAACAATGCCAGTTCAATTTGGGGCACAAACCCAGATCTACAGCCAGAAGAATCAGCCAATACTGAGCTTGGTTTTAATCTGAATTTAGCGCAAGGCCAGTTTGATGTTGCGGTATTTAAAAATGATATAGACAACCTTATCCAGTGGGTACAAGGGCCTGAAAATGTCGCTAAAGCCGTCTTTGAAGGGGTTGAAATCAGTGGTCAGTTTAGCTTATTTGGATTCGACAACAATGCGAACTTTACTTACTTAGATGCTAAAGATGAGCATACTGGTACGCAGTTAGTCTTACGACCTAAGCATGCGGTGAATTGGACAGTGTCAAAACAAATTGATGCTTTATATCTTGCAGTTGAAATGCAATATCGTTCAGATCGTTTAAGTTATTACCAAACGCCGTTGCAGTCATATACGCTTTGGAATGTCAGTGCAAACTATAACATTGTTGACAACATCAAACTAAATGCGCGTTTAGAGAATGCATTTGATAAAGATTATGTCACTAATGTGGCGGGAACTAACTGGCAAACAGGTGAAATCACCTCTAATTATGTGGGGGCGGGTCGTCGCCTTTATGTTGGAATCAATTATAGTTTTTAATTGATTGAAAGATAAAAAACCCCATGGCGAGAATACGCGATGGGTTTTTTTTATTTATTTCTTTTAAACGTTAAATGCCCACCCAGGCGATATTTACTGCCAGGCGAAACTAATCGGGTAAAACTGACAATGCCATTTGATGACCAAGTGCGGCGGATCACTTGTAAACACGGTTCTTCATTGTAAAGGGCGAGCCAATTACACATTTCAGTGTTGGGGCTGATGGCTTCCACGGTATGTTTAGCTTCAGTCAGAGGCGCTGCTTTACATAAATATTCATGTGGTGTTGTTAATTCAAAATCTTGTTGTAAATAATCAGGTGCAAATTCTGGGTTCACAAAGCGCTCTTCCACTTGCAGAGGGATTTCATTTTCGAGATGCACTAAAACCGAATGATAGACTTGACTATCGATTTCAACACCTAAAGCAATCGCAATAGGCGCAATGGCTGACATTGACTCAAGAGTAATGGGTAAGCAGCTGTATTGGCCGCCGCGCTCTTTTACTTCATCGGCAATATTGCGAATTTCCAGTAATGAGGATTGTGACTTAAAGCTGGCAACAAAGGTTCCCAAACCCTGATTACGGGTTAAAACACCGGCCTCACAGAGTTCAGTTAAGGCACGGCGAGCGGTCATGCGGCTGACAGAGAACTGTTCTGCAAATTCATTTTCAGATGGAATTTTAGAGTGTTCTTCCCATTGCGCTGACTTAATTTTGCTAATAATGTGTTGTTTTATTTGAGCAAATTTAGGTTCCAACATAATAGGATTTCCTGTGTTTAATTGGCGAACTTGCCATATACTTGAAGCTTAGTTAACAAAGATGACACAGAGATCTTGTATATACAAGGCGTGTTGTTAGACTTGATTAAATTATTTTTATTTTGGATTTCTCACATGCATATTTTCGATCAGGTCATTATTGACGTGAACCTTGCGACGCTAGATAACACGGTTGATGCCGCATATGGCGCTATTACGAACGGCGCTATCGCGTTAAAAGACGGGAAAATTGCTTGGTTGGGAAAGCAGCAAGATTTACCTGATTTTGATGCGTTATCGACACCTGTTTTATCGGCGAAAGGTAAATGGATGACGCCGGGCCTCATTGATTGTCATACTCATTTAGTTTTTGGTGGTTCAAGAGCGCAAGAGTTTGAAATGCGACTACAAGGTGTTTCTTACCAAGAGATTGCCGCACAAGGCGGAGGCATAATCTCAACCGTAAAAGCCACGCGCAGTGCAAGTACAGAGACGCTTTTTGTGGCTGCTAATAAGCGCTTACAGACCCTTTTTAAAGAGGGGGTGACGACTGTTGAGATCAAATCAGGTTATGGTTTAGATCTTGAAAATGAGCTCAAAATGTTGGAAGTGGCGCAGTTGCTTGATCAACATCACCCGATAAATGTGCAAAAGACATTTTTAGGTGCCCATGCTGTTCCACCTGAATTTAAAGACCGAGCGGATGAGTATATAGATTATGTATGCGAGGTCATGTTACCTGAGGTCGCAGAGCGAGGCTTAGCAGATGCTGTTGATGCTTTTTGTGAAGGTGTAGGTTTTAGTAATGCACAAACACGACGTGTCTTTGAGAAAGCAAAAGCCTTAGGCTTACCTGTTAAGCTTCATGCTGAGCAGTTGTCTAATTTAGCTGGTGCGCAGCTGGTGGCTGAGTTTTCTGGGTTATCTGCCGATCATATTGAATACTTAGATGAATCGGGTGTCAAAGCAATGGCCGATGCGGGTACTGTGGCTGTCTTGTTACCTGGTGCATTTTATGTGTTAAGAGAAACGCAGCTTCCCCCCTTAGCGCTCTTGCAGCAATATCAAGTACCAATTGCGATTTCGACAGACTTTAACCCGGGTACGTCACCTATTTGCTCATTAAAATTGATGATGAACATGGCATGTACTCTTTTTAGGATGACACCCGAACAAGTGCTCGAGGGAGTCACTAAGCATGCCGCAGCGGCACTTGGTTTACATGACCGCGGGATACTAAAAGTGGGCATGAATGCCGATTTAGCTTTATGGGATATTGAGCACCCAGCAGAGCTTGCTTATCAGTATGGAGTTAACCCTTTGTCTGATCTTTGGATTGAAGGGCAATCGATGGTCATTCGTTAATTGTCTGTTCATGATTGGTTAACGTTGTAGATCTTATACTGATACTTTTGTACAAGCATCGTTTGAACGTCTAACTCTAAGTTGACGGCCAACATGCCAACGTGCATCTATACATGCAACATAGTTTGAATAGGAAGAAACATGAGTCTTTTGAAATGGTTCACAATTACTGCGTTAGGCCTCTGCTCTTTGGGGTTATCGGCAAGTGAGCAGCTAAATGTTTTTAACCCTACAAGCTTTGTTGCTGGTATGTTATTGATTTCTTGGTTGTTGTGTACGCAACTGAATCAGGGAGTAATCACTCGAGTCTTAAATATAGCCGCGGGGGTCACATCGCTGGCTTTTTTGAGCTTTCATAAAATAGAACTCATCGCTTTACCTATTTTCGCCATTATTGCCGAGTTAATTTTTCAGCTAAAAGATAACCGACGGTATAGTCAAAGTGCTGTTGCAGGTTATATCGCTTTGGGCTGCATGTTGCTTGTTGCAATTGGGGTGGTTGGTTTTTCACTCAGTATTGATTATTTGGCTTTGGGGCCAATCGCATTTTTCTTATCGCAATGTTTATTAATCGATTTGAGCATTAAACAGGATGTGACCACTTCGACAGACACCCATTTGCCTGAACCAGTAATCCAACATGATGTTGTGCCTGATCGGGCGATACTCAAACAATGCTTAATGGCACAGTCTCGTTTGACGAGCTGTCAGCTAGTGCTGTTTAAGTTTGATGGTTTTAGTGACATTAATCATAAGCTTGGGCATGAATTTGGTGATTTGTTATTGGTTCAGCTTGTTGCTCGCATTAAGGCAGTCTTGAGTGACGAAGCACTTTTAGTGTTGAGTCAAACCCAAGATTTCAGATTTGCTCGCCTTAACAGTGTTGAGTTTGCATTTATTGTTAAAGACTTATCTCAGCAGTATCGTTATCAACAATTAATAAATGAGCTTGCCCGTATTTCAAGTCAACCAGTGATTATTAAGGGCTGTACGCTCAATACAGAGCTAAAAGCAGCTATGGTGCCGATTGCTCAAACGCAAGAGCCTATCGATGCAGAACAAACTCTTAAACACGCGTATTTAGCACTTGAAATGGCGGTGAAGCAGCAAGCAACCTTTGTTGATTACCATGCAGAACTGTCTGATGCGCGAGAAGCGCAGTTAGAAAAAATTATGCGTTTATCGAACGCTGATTTTAACCAAGAATTTGAGTTATATTTCCATCCAGTCATTGATTTAAAAACCAATAAGGTTTTATTTATCGAGTTATTATTGCGCTGGCAACACCCAGAAAAAGGGCTGCTTGATGCGGCTGCATTTGTGAATGAAATACGCATGGCAGGATTATCATACGAGGTAACACGTTGGGTCTTGGAAAAAGCAGCAGAGATCTCGTTAATGCTTAAAGTCGAAAACATACAAGTACCAGTCAGTGTGAATTTATTTGGCCCTGAACTATTTCAAGACGAAATGGTTGAGTACTTGGCTGAATTGATCGCTGTCCATCATTTAAACCCTAAATATTTAATTATCGAATGCCCTGCAGGCGTTTTGCTTGATTTAGAAGACAAAGGGGCGGCGATATTGAAAAGGCTCAAGAATGTTGGCACACCGGTGTGTTTAGATGATTTAGGGGTCAGTCCGTTATTGTTAACTCAGCTACCTAAATTAACATTGCACTATGTAAAACTAGATGATGTTTTGATTGCTGAATTTAGTCAAAATACTAATTCACGTAACCTTTTGCGTGGCATTATCAGTATGTGCAACAATTTAGATACTAAGGTGATTGCAGAAGGCGTCGCCTCTAATGTGCTACTTGAATTTGTAGAAACCTTAGAATGCGACGGCGCTCAAGGGTATTTATTTGCTCGGCCTTTAAGCGTTGTTGGCATCACTGCTTGGTTAAACCAGTGGCAGCATAAGTTAGATGCCGAACAGTTGCCATACTAAATAAGTGTGGCTAGCCAGCTTGTTTACCCATTAAATATGCATACACCAAGGCGCTTAAGATTTGCCCTGCTTCATTCATTCCTTGATTGAGGCTCACTGGGTGAGTTTGAGGTGCGGCTTCACACAAATGTAAATATCGACTCAATGGCAACGTTGCCATGTTATACACAAATTGCTCAGCTTCACTGACACTAAAACCGCAATTTGTAAATGCACTCACCGGCATATGTGAAATGCTGTCGACATCAACTTCAATCCCCAATGGCAAGCCTTGTTTTATCGCTTTTGATTTAAAGCGGCTGCAGCTGTCCTGCAAAGTCAGAGATTGGCGCACTTTAATAGCCTGATAGGAATCAAAAGTGAAATGTGCTTTTTCTAGGGCGTTAAAAATAGCTTCATTGTTTTTCAGCTCGTGCAAACCAATGACATGATAATTGCTAAGATAGCCATTTTCATAGGCATAACGGAACCCATTACCGCTGTGACGACCTTCCAGTGAACGAAAATCAGCATGTGGGTCGAGATTAACCGCGTTGACTTGAGAATGTGTACTGCTCGCAAGTGCTTGTAATAAAGGATAGCTATTGTTATGGCCGCCGCCAATTACAATTGGTTCGAGGCCAGCATTAAATATTGCAGTTAATACGGGCTCTACAGCATCATCAACCTCGCCGCAAAGTTGTCTTAATTTACTTAAATCTTGAGTTGAGCGTGCATCAAGGTTTATACTTTGAGCCTGAATACTGGCAACATCGATTTCACCGAGCAGTAAGATTTGCTCACTAGCAAAAAAGCGGTTTGCCTGCATATTTAAAAAGCGACTCAAAAATGCTTGCCAACCTAACTCTGAGCCACCATTCCCACAATTTGCCCGAGGACCAATGTCTTCAGGAATACCAACTAAGACATATTTAATGCCAAATTGAGCGGCATCATTCAGAGCTTGATTAAAATCGACTTGGGTATTGATAAAAAAGAGAGATTGGCCAATTTTCTGCTCTCCTTCACGGAGGCTGAAAAATGGCGCAATATCACTTTCTGAATAGATGTTTAACTTGTAGGGCATAATTTAGCGAAGTTCTGAATCAAGCTCGTCTTCAGAATCAAAGTCATCTTCAGAGTCAAAGTCATCGTCATCTGCTTCAAGGTCTTCACCTGAGATTATAATCCCCGTACTATCGGCATAGATGTAATCATCTTCGTAAAAAGAGACGCCAGCAAAGTTTACTGGGACTGAATATTCACCATTATTGTTATCATCTGCACCGACAGGAATAGACGCAATAGCTTGAATCCCTATGTCGAGTTCATCTAACTCATCAACATGTCTGACCGCACCGTACACGACAATGCCTTCCCAGTTATTTTCGAGTGCAATTTCTGCGAGTTCAATATCAATGAGTGCTCGTCTTGTTGAACCGCCGCCATCAATTAACAGCACTAATCCTGTGCCATCATTAGCTAGTGCATCACGGATCAGTTGGTTGCTTTCGAAACATTTGATGGTTTTTATTTGTCCGCCAAATGAAGTTCTGCCACCAAAATTCACGAACATAGGTTCGAGAACATCGACTACTTCGGCAAATTGGTCACATAACTCAGATGTATTGTATTGCATGAGCTGATCCTTAGGTGTTAGCTAATGAGGTTGTGTCTCAGTATACATTTGTCTGGACGCAATACAATCAAATAAATCCCGATTTTCGATAGAAATATTAATGTCTTGAAATCTTCATGTAATTGTTACTTGACCCAATTAGGCTTAAGTAAAACACAAGGGAGTGAGTCATGATATTTGTCAAAATCACTGAGTTGGACCACGCAATTTTTCGTGGGCTATTTAAGCCAAACGCCCCAAAATGGTGGCAAATTTTATTTGTTAACCTATCAAAAACTGGCGATGGCTACGTTTATATCGCGTTTGCTGGGATATTACTCTACCTCAACAGCCCGCAGTCTTTGAGTTTGCTCAATGTGTTACTGCTTGGCTTTCTGATTGAACGTCCTTTGTATTATGCACTTAAAAATGTATTTAAACGAACGCGGCCATGCCATTGGCAGGGAGGGATATCGTTTATCATTCCCAGCGATCAGTTTAGTTTACCCTCAGGTCATAGTGCCGCCGCCTGGGTGTTTGCCGTGTCCGTGGCTTGTTTTTTGCCTCAGTATGAAGTGTTGTTGTTTACTTGGGCGAGTTTGGTGGCTTTATCACGAGTGATGTTGGGGGTGCATTACCCTTTAGATATCGTGCTTGGTTCATTTATGGGTTATGGATGCGCACACTTAAGTATGCAAATCACAGGAGTGTTATGAAAATTTTATATGGAGTACAAGGGACTGGTAATGGCCACACCACGCGTGCAAGAGTCATGGCCAAAGCGTTCGAGCAGCATGATGTCGAAGTTGACTATCTCTTTTCTGGCCGAGAGGCATCTGACTATTTTGATATGGAAGCATTCGGGAACTATCAAACAAGGACAGGTCTTACATTCGTTACTCAAGCGGGGAAAGTAAACGGTTGGCAAACCGTAAAACAAGCAAAAGTTAAGCAATTTTTTAAAGATATTAAAGAGCTTGATTTAAGTGAGTATGATTTTGTTTTCAATGATTTTGAGCCTATATCTGCTTGGGCAGCGAAAAAACAAAAGGTACCAGTCATTGGCATGAGTCATCAAGCGGCATTTTTGTCACCTAAAGTACCAGTGATAGGGAGCAATATTTTAACACGTACCATGATCCGTAAATTTGCACCTGCTGATTTTTATTTAGGAGTGCATTGGCAACCTTTTGCTAGCAATATTATTCCTCCTTTTATTAGTCAGGATCACCATGCAAGTACGCCAATTACAATCAAAAATAAAGTGCTTGTTTATCTTCCGTTTGAATCATTGGGCAAAGTGGTTGAATTGCTTAAAGGTTTCCCACACTTTGAATTTTATTGTTATCACCCAGACGCTCAAGAAGAGTCAGTGACGCATATTCATTTACGAAAACCGTCTCGTAGTGGTTTTTTAACCGATTTATGTAGTTCAAGCGGTGTGATTGCCAACGCCGGATTTGAGCTATCTAGTGAGGCACTTTGTTTTGGTAAAAAATTATTGCTAAAGCCGTTAGAGGGGCAATTTGAGCAAAGTTCTAATGCGTATATGTTAAGCAATATCGGTTTGGCAAAAGTGATGCAGTTTTTAGATCCAGATGCACTCGAAGATTGGTTGCTTATTCCAAATAGAGAGCAAGTAAACTTCCCGTCAGATCCCCACCCATTAATCGAATGGCTTAAGCAAAAACAATGGCATGATATGGGCCATTTAAGTGCTCAGTTATGGCAGGACGTGAAATTATAGCGCCCCGAATTCGCAGTTTTATCAGAGCCTTCTATAATTTATCTAATATCAATAAAACAGGTTAGAGTGCTATGGATTTGTTACAGCGATTTTCAATTAAGCTGCGGTTACAACTAAATGCTTTGGTCATTGCGATCGCCATGATTGTTATGCTGGCTGTATTGATTTATGAAACGAACAGTATGGCCAAATTAACCGAAGCGATTAAAGTCACTGAAGAGCTGAGTATTACTCAGCTTGAGTTACGTAAACACGAAAAAAACTTCCTGTTTTTTAAGTCAGAAGACGAATTAGCATTATTTTCAGAAAAATTCAAAAAGCTAGAGGATAAGTCTGCCAGATTAAATCAAATTTTATCTGATTTAAGTTATGACATTAGTGATATTAAAAAGCTAGATAGCTTAACTACACAATACAATACAGTTTTTACCGAAGTTGTTGAGCTACAAAAAACAATCGGGCTTCACCCTAAAGATGCACTTTATGGGCAACTGAGAGCCGCAGTGCATGAAGTCGAAACGCTACTCAAAGAGCAAAGTAATTTTGAGTTGCTCAGTGCGATGTTGCAATTAAGACGAAATGAAAAAGACTTCATGCTCCGTTTGGATGATAAATACTTAGCAAAATTTAACGATAATGTAGCGAGCTTTTCAAAAGCAATTGCACAGAGTGATTTACCTTCTGATTATAAAACTAAGTTAAATGGATTGCTCAAAGTGTACCATCAAAAATTTTCTGACTTAGTTCAGGCGCAACGAGCGTTAGGGTTAACCTTAGAAAGTGCCAAACTGGGTGAGTTAACTGCAAGTGCCAATGATAATGATGAGTTTATTCAGGGTCTAGTAAAGCTTAATGAGCAACGTATTGATGATGGCCTTGCTGCGGCTAAATTTTTAAGTATCGCTGTGTTCGTTGTTGCCAGTGCAATTGTGATGTTTTTGGTTTTCTTTACCAGCAGATCCATCATTACACCGATTAACAAAGTGTGTGAGACCATTAATAAAATACGTGGCGAAAATAACCTGACTATTAATGTGAAGTCGTCAGGTCAAGATGAAATATCAATCATGACCGATGATTTTGACAGTTTGATTGGTGATTTCAAGACCCTTATTTTCGAAGTGAATACGGCGCTGGGTATTTTAGGAGTCGCAACAGAAAACTTAGCGAACACGACAGCAGCAACCAGTGATGGGATGAGAGAACAGTTACACGAAGCGGATATGGTGGCCACTGCGGCGACACAAATGCAAGCCACAATTCAAGATATCTCTTTTAATACTGAAGCAGCCGCTAAAAAAGCAGAAACAACCAATGAAAGTGCCTTAGCCGGTAAAAAAGAAGTTGATTCAACCGTTGCGCAAATATCGCAATTAACTGACTCATTAGGAGGCGCGTCAGAGGTTGTTTCTTTGCTCGAAAAAGATGGCGAAACAATCGGCTCAGTATTGGATGTAATCCGTGCAATTGCTGAACAAACCAATTTATTGGCGTTAAATGCGGCGATTGAGGCTGCTCGGGCGGGTGAGCAAGGGCGAGGATTTGCAGTTGTTGCAGATGAAGTGCGCTCCCTTGCACAAAGAACGCAAGATTCAACTCAAGAAATAGAAGGCATTATTCATACCTTGCAACAACGTACTCAAGAAGTGGTGAGTCTTATGAACAAATGTCGTACTCAAGGTGATGAAAGTGCCAATCAAGCCAGAAAAGCCGGTGAGTTGTTGGAATTCATTACTGAAAATGTGCAGACTATCATGGATATGAGTACTCAAATTGCCACAGCGATAGATGAGCAAAACTTAGTCGCTTCTGAAGTAAATAAAAATGTGGTTCGCATCAGAGATATTGCAGAGCAAGCCGCGAGTCACTCAGAAACAAATGCTCACACCAGCGAAGAGGTTTCAGAGCAAGCTAAAGTACTCCACAGTGCGATAGCTAAATTTAAAGTTTAAAGGGTTTTAATATTAATCAAGGACTCTCTAGTGGCATTGCTGCTGGAGAGTTTTTTTAAGTAATCTTGCCAAAGAGCCTCTTGGTTATTGGCTAAATGCTCAAAGTATTGCCAGCTATACAATCCTGAATTGTGCCCATCATCAAACACTAACCGTAATGCATAATGACCCACAGGGTTAATTTTACTGATAACGACTTGTTTTTTGTTGGCGACTAACGTTGCTGTTGCAGGGCTGTGGCCTTTCACTTCAGCAGAGGGAGAAAGAACCCTTAAAAACTCAGCACTAAAACTGACCATAGCACCATTATCAAAATAAACATCTAAGGTTTTGGCTTGTTGATGATAATGCACTTTGCGAACGAGCATGAAAGGTTCCTATTAAAGCAATGTTCAAGGGCTAAGGTTTGACCCTTAGCCCTTTAAAAATTAAAGAATGAAACGGCTTAAATCTTCATCTTCAACCAATGCGCCTAAATGTTTGTTAACAAACTCAGCGTCAATGCGCATATGTTCACCTGATTTTTCTGAGGCATCAAATGAAATTTCTTCCATGAGTTTTTCCATCACAGTGTGTAGGCGGCGGGCTCCAATATTCTCAGTTTTCTCATTTACACGCCAAGCAGCTTCAGCAATGCGCTCAATTGCATCGTCACTGAATTCAACTTTGACACCTTCTGTGCCCATCAGTGCATGGTATTGCTCTGTCAAAGATGCATGAGGTTCAGTTAAAATTCGTTTGAAATCATTAGCGGTTAGAGCTTCTAATTCAACACGAATAGGCAGTCGGCCTTGTAACTCAGGGATCAAATCTGAAGGTTTTGACATCTGGAATGCACCAGATGCAACAAATAAAATATGATCAGTTTTAATCATGCCGTGTTTTGTGGTGACGGTTGAACCCTCAACCAGTGGCAGTAAATCACGCTGTACACCTTCGCGACTTACGTCTGGGCCTGATGAGTCGCCGCGTTTACAAATTTTGTCGATTTCATCAATAAATACAATGCCATTTTGCTCAACTGCGTGTATCGCTTGCTCTTTTAACTCTTCAGGGTTTACTAAGTTTGCAGCTTCTTCTTCAATTAACAGCTTAAAGGCATCTTTAATTTTCAATTTACGTTTGGCGCGTTTATCAGAACCGAGGTTTTGGAACATGCTTTGTAATTGATTAGTCATGTCTTCCATTCCAGGAGGAGCCATGATTTCAACGCCCATAGGCTGCTGGGCAATATCAATTTCAATTTCTTTGTCGTCTAACTGGCCTTCGCGAAGCTTTTTACGAAACACTTGGCGCGTGGAAGAATCACGTGTTTCTTGGCTGTCTCCCCAGTTGTCTTTTGCGCTAGGTAATAAAGCTTCTAAAATGCGTTCTTCAGCGGCTTCTTCAGCGCGGTGTTTTACCTTTTTAGTATGTTGTTCGCGAGTCATTTTGATTGCGATATCCGCTAAATCACGGATGATCGTTTCAACTTCTTTCCCCACATAACCTACTTCAGTGAATTTAGTCGCTTCGACCTTAATAAAAGGCGCATTGGCGAGCTTGGCTAAGCGGCGGGCGATTTCAGTTTTACCTACACCTGTTGGGCCAATCATTAAAATATTTTTTGGCGTAACTTCGGCACGTAAGTCTTCAGGTAATTGCATACGACGCCAGCGGTTACGAAGGGCGATAGCGACGGCTTTTTTGGCGCTTGCTTGGCCAATAATATGTTGATCCAGTTCGTGGACTATTTCTCTTGGGGTCATCGCAGACATGTATAAATCCTCTTAAAGCTCTTCAATTGTGTGGAAGTTGTTGGTAAATACACAGATATTACCTGCGATAGTTAAGCTTTTTTCAGCAATTTCTTTGGCGCTTAATTCTGTATTTTCAAGAAGTGCTGTTGCGGCTGATTGGGCAAAGGCTCCGCCGCTACCAATTGCGATTAAATCGTTTTCTGGCTGAACAACATCACCATTACCCGTAATAATAAAGGACGCGGTATGGTCGGCCACGGCTAGCAATGCTTCAAGTTTGCGAAGGGCGCGATCGCTTCGCCAGTCTTTGGCCATTTCAACGGCAGCTTTAGTTAAGTGACCTTGATGCATCTCAAGCTTGCTTTCGAATCGTTCGAATAATGTAAATGCATCTGCAGTGCCGCCAGCAAACCCTGCGAGTACTTTGCCGTTATAAAGACGACGCACTTTACGTGCATTGCCTTTCATGACTGTATTTCCAAGTGAGACTTGACCGTCTCCAGCGATGACTACTTTGCCTTCTCGGCGAACTGACACAATCGTGGTCATAGTTATTCCTTAAACGCGAGTGGCAGTGATGCCACTCGTTTATTTATCTTAAGGAGGGAGATGGGGGTTGTTGAATTAAAATCAAGACCAGTTAAGGATTTGGCACCGCGCTGCGTTAGCTCGTTTTAATTTGTTGCGATCACTTTCAGCCAAGCGTTTGGTACTGTATGGGCCTAATTTGACTCGATAATAGCCATTTTTTGATAAGTGAATATCTGAGCTGATCCCCTGAAATGCAATCATGGCTTTTTGCGCTTCAGCACGTTCACTGGTTTTAAACGAACCACATATTAATGCATAAGGCCCTTTTTGTTCTTGTTCTGTTACTTCTACTTCTACTTCGTGGCTTTTTATTTCTTCAATGAATTTAGGTGGTTGTGGTTTCACTTCAGGTTGTTTTTGCGCTTTGACGGTCGGCTTCGGTTGCTCAGTTGTTTTAACTGTCGGTTTATTATGGGTGATATACCAAAGCCCATAGCTCAGCCCGCTCACTAAAACGATGGCTAATAACAATAAGCCAATAGGAAGTTTTGCTTTTGGAGGGGGGGCTTTTTTACTAGGTCGCTTTTTATTGATGAAGTCGTGTTGAGCCATAAAAAATATTACTTATTAAAAAATTAGTACAAGAGCGTGGGATTAGGCCGATAGTCTAATACATTTCTATGCGTATGTATTAGTGCATTTGAAATGAAAGCTTACTTTTTTAAGTAAAGCGTAATTAATGTACTGCACAGGCTCTTAATTGAGATCTATGGGATCGACATCTATGTGCCATCTCACTTTAGCTGCAAGCTTACTTTTATTTAGGTAAGCGGTGAGTTGTTGTAAATAGCTGTGTAATGAGGTTCTATTTTTCGCTTGGATATGGAGTTGATAGCGGTATTGCCCCGCAATTTTTTCAAGTGGAGCGGGGAGTGGGCCCAGTAATTCAATCCCTTCAGGTAGCTCGCTTGGAACAAGATCATGTAAAAATGCTAAGACATGCTGTGAGTTGTGAGCTTGCGCACGGATCAAAGCAATCTGCGAGTAGGGAGGAAATGTCGTAAGCTCCCTTTCTGTTAAGGCGTAGCGGGCAAAATCTTGATAACCGTTATTGATTAAGTCTTGTAACAATGGATGCTCAGGAAAATGGGTTTGAAGTAAAACGGTACCTGGCTCACCGCTTCGTCCTGCGCGTCCTGATACTTGCGTAATCAATTGAGCTAAATGCTCTGTGGCTCGAAAATCATATGAATATAAGCCTGAATCGACATCTAAAATAACCACTAATGAGACATCTGGGAAGTGATGTCCCTTTGCGAGCATTTGTGTGCCAATTAGCAGCCGAGCCCCGGGGGTATTGATGTCATTTAAGGCGCTTTCAAGGCTGCCTTTTTTACGAGTGGTATCTCGGTCGATGCGATTAAGTGGGATATCAGGAAATGTCTGAGCTAAAAACTCTTCGACTTGTTCGGTTCCTTTGCCAGCGGGAAATATTTGCGTGCTACCACAATCAGGGCACTGCATTGGTGGGGAGGCGTGCTCTCCGCAGTGGTGACAAATCAAAGCACGAGAGTTTTTATGATAGGTTGCACTGGTGCTACAGCGATTACAATTGCTGACCCAGCTGCATTCGTGACAAATTAAAGTAGGTGAAAACCCTCTTCGGTTTAAAAAAATCATCACTTGTTTTTGCTTAGCTAAATGTTGCTCGATAACGGGAAGGCAACTATTGGCAATGCCCGCTTGATCTTTTTGGCCGCGCATATCAATTAGTTGATAGTGGTTGTCGGTACTTGTTTGTGCGCGTTGATTAAGGCTTAAAAGTTGGTATTTGTTAGTGAGTGCTTTGTGCAATGTTTCTAGTGCGGGTGTCGCGGTTCCAAGTACCAAAGGAATATTTGCTTGATGAGCCCGAAATGCGGCTAAATCTCGGGCGTGGTAACGAAGGCTGTCTTGCTGTTTGAATGAGCTGTCGTGTTCTTCATCAACAATGATCATGCCTAAATGCTGAAAAGGGGTAAAAATAGCAGAGCGAGTCCCAATAACTATCGCACAGCTACCTTGTTCACAATAACGCCAAGTTTGCAGGCGCTCACTATCGTTCAGTGCTGAATGCCAAAGCATAATTGGCGTGTTTGGAAAACGGCGTCGAAAGCGATTAACGGTTTGTGGTGTGAGGCCTATTTCGGGTACTAATACCAATGCTTGCTTTCCAGCTGCGAGAATATCGGCCAGTACTTGCAAATACACTTCTGTTTTTCCACTACCCGTTACCCCTTCAATCAGAAAAGTCTGATAGCCCTTCGCTTGTTTAATTGCGGCACATGCCACAGCTTGTTCGGCATTGAGGGTCAGTGGGTTGTGGATTTCTAGGGCGTGTTGTTGCCATTGATTGTCGTATTCAATGAATTGATGAGCAATGTTGGCCGTTAATAAACTTTTGATTGTGGGGCTAGCAAAACCAAGCGTTTTCATTTCTGTAAGCGGTGTTTTGCCTGATTCTTTTAAGTGAGTCAGTAACGCCTGCTGTTTTGCGCCACGCAGTGAGTCAGTGTTTTGCCCTATTTGGGTTAGATCTAGGTAAGTGACACTGGTTTTGTCTGGTGATTGGCCTTTTCTGAGTAAGCTGGGCAAGGCCAGCTGCAGCGTTTCTCCCAAGGGAAAGCAATAGTATTGGCTTGCAAATTTAAGTAAGTTGAGAATTTGTGTTTGGAATACTGGTGTTGTATCGAGCAGGCTATTGATGGGTTTAAGTTTTTCGATAGCAAATTCGCTGTGATCTTTTTGAGCTAAAACGATGCCAATTTTCTTTTGATTCGCAAAGTTGACTTCCACTCTCATACCCGGTGCAATCTGCTCCATCACTGTATCAGGCACTAGGTAATCAAACGTTCGATTGAGTGGAACTTTAATTGCAACTTCTACTATGTTCATTGATTTGAAAATCAGCCTGACCAATCACTTAGCGTGATTATATACCTAACATAGCGCAAGATGCGAGTTGCATTGAGGTAGCCGTTAACTCGAAAATGATTTGGGTTCATGAGTATGATACTGGCTGAATATCGATAGTAATTAGAGCACCTGCCGCAAAATACTTGCGCGCAGCGCTTGTGCATTTTAATTAAAAGAATCAAAGTGAGAGAGATAATGTTTGTTTGATGGAAGATAACGCTTGTGTCGGTGTACTGATTTGTCTAAAATACGCGCCCTAACTACATTTGTTTAACTACGTATGGTGCCAGACTTCGGGTTTGGAGAGCGATACGGCCTTACCTGAGGTTACTATGAAAAAAGATATCCACCCTAAGTACGAATTAATCAATGCCACTTGTTCATGTGGTAACAGTTTTTCTACTCGCTCTACTTTATGTAAAGACGTTCACTTAGACGTATGTTCTGAGTGTCACCCGTTTTACACTGGTAAGCAAAAAATTCTTGATACAGGTGGTCGTGTTGATCGCTTTAACAAGCGTTTTGGCGCACTTAGCAGCAAAAAATAATTTGTTGTTATTGTCCAAAAAAAAGCACCTAAGGGTGCTTTTTTTTGTGCTCGTCATTTGTGATTAAATGTTTATTTAAGCGACGCCTTCGTTAATTTAACCCAAGCGGTAGGCGTGATTACCAGATTTAATCATAAATAACCCATCTTCCTCGGTGGCTTGTTGGGCCAATTGATAATAAACATTTCTGTTTAATTTAGCGCTTAAGCCATGGTCAAGTAGCAAGTAGGGGAGTGTTTGCCCAGAATGCTGCTGTAAAACTAAAGGATGCTTTGGAGATAATACAAAGGTACGCGCGAGATTGTCGAGCAAACATAACGCTAATCCTTGATCTGTGTGCTTTTCGGTGTAATCAACAATTAAAAAAGGTGCATCATCAACTTTTATTCTGACTTTTTCGACTGGGGTTTTTAAAAAATATTGATTTCCTTCGTTGATCATCACAGATGCAAATAGTTTTACCATTTCTATTCGCTTAATTTCAGTACCTTGAAAGTACCAACGCCCATCTGATTGAATATGTATATCGATATCACCACAAAAAGGAGGATGCCAATTGTCTAAATCGGGCCGTTTCCCTTCAATATGATGACTGAGCGCGACTAAATCCATTGATTAATGTTTTTCTAACGTCAATACGAATGACACAGGCACTGCTTTTGCGATAGAGGGCAAACCAGCAAGCTGCTGTAATTTATCAATGCCAGCCGTTAAGCCAAAATCAGCGGCATTGATCAATACAGGCATCATTGAAGCCACAATTAAGTCACCTGTGATCTGATGTGTAATCAATACATCGACATTGATCGTTTTATCAACCCCGTGCAGAGAAATATTCGCTGGCAGACTCATCATCGTTGATTGGCCTTTTTTGACGCTGCTTAGGGCAGATGAAACATTGGCTGAAAGTGTAAGATGAGGAAACTGAGCTGTTTCAAATAGAAACTCTTGCATACGAGTGTTGCGGATTGCGATGTTGCTTTCGATGCTAGTGAGATCAATATTCATACTAAACTGACCGTTATCTTTTATTTCACCTGAGAGCGACTTAAAAAAATGGGTTTCTGCAATGGTATCTTTCTTAATCGATACAAAGTTTACACGGCTTTGCGCGTTATCAATTTGCCAATGGGCAAAACTTGAGGTGCTCAGCAGACAGAGTGCAGGAAGAATTAGGGTCTTTAACATGGTGATAACTGTCCAAAAAATAAATTTGGCAGATAATATCATTTAGCGAATGGTTTTGTAGTAAAAATGAGATATTTAATAAGGTGAATTTTATTTCTAGAGAGGGAGTAAATAATGGGGCGATTGACGGGGATCGAACCCGCGACAACCGGAATCACAATCCGGGGCTCTACCAACTGAGCTACAACCGCCACTAACACCATGTTTGGTGTGGCGCGCATAATACATAAAATAACAGTAGATGGGAAGAGTTGTGATACTCTTTTTTTAAATAAAATAGATAAAGGTATTTATTTGGTGGTAAAACAAACACTCTGGTTGTTTTTTGGCTTATTGAGCCTGATGCTTGGTATCGTTGGGGTTGTATTACCGTTATTACCGACCACGCCATTTGTATTATTGGCTGCATTTTGTTTTTCAAAAGGTTCAACTCGCTTACATACATGGTTATTGGAGCATCGTTTATTCGGTCAGCTGATTGCTGATTGGCAGCAATATGGTGTGATTAGCTTTCGGGCGAAGTTAATCGCTACGTTTTCGATGGTGGCGATGATTTCGTATCCTTTATTTTACTTGCCATTTGCGTTGTGGTTAAAGATTGCTGTCTCTATTGTTATGTTATTGGTGCTGTTATTTATTTGGACTCGACCGAGCTCACACTAAGGTACTAGAGGGGGATTGTGAACCTTCGCTGACTGAATTGATGATTTATTTAAAAATAGAATAAAAATTTATTGTTTTTTTCATTACTGCATAAATAAAGTTCGATATAATTACCATCCCTAAATTTGATACATCAGGAATAAAACATGGATAAAGCGATTGAGTGGTTAACGAATAACTCGGATTTACTCTTGCACTATGGTATTCAAGCTATCTTTGCAATAGTTATCTTTATTATTGGTAATAAAGTAGCTCATTTTGCCGGTAAACTAACCGCTAAAGGATTAGAAAAACGCAATGTAGACAAAGCTGTATCGAGCTTTTTATCAAGCATTATTTATGCATTAGTGTTTGCAGCTGTCATTTTGATGGCTTTATCTCAGCTGGGCATTCAAACAACATCGTTTGTGGCTATTTTAGGTGCTGCAGGTTTGGCGGTTGGTTTGGCGCTACAAGGGTCACTGTCTAATTTCGCTTCTGGTGTATTAATTATTATTCTTCGACCATTTAAAGCGGGTGATTTTGTTGAAGCGGGTGGTAAGTCAGGTAGCGTACAAAAAATCGAAATTTTTTCTACAGAATTACGTACGCCTGATAACAAAGTCATTATTATGCCGAACTCAGCAATTATGGGGGGAGCAATCACAAACTTTTCTCGTGAAGCAACACGTCGTATCGATTTAGTGATTGGTGTGAGCTATGAAGCTGATTTAAAGCAAACTAAGCAAGTGCTAGAGAATGTATTAAACGCTGATGAGCGTGTACTAAAAGAGCCTGCTTATACAGTTGCTGTTTTAGAGCTGGCTGATTCTAGTGTTAACTTTGTTGTGCGCCCTTGGGTGAATAGCGGTGATTACTGGCCAACTTATTTTGCATTAATGGAAAATATCAAAATTGCTTTAGACGAGAACAACATTGCAATTCCATATCCTCAAATGGATGTGCATGTACATAAAGACGCATAGACTCAATTTAGATTTAAAAAGGTTTTAAATGAAAAAGTTATTATTAGCCACAGCAATTTTGGCCTCTGCGACATCCGTTTATGCTGAAGAAGCTGACAAAACGTGGGAAGTATCCAGTGAGTTAGGTCTAATTGCCACAAGTGGTAATACAAAAACCAACACACTAAAAGGCGCGATTACCGCGCAACATAATTTAGAAAACTGGATCAATGAGTATAAGCTTGATGGTTTATACAAAGAAGATGAAGTGACGCTTGATTCTGGTGCAAAAGAAACTCAGCGCACCAATGAAAAATACTCAGCATCTGCGAAAGGAAACTATGAAGTAGGCGAAAAACACTCTCATTTTTTCATGTATGGATCGCACGTGTCTGATTATTTTGGTGCATACCGCCATGAAACATTAGCATCGCTCGGTTATGGCGCGCGTTTTTATGAAACGAGCACAATGAAACTTGATGCTGAAATTGGTCCTGGTTATAAATATTTCAAACACTCAGAGACAAGTACAGCGAAAGACTCTAAGGGTAATTTAGTCGCCGGTGAAACTGATGGCGAAGCGATTGCGCTAGGTATGGTTAACTTTAAGTGGCAAATTAGTGAAGGTGCTCGTTTCACGCAACTAGTGCAAGTTGAGTATGGTGACACCAATACTAAAACTAAATCAGAAACAGCGTTGCTCACGAAGATCAATGGCTCAATGCAAATGAAAGTTGGCTTTAACGTGACTCACAATAGTGATGTATCTGATGACAAAGAAAACACAGATACAGAGACTGTTTTAACCTTAGTTTACAATTTCTAAGCTATAAATTGTTATTATTTGTAATGGGGAGCATTAGCTCCCTTTTTTTTTATATTCAAAGTCAGGTAGAATGGCTGCCTTTGTTTTGACTTTTATTCTTGATATAAGGGGTTTGCGTGAAATTTTTAAGCTTAATCTTTTCTACGTTAGTACTCATAGGTACAATTAATAGCGCTTATGCTGCATCACCTACACCACAGCAATTAGAACAGTTTAAAAAGTTACCGAAATCTCAACAAAAAGTTCTCGCAAAGCAATATGGTATTGACCTAGATTCGCTTAATAAAAAATCAAGTGGCGATGAACCTGGGTCAGGAGTTGATACTCAAACTGTTTTTCCTCGAATCGAAGAGCTCGATACAGAAGAAGAAAAGCTAGATAAAAAATTTAAGCCAGAAGTCGAAGAGTTGAAGCCATTTGGGTATGAGCTTTTTGCAGGTGAACCGATGTCTTTTACACCAAGTGAGACAGCGGCTGTACCAGACACTTACATTGTGGGACGTGGTGATGAGTTTCAAATAAACTTATACGGTAAAGAAAATCAAATGTATGACGTGGCTGTTGATCGGGAAGGACGCTTAGCCATTCCTGATTTAACGCCTGTCCACGTAGCTGGGCTTAGTTTTGCTGAAGTTAAAGAGCTGATAAAAACTAAAATCACTCAAGAAATAATCGGTGTAAAGGCTTTTGTATCGCTTGGTAAATTACGCTCAATGCGAGTAATGGTTTTAGGCGAAGCTTATAAACCTGGTTCATATACTGTTTCTTCTTTGTCGTCTTTGAGTCATGCTTTGTTTGTTGCGGGCGGCGTCAGTGATATTGGGTCGCTACGAAACATTCAACTAAAACGTGCTGGAGTAACGATTACAACATTGGATTATTATGATTTATTAATCCGAGGTGATAGTTCAAATGACGTGATGCTTAAAGCCGGTGATGTGGTTTTTGTGCCAGCTGTTGGTAAGCAAGTTACTATTTCAGGTTTGGTGAAACGCCCTGCGATTTTTGAATTAAAAGACAATGAAACAGCTGAAGATTTAATTAAAATGGCTGGTGGGTTTAAAGCAGAGGCCTTCCCGCAAAAAACCTTGGTGGAGCGCTACACTGGCAATAGTTTTAAAACGGTTTTAACTCTCGATTTCTCACAAAAACCAGTTGATTATTATCCGCAAGATGGGGATGCCATTAAAATTCAGGCTTCATCCAAAGAACTTGAAAACGCAGTCACCTTAATGGGAGCTGTGGCACATCCTGGAAATTATGCTTGGCAAAAAGGAGATCGTGTATCAAGCCTTATTTCATCTTTAAAGACTGATGTACTGCCTATTGCTGATTTTGATTATTCTTTAATTGTTCGCGAGAAAAATATCAATGGAGAAATAGAGGTTTTACAATTTTCATTGTTGGAAGCAAACAAAGATCCTTCATTTGATATAGAATTACAGCCTCGAGATGTGATTGTAGTTCTTAGTCGCTTTGAAGAGAAAGTGGATGAAAAACGCGTGCTTTCAAATATGGCATACACCGAAGATCAAATAGCATTACAAGAAAAAGTTGAGCTTTGGCAGCAATATGAAAATCGAAAATTTCAAGAGTACATTGGTATTTATATTGAAGAGAAAGAGCTTAAAGAAAAAGATGTAGATAGCCTGACTCAGTTATTAAAGGGTGAAAAAGAAGAGCTGAAAGAAGATGAATACTCTCTCTTTAGCCGTCAGTTATTATTGAAACCGATTTTACTTAAGTTGCAACAACAAGCTTCCTCAGGAAATGAAGCACAATTGATTGCAGTGAATGGCAAAGTGCGTTTTCCAGGGGTGTACCCGCTAGTAAAAAATGCTCATGTTGCAGATGCTATATCTGCCGCAGGTGGATTACTAGAATCTGCGTTTTTAGATAGAGCCGAAATAACTCGCTTATCACAAAATAGCGTTAATAAAGTACAACACATTGACTTCAGTATTGAATCCGCACTTAACAATAAGTCAGATAATCAATATCGTCTTCAGAGTAAGGATTCACTGAATGTTTTTTCAGTGCCCAATTGGCAAGAGGAAGTGTCAGTACAGTTGATTGGTGAAGTTCGTTTTCCAGGTACTTATTCAATTAAACGTGGTGAAACGCTTGATAGTGTGCTGAACAGGGCTGGCGGTTTTACCGAGTTTTCGGCTCCGGAAGGTGCTATTTTTACTCGAGAATCAATACGTTTAAAAGAACGGGCACAGCTAAAAAAATTATCAGAGGATTTACGCCGCGAAATTGCATCACGAAGTTTTCAAAATTCAGTGACAGATTCATCATTGAGCTATGATGATACCAATAAACTTTTAGAAGACTTATCTGAAGTGGAGGCTCTAGGGCGTCTAGTTATAGATATTAATGAGATTTACAACGGTTCGCAATCACTTGAACTTGAAAATGGCGATGCTTTATATGTACCAGCGGTTCAAAATACGATTAATGTGATTGGCGAGGTTAATTTAGCAACTTCTCACTTATATAATAAAGAGATGACCTTAGAATCGTATATTGCAGCTAGTGGTGGTTTCAAACAGAGAGCTGATGAAGAGCGAGTCTATATTATAAAAGCTAATGGGTCGGTACAAATGCCAAATGAAGGGCGTTGGTTTTCTGTCTCTTCAAATTATACACTTGCAGCTGGTGATACAATTGTTGTTCCGCTCGATGCGGAACATATGGATAGCCTTACATTATGGAGTACTGTAACGAGTATTATCTATAACTTAGGTACTGCAGCTGCGTCGTTATCAGTACTAATAAAATAAGGTTACAGGCATTTTAAAAACGATGAATAAGGTTATTTGAGTTAAGAGTATTCTAGGCTTTAAAACTTTTGTTCGATTAAATAGAGATTAATGGTTTTTTCGTGCGTTAGTCTCTATTTAGGTACTTTAAGGTGCTGTTTTTTACTAATTTTATTTTATAAATTTGTATTTCTCATTACCTGCATTACAATATTAACCACAATTGGAATTGTATTTTATATTATGTTTACAGAAACATTAACGGTCTTTTTTGCTTTTCTTGCATCATATATCGCGATCATTACTATCAAACCTTTGGCAATAAAAGTTGGCCTTGTTGATGAGCCTTGCAGTCGAAAAAAGCATATCGGGTCAATTCCATTAATCGGTGGAGTAAGTATATTTGCATCGGTATTAATATCCGTTTTGATTTTTTTTCCTCTTGATAAGCCTTTAGTTAGCTACCTCGTTTGTGCAGGTGCGATTGTAATGTTGGGTGTGATTGATGATTACCGCCAATTAGGTGTGAAGATTCGATTATGTATTCAGACTTTAGTTGCACTTGTAATGATGTGGGGTTCAGATATTTATATCCATAACTTAGGTGATTTATTCGCAACAGGTGATATAGACCTTGCTTGGATCGGTATTCCATTCACTATTATTAGCGTTATCGCGGCTATCAATGCATTTAATATGATCGATGGAATTGATGGTTTAGCTGGCTCATTAAGTATTTCAACCCTTGTATCTGTATTTTTATTAATGTTGTTTAGCGGTAGCTTTTCTATTACATCGCTTCCTTTGATTATTATAGCCACGATAGTTCCTTATCTGGCTTTTAACTTAGGTGTAAAAGGCCATCGGAATAAAAAAATATTTATGGGTGATGCTGGCTCAATGTTTATTGGCTTGAGCGTGGTGTGGTTTTTGATGGTTTGTACTCAGGGAGAAAGCATTGCTTTTAGACCAGTTACCGCATTATGGATTATTGCAATTCCACTGATGGATATGATGGCAATCATAATTCGCCGGTTGCGCAAAGGGCAATCTCCTTTTATGGCTGACCGAGATCATCTACATCATGTCTTTATGCGTATTGGGTTTAGCCCACGCAGAGCGCTTTCTGTGATTATAATGTTTTCCATGGTGATGAGTGGCATTGGTATTCTCGGTGAGTTGCTGTTGATTCCTGATATAATCATGTTGAGCTTTTTTGTATTAGTTTTTATCGCGTACTCAGCGTGCATTCAACATTGCTGGAGAGTAGCTCGTTTTTTAAGACGTTACAAAAAATAGGTTTTTGTAACGTGCTTTAGCTATAGGTAAGGGCATATATTAAATAGTAGAAACTTGTTTCAATGATTCTTCTCCCATCGACAGCAATTATCAATGTTGATAGTATCAAGCCCATCGCTTTCAATTCATATTTAAAGATTAATTTGTATTATGAAAAATAAACAAAGTTGTAGGCAGTCAGGTTTTACTATGATGGAACTTCTGATTGTTATTGTTATATTGGGATTATTAATGTCTTTGGTTGCGCCAAAGTTCTTTTCAAAATTAAGTTCATCGGAAAGAAAAATAGCTGCGGCACAAATGGCTGCTTTTGAAACAGCAATCGATACTTATCGATTAGACTTAGGTAAATACCCGACTGAGTTATCGCAATTAAGAAAAAGTGACGAGCCTCGCTGGGATGGCCCATATCTACCAAAAGATATACCGCTTGATCCTTGGGGAAATCCTTATATTTACAAAGTCCCAGGCACTGATAATAATCCATACGAGTTAAAATCCTATGGAAGTGACGGTAAAGAAGGTGGTGCGGATAATAACGCAGATATTATTCATCAATAATGAAAATTCAATCACTACTTCAAGAGCAGTTCAAAGTTCCACCGAATGATATTGAACGAGCTTTAAGCTATCAAAAAAAATATGGCGGACGCATAGAGCAAATCTTGGTCAACATGGGGAGTTTACCTGATGACCAAGTCGCCCCATTACTCAGTCAGTATCTAGATGTGCCTATTTACAAGCAAAATGTTGATTTTGAACCTATTGAATTATCTGACGAAGACAGAGATTTGTTTATCAGTAATGCTTGGGTACCAATCAGAGTAATCGAGAATGGTTTTGTCTTTGTTTGTAAAGACCCTCTGAATTTACAAATTAATGAATGGCTAACTCTCCACAATAAAACTTGTGAATTATTTATAGCTTCAGAAAGTGATATTCAGTTTTTAATAAGCAAATATGAACAATCAGATTTAACAAATTTAGAAGATAACTTTTCGGGAGATGAAGAAGAGCGACTAAAAGAGCTTGCGACAGAAGCACCTACAGTGAATTTATTGAACTCTTTAATTAGCCGCGCATTGAGACAAGGTGCATCAGATATGCACTTAGAGCCATTTCAAGGGCGCTATCGAGCACGTTTTAGGATAGATGGTGTGTTGCATGAAGTTGAATCTATTTCTGCGAGAATGCAGTTACCAATAGTCACTCGATTAAAAATCTTATCAGGAATGGATATTGCTGAAAAGCGACGCCCGCAAGACGGTAAGATTGAAATGAAAATTGCAAATCAAGAGTTGGATATCCGTGTGTCTGCGCTTCCTTTAAATGATGGTGAATCAATGGTGATGCGTTTTCTACGAAAAGAAAACGTTCAATATGATATGAGTGTGCTTGGTTTATCGGCTGACATTGAATCTATGATAAGAGAGGATATTAAAACGACAGCTGGTGTTGTGCTTTTAACTGGGCCAACAGGCTCAGGTAAAACGACTACACTTTATACTTTTTTAAATGCCTTAAATAATAACGATGTTAAGATTATCACGCTAGAAGATCCTGTTGAGTACCAACTACCAGGTATTAATCAAGTCCAAGTGAAAAGTGAAATAGGCTTTGATTTTTCGGCTGGTTTAAGAAGTATCGTGAGGCAAGATCCTGACATTATTATGCTTGGCGAAATACGTGATAAAGAAACCGCTCAAATTGCATTGCAGTCAGCATTAACCGGTCATTTAGTGTTCTCTACCGTGCACACTAACGATGCAGCCAGTGCCTATACACGTCTACTTGATTTAGGTGTAGAAGAATTTTTACTCAATGCTGCCTTAGTATCTATTGTTGCCCAACGCTTGGCTCGTAAAGTCTGCACACACTGCAGCCAGCCGCATCCTGATCAAGAACACCTTATCGCGAAATACGATCTCATTAACTTTGCCAAAAAATTCAATATAGAAAATATTAAATTAAGTAAAGGCGTTGGTTGTAACGCTTGCTCACATACAGGTTACAAAGGGCGAATGGCTGTGACTGAGTATCTGCGTTGTGATGATGCAATAAAGGGCATGCCAAAAGATTCTGATTTTATACCCAAAGCTAAAGCACATAATAATAGCCTTAACAGACGAACTTTGTTAGAAGATGGTTTGTTTAAGGCTATCTTGGGACATACTACAATTGAAGAAGTTGTAAGGGTTGCAGGTTAATGCCGTTATTCATTTATAAGGCATATGATAATTCGGGTGCAAAAGTTGATGGCCAAATAGAAGCAGCAGATCAATCAAATGCAATTCAATTATTAAAAAAGCAACACTTATTAGCCTATGAAATAAAAGCCTTTGATGACTCAGGGGTTGGATTGTTTGCTTTTCAGCAAAAAATTAATCTAGCTGATTTAGAGTTCCTAACTTCTGAGTTGAGTCTCTTACTGGAGTCTGGGGTAAGAATCGACCGTGGTTTAGATATTATTCGTAAAACTAAAGCTAAACCAGCGCTTGCGAAAATGTTGTCAGAAATCAGTCATGCCATAAAAAAAGGAGCTAGCTTATCAGCTGCTTGTCGTGCTCATCCCGATGTGTTTGATGGCCTGTATTGTAATCTTATTGAATTAGGTGAAGCATCTGGGAATTTAAGTGAAATTTTTGCTGGCTTGGCTAAAGACCTAAAATTTAAAAGGGAACTGCAGAGAAAAATAATAGGCTCCTTAACTTATCCCTTGGTTATTTTAAGTGTCTGCTTATTAAGTATATTTTTTATTTTTAATTTTATAATCCCAAAAATGGCTGATATGTTCAGTGATGCTGAATTGCTACCTTGGTACACTCAAGCCATGTTGTCGATTAGTGCTTGGATGACTGAATATCAGGGGTTACTCATTTTGGCAATGATAGCGCTTGTTGTATTTTCTATTTGGCTCTCAAAACAAAGTGGTTTTCAAAAGTGGTGGCAGCGCATTGCATTAACACTTCCTGTCGTGGCCAAAGCAATTATTACTGTTGAGCGAATCCGTTTTAATAGTGGTTTGAGTTTAATGGTGAAGGCTGGGGTACCTATTGATCAAGCGTTAGAGCTATCAGCAGGCAATATAAAAAATCAATATTTAAATAGAGAAATGCAAATTGCTCGACAAAAAGTAAAAAGAGGTAATTTATTAACACCGGCATTACAGCAAACCTCTTTATATCCTGCATTTTATATTTCCTTGTTAGAAGTAGGTGAAGAATCAGGGAATCTTGAGCGTGTGTTTGATGAGATAGCTAATCGTTCACGACAAGATTTTGAGACTTGGACGGATAATATGACCACATTAATTGAACCTTTAATGATTTTATTCATGGGAGGTTTCGTTGGTGGGGTGGTGGTAATGATGCTAATGAGCATGGTGTCGATTAATGATATTGGACTCTAAGCGAACTAAATACAAACAAGTCTCTGTAATGACAAAGTGCACTCCTATGTATGGGTTCACATTGCTTGAGCTCGTTGTAGTATTGAGTTTGGTTGGGTTGTTGTTAACCGTGGTAGCCCCAGTATCGATCAGTACATTAGAAAAATCAGAAGCAAAAACTGAGTTGTTATCAGCTAAAAAGTGGTTGAAACAACTGTCTTACCAAGCGTATATTTCTTCAAATACTGTCATTTTGAAACTAAATGACAATCAGGTTAAGGTTTTTTCGGCGAATAATTTAACCACTCCTATCCAAATTAAAGAGTTTTTGTCTTTGAGTTTTCCACAGCAAACGATATTCATTAACTCTAAAGGTGTCGCTCAACCAACGATACTAGAAGGGCGCTATCGGTCACAAATTTGGCAGCTAAGCTTAACAGAGCAGATAGCGAATGAATAAACATCGCGCTTTTACTCTTGTTGAGTTGCTTGTGGCCAGTCTTATCTTGTTTTCCGTCATCACTACGGTTTCATTGATTTATCGCGGCGCCTTTATTGCGAGTGAAAAAGCAAATAATCACATGGATATAGTAGGGGTTTTACCTGCGTTACTGAGTGAAATTCAGTACCACATTCGAGCACTGCCTTTTGAGCTAAGTCATACCGAAGCTTCAGGGCAAGTGTGGCAGGTTCATTATGAATGGAAAGCGAAAGTTATTGAAACTAAAAGTGTCATCGATAACGTATCAAGCCTTGAGTTTGGTGAAAGTAATGCAGTAAAAAAAGAGTTTAAGTTATGGCAAGTTGAACTTGAGCTTAGTCAAGGGCGCATCGTTCGTGAGTATTTATTCTCTGAAGTGAGCTGGTTAGATGAATAATAAAGGTTTTACCCTGATAGAGTTATTAATTAGTATTACCTTGTTATCTTTACTTATGTTTACAGGTAACTACGTTTATAGTCAGTTAGCTTCACGGTGGGACAAAGAGTTAGGTCAGTTTGACAAAACAGCACAGCGTGCTCAGTCTTTAAATTGGCTGCAACACGCGTTACAAGGCGTCGAGCCTTATATTGTTCGAAATAAGCAGAAAAAACCTGTTTTTCTCTTTATCGGCGCAAATACGAGTTTGTTAGCCAGTACTAAAAGAGGCATTATTTCAGATAAATACCCTGAATTTTTTCGTATTAGCGCTCTAGAAAATGAAAATAGAAAGTTTGATTTGGTTTACCAAGCAATAAGCACTAAGGACTTATTGTTACTCACCAGTGATCAAGAAATCGAATTCTCTCATCGCTTAACTTTATTGACAGACTTAGATGAAGTGAGATTTAGCTATTTTGGTTGGGCGGATCTGGCGGCTAAAACCAGTTTGGATCCTGCAATTAAACCTGCTTGGTTTTCTCGTTATTCTGGCATTGATAACCTAATTACACCTGAAAAAATTAAGTTAACTTTAGTAAAAAATGGTCAAGAGCTTAACTTATTTTCAATCTTAGACATAAATGCAAATGATTGGTACAAACATTATATTGAGGTTGGATTTTGACTATTATCCAGTCTAGAGGCATCGCGTTGGTGCAAGTGTTGATTATTACAGCTGTGTTGTCTGTACTGGCGTTGTATTTTAGTCAAACAGCGCGTTTGCAGATATATCAAGCGCGCTCCGCAGTTGAGCACGCCCAAGCAATCATCAATTTACATGATACAGAAGCCAAGCTGTTATTTGCATTGTTAACTGAAGATAAAAACCCAAATTTAGAAGCGCAACAGAAAATAAATCACCCTTTTATGATGTGGAATTTTTATGGTGTCCCGTTTGAGTTCAAAAATGGTATAACCATTACCTTGCAAGATTTACGAGGGGTATTGAATTTACATTACCCGAATTCGCAAAGGTTAAAAGGTTTATTGACCTTCTACGGCTTAAGTAATTATGATGCTGATTTACTAACAAATAAAATTTTGGATTGGCAAGATACCGATCAGCGCAGTCGTTATGGGCTGGCTGAGCAAGCTTATAGAAATGGCGCAGTACAAGATGCCTCTGAATTAATGCATTTAGATATCCCTTCAGAGCTGTTAACTGAGTTATCCAATAATACAACAATTTATAAAAAGGGTGGGTTTAATCCTATGAACTCACCTGAGTTTTTACTTAGGTCGATTTTAGCGCCTGAAGTCGCTGAACATGTGTTAAGATTACGAAAAAATAAACAACTTACACCGCAGTTATTTTCACAATTGACTGGTATTTACGACAGTGAAAAAATTATTTTATACCCCTCTAACATGTTTGTTGCACAAATAAACAGTCAAGTTGGGAATGCGAGAGTAATAAAAAAAGTGACGTGGCAATTAGAACCAACCAAAGGTCAACCCGTTAATGTGGCTGCCGTAGAAAATCAATAGAAGAGTGACATGTTACAACATAAGCTTACAACGTGGTTTAAAAAAAGTATTTGTTATTTTGTCAGTTATTATGCCGACAAAACTTATCATTTCGAACTCAATCAGCAAGGGCAATTTGTTTTAGTTGATGCGGAACCTAAGGCTAAATCAACGTTAATTCAAATTATAGCGCGTAAGCATTACAGTGAATTTAATCAACGTTTTCCTGTAGATAATAAAAAAGAGTTAAACACATTATTAAAGCTGAACGTGTCAAATAATGATAACGTTCAGAGTTATCATTTGGTAACACAAATTGATGCTGGGCAAAGTGAAGTCAATATGTGGCAAATCAGTACAAATGTCCCAAAGGCCTTCATACAGTTACCTGAATCGTTATTATTAAGTTATATTCTTAACGAAGAAAGTAGCGGTTGCATTCAAGAGGTCGAGAGTAAACAACCATATTTTGTTGCCCGCTTACAAAATACCACGTATAGCGCACTTAAAAGCCAGCTAATAAATTCAGCCGCGCGATTTGCTAATACTGTCGGGATCCCACACCAAACAAGTACAGTCATTGCAGAGGGAGCTGATTATATTAAGGCTCTTTTCAGCGGTTTGGCTGCGTTACCTAAAAACAAATTAGTCGCATTTATTAATCCTGCATCTTTACGAGTTCAAGCCAAAGATCTCAAAAGTCCCAGCAAAGTGATTGCCGCAATGTTACTTGGCTACCTCACACTGACAAGTGGTTATTTACAATTTACCCATTACCAGTTATCGACCCAAGCTGAAATGCAAAAAGATAAAGTCAATCAGGTGTTTGATTTACTTGATAGATATGAAAGCGATAAGCTCACTTTTACTCAGCTGGTTGATTTTACCGAAGCAAAAAGTATTTTATCGCCGGTTTTTTATGTATTGCGAGATTTATTTGTTTTAGCGCGATTTGATAATATTCGTTTCGAAAATGAGCGCTTTGTTTTAAGAGGTGATGCTCAGCAAGCGACACAGGTTTTACAAACCGTTGCAAACAACTCACGTGTTAAGGATGCAAAGTTTGATTTTCCAACGCGAAGTCAACGTGGGCGAGAACAGTTTGTGATTAGTTTTGTGCTCCATAGCCAGCAAGATACTCACCAATTAGCCTCATTACAACAAGTGAGTCAGTAATCTATGTCATCATTCAAAGAGCAAATCGAAAATAACCAACTGTTATTAATAATATTAGCAGTGTTATTAATTGCGAAGCTATTGGTTGAACCTATTATTAACTGGCAAAATCAACAGTTAGTAGATAATCAAACATTAGCGAAAAAAGTGCATAAAACGGCTCAGTTACTTAATCAGCAAACTGCACTCCAGAGCGCAGCCGATCAAGTATCAACAGAGCTTGTACAGCTGCAACAGTTTTATTACCCTTACCAAGAACAATCTCAATTTCGTTTAACGCAGCAGCAAGCGATTGAAAAGCTCATTGCACAGTCCCATTTATCGTTAACGAATATTGGTTGGCAACCCGCTTTTGTTTTACCGAATACACCTTTACTACGTCAGCAGTTGACATTAAATGTAAGTGGTAAATCGATAGACTTTGTCGGATTTATACAGCAACTAGAACGCGTGCAGCCTTATATTGAAGTCGCTGAGTTTAATGTCAGTTTAAAAGGGCAAAATGACACATCTCTTGGACGAGTGAATGGTAGTCTCAGGCTGATTTATTATGTCCAGCAAACTCACACGGCTAAACAGCAAGCGCGGGAGGGGGAATGAATAAGCTAACGTTATGTATTGCGAGTATCTCGGCGCTACTGATTTTGAACGATTTTAATCAACGATTTATTTCAACAGATCAACATAAAACCACAACGATCGAGATTGAATTACCTCAGGCGTTGCAAGTTCCTCTATTAAGTCAAGCAAGTTTTGACGCTTTACAGTTAATGTATGGCTCTTTTCAAAGTGAAGAGACAGAGCAAAATACACAGCCAGGCACTGCCATACCAACAGCAGAGCAACAAGCAGCTCAACAAGGGCGACTGTTAACTGTATTTGCAGGTGATAATGCACTGACGTTAAAAGCAGTCATTAATGATGCACAACAATACGTACTGATTGCTCAGAAAAATCTAAAAACAGGTCAGCAAGAGGTCGTCAAGTATGCCAATGGCGCTGAGCTGTCTGGATATGTAATCAGCGTACAATCAAACACTCAAGTTGAACTTACAAATAACAATCAACATATCTCATTAATGATGTATAAAGGTGCTGCATAATGGCTCTATTGGCATCGGATTCTGGAAAAAACATGAAACAGCTTAATCCTATTTTATTGACCCTTTTATCGGTGGGCTTATTGACCGCTTGTAACAGCTCACCGAGTAAATTCACAGCGCAAAAATCATATTTAAATAATAATACAACCTTGGTTAGCGCAGACGGCCAAGCAGATGAAGCGCAACTCTTAACCCAATCGAATCAAGTGAGTGAGTCGGATAAAAAAGCGGGTGAACTACAAGTTTTACCAGCATTGCGTGCAAATACTTTAGTGACAGGGCAAAATATTGAATTAGCCACTCAATTTAGCCGTTCTGAATTAGTCAGCCTAACAGCAGATGCACTTCCGATAACGGACTACCTTCATTATGTGCTTGGTGAAGTATTAAAGGTCAGTTATATCGTCGCTGACGATGTGACCGCCAGCAACCAAACCATTACACTGAACCTACAAGAAAAAATCAGTAAACAAAAGTTATTTGCTTTAAGCGAGCAATTATTACAAGAGCGTGGCATCACCGTACGTTTGGCCGACGATGTGTATTACATCCACCAAAGTGAAGGCGGTGCGGCAGGGCAAATAGTCTATGGCTATGGCAATCGTTATGACGATGTGCCGAATACCTCAAATGACATTATCCAACTTGCGCCGTTTAATAATGGTGTTCAGGCCTCTCTAGCAAATACAATTAAACAATTGACTAATGTCGATGTTCGCCAAGTGTTCGAGCAGCAAGCTATTATGATCCGAGGCAAACGAGCAGATGTTATTAAGGCGCTTGAGTTTATGCAGTTGATGGATCAACCGGTATTTAAAAATCGTTCAGTAGGCTTATTTCAAGCTGCGTATATTTCTGTTGATGAGTTGAGCAAGCAACTGTCAGAGTTGTTAAAACAGGAAGGTATTAGCGTTAGTATTCAAACCTCATCAGAGCAAGCGGTGACTATGGTGCCAATTGAGCGCACCAATTCGTTAGTTTTTTTTACTAACAACCAACAACTACTCAGTAGAGTCGATTTTTGGGCGAAACAACTTGATAAACCGGCCGATGGTAACCAGCAACAATATTTTATGTTTGTACCACAATTTGCCCGTGCCATTGATTTAGGGCAAAGCTTACAAGCTCTGCTAGGCCAAGGCGCAGGTTTATCAAATAGTACGTCTGCAGAGCAACAAAATAGTGCCAGTAATAGCCCAGCGTCACAAACAAAAACACAAGCCAGCAATGTGAGTGTCAACAGCAATGATTTAAAAATGGTGGTTGATGAGCGTTCAAACTCGCTAATTTTTTATACTTCTGGTGCTCGTTATCGTGACTTGTTACCTCTGATTAAACGCCTTGATTTAATGCCAAAACAAGTGGTGCTTGAAGTGATGATTGCAGAGGTAAGCTTAACGGATGTATTTCAGCAAGGGGTTGAGTTTGCATTGACCAATCAAGGAGCGAATAAAGTCGGTGGGTATAAGCTAGGGGTTGATAAAACCGGTTTAAGTTATATTTTAACTGGCACGATGGGTAATATTAATTTGAATTTGCTCGAAACCAATTCAAATGTCAATGTACTCTCTCGACCTTCACTTGCAGTACGAGATGGCGTTAAAGCCTCGATTACCGTGGGTGATAGAATTCCCACCGTCGGTGAAATTGTGACCGATCCCGTTAATGGATCACGTACATCGGTTGTTTATCTTAATACAGGTATTGAGTTACAAGTGACGCCAACGGTCAATGCGCGAGGTGCAGTTTTAATGGAAATAGCCCAAAAAATTAGTAATCAAGCCAGTGGCGGCTCAAGCCTTGAAGGTAATCCAACCTTATTTGAACGTTCAATTAGCACCGAAGTGATTGCAGGCAATGGGCAAACTATTATGTTAGGTGGGCTCATTAGCGAACGCAGCACAGAAAACGATCGCAGCGTACCGTTCTTTTCTAGTATTCCTATTTTAGGTAATTTATTTGATGGTACTGATAATAATAGCAGTAAAACAGAATTGGTTGTGTTAGTGACGCCACGAATAATCGAATCAACCAACGAGTGGCAGGCGGTATTTGGGCAATTTCAGCAAACTCTTTCTGATTTACAGATTGAAAAATAAGCAAAAAGCTTAACATTAAAATTAATAATAAGTATGCAGTGGAAAATTAGAAAAAATGTTAATACTATAGGCTTAGATGTTAGCTAAATGTTTACATCTAATGGCGATTTTTAGGCGTATGTTAGCTTATAAGATATTTAATAGATAAGTGCTTAGCTTGTTTTTTTATGTTTTTTTTCAGTGTGTTAAGGTGTGTGTTGGTGTTTTTTATAATGCGCCAAATTGGGCTTGACAATGATTGACAAGCCCCTGAAAATAAACATAGAAATGTTGGTTTAACTCGATGTAAATGCTTGACAATATACAAGCTTTGATTAGACTAACGATTGATTTGATCGGATGTCACTAAGGTGACGGCCTTAGTGCGAGATCATTTAAAACTAAAATGGAACAAAAATAATTGCGTTCCTGTTTCATGAAACTTTGGAGAATGGAAAATGTTCAAGAAAACTCTATTAGCTTTAGCAGTAACTGCTGTTGCTGGTGCTGCTAACGCAGGTGTAATCACTGTAACTGGTGGTTCAAAAAATATCTCTATCGAAGGTAATGCCGCTGCAACACTTGGTAATGGTTTAATTCAAGCTGCCGATTTTGGTGCTGTTACTCTAAACGTTGGTTCTGACTATATCGTTAACGATTTAGTTGTATTCACAGTGTCTGGTGCTACTTTCGATAAAACAGCAACACCTACAGCTGTTCCTACTGCTGGTGGTGCAACGTTTACTTTTGTTGACTTCTCTGATGACAACACTGTTCGTTTCCGTGTATCTACAGCTAATCATTTAGCTGCTAATGATATCACTTTTGCTGGTTATGTACTTAAGTCTGGTACTCCTGCAAACAATGGTTTAGTTAAATTTGCTTCTAATGCAATTTCAGTTAACCCATTAATCGGTAACTACGATGCTTCTCCTGCCGTTGAAGCTGGTAAGTTCGTAAACCAAGTAACTTATGCTATTACTAAGCTTGATGGTGAAGTTTCAACTTCTAAAGGCCGTGCTGAGTTTACAAACACAGGTTCAACTTTAAAAGATATTTTAACTCTTGGTTATACTGATAATGCTACTGGTGGTGTTGATCCAATTACATTCACTAAAGAAACTCACGTAATCAAAGGTAACTTCTCTTACCTTGCGGATTATGATTTAGCTGCCAACGGTGGTGATGCTGATGGTGTTGTTGAAGCTGCTGAATTAGCAAATGCTTTAACTATTACAGGTATGACTACTCCAACTTTAGCAGTGAACACAGCGCTAGATACAATTACGATTTCTGACGCTGATATTCCATCAGCATCAACTACTGTTCAATTCAATGTAGTTGGTAATACAGCGAAAGGTTCTGTACTAGTTGCTCCACAGTCTTTCACTGTTCAATCTACACCTGCAAGTGCAACTGTTCCTGCAGCTCAAGCAACTGTTTCAGCTGGTTCTTGGACTCTTGATGGTTCATCAGATAACATCGAGTTAATGCCTTTCGGTTCTGAGTACGCTCAGTCTATCACTGTAGCTAATACTAGCTCTGTTGAAGGTGTTATCACTGTTACTCTTAAAGCAAATGGTTCAACTTATGTTAAGACTTTAGATGCAGTAGCTACAGCTAACACTGTAACTAACATCAGTCTTGAAGTTGCTGCTTTTGCTGCTGCTTCAGGTATCACTGGTAATGCACATGTAAATGTTGTTGTTAATGCTCCAGCTGCTAACATTGGTGTTAAAGGTGTTTACTACCATAAAGCATCTGCTGACCGCGTATTAACTCACTAATACTGAGTTTTCACCAATAAATCAGTGTGATTTATGATTAAAAGCGAGCTTAGGCTCGCTTTTTTATTGCGTGCTACTTAGTGTGGCGAGTGCTTCTCTACAGTTTGATGTTTTTTACTTGCCTTCCTGCTTGATTCAATACTTTGCTGGTATCCTCATTAGTTACACGCTAGCGCCTAGTCGGTGAGTTTGCTATGATTGCGCATCGAATTTGAATGTTGAGTGCGCCGTGAACTACCCAATCAATAAACCTTTTTTGCCTAACTTTGCTGCTTATCAAGCGCAGCTTGAATCTATTTATCAGCGCAATTGGTTAACCAATAATGGGCCATGTGTTCAAGCGCTTGAGCAACAGTTAACTGACTATTTAGGGGTTGAGTACTTATTGTTGGTTAGTAATGGCACTGTGGCATTGCAGTTGGCTTATGCTGCACTTGGCATTCAGGGAGCTGTATTGACTACGCCCTTTTCATTTGCCGCCACGGCCAGTACGTTATGCTGGGAAAAGTTAACCCCGCAATTCATTGATATTGATGCATCCACCTACAACCTTGATGTGAGTTTAATAACGGCAGAACAAGCTGCAAAGGCCAGTGCTATTTTAGGGGTGCATGTATTTGGTAACCCCTGTGATGTCATCGCCATTGATGAGTTTGCGGAGCAAAATCAACTGAAAGTGATTTATGATGCAGCCCATGCTTTTGCAAGCCCTGTAGGCGATAAAAGTGCGCTGTGTTTTGGTGATGCTGCAACACTCAGTTTGCATGCCACTAAACTGTTTCATAGCGTTGAAGGCGGGGCGATTATTTTTAAAGATAAAGCCACTTACCTTAAAGCTAAGCAAATGGTTAACTTTGGCTTTGATGCTGAGCAGTTTCCAGAGTATGTTGGTATTAATGCGAAAATGAGTGAGGTGCACGCGGCAATGGGTTTGTGCGTACTTAATGAGTTTGAGCAAGTATTAACTCATCGTCAAACCTTAGTGCAAGAATATCAGCGGTTATTATCGGGTGTGGTTCAGCTGCAACAGTGGCATGCTGATGGGCTGAACAATGGCGCCTACATGCCTGTTGTATTGCCATCGGAGATGGAGTTACAGCGTGTTAGTGCCACTTTGCTTGAACGAGGGATTCAAACACGCCGTTATTTTTATCCGAGCTTGTCGCAAGTACCTGCATATGGTCAATGCGGAGTAACCCCTGTTGCAAATGATATTAGTAAGCGCATTTTGTGTTTGCCGCTTTATACCGATTTAACGCTGGATGGCGTGCGTGAAATATGCGATGCCTTAACGACGATTTTAGCTGAAGGAAATCGTTAATGGCGATTTATTCTGTCGAAGAATTACGTGCGCTTGGATTTGCTAGTATCGGTGAGGATGTGCGGGTGTCCCGTTTAGCTTCTATTTATGGTGCTTCGCGGATTCATTTAGGTGATCATGTGCGTATTGATGACTTTTGTGTATTGTCGGCAGGTGCGGGGGGGATCAAGATTGGCTCGTATGTTCATATTGCTGTTTATACATGCTTAATTGGTGCGGGTCATATTGGTATTGCTGATTTTGCTAATATCTCGTCACGGGTGTCGATTTACTCGAGCAGTGATGATTATTCCGGTGAGTACATGACCAATCCAATGGTGAGTGCTGAATTTACTGGTGTTGAGCATGCGGACGTTGAAATCGCTGAGCATGTGATTATTGGCAGTGGCTCAGTAGTATTGCCTGGGGTTAAATTAGGGTTGGGTGTTGCTGTTGGTGCGCTAAGCTTGGTTAATCGCAGTGTTGAACCATGGCAAATTGTTGCAGGACAGCCTGCTAAATTTATTAAACACCGGAAAAATGATTTATTAATGCTCGCAGATGCGTTTTTACAGCAATCGCGTTAAGTTTTAATAACTACTTGCTTATAAGCACTTATTTATAACCCTTACCAGCGCTGGAATGCGCTGTTTAACTAAATTAGTATCTATGATTATTCATGTTTTTGCTGATACGCCCCATCACTTTGAACCGATGAGGCGTTTTTTTTCAGAGCGTTGTAGCATCAATGCTGAACAACAATTTTGGGTTAAATCCCCCACTAAAGAAAGTAAATTGGCCGAACACTTTACGGTTTATGCTAATAACACTGAGTTATTTCAGCTGTTGAGTTTATTGCCAGCTGATGCCCAAATTGTATTTCATGGCTTGTTTGATATGCACATTTGGCGCAAGTTGCTGGTCAATCCAATTGTTAAGCGCAGCTCCTGTGTGATTTGGGGGGCCGAATTGTACCGACATGGGAAAGCAGATCGAAATTGGAAAGAGTGGTTAGTTCATGGCTTGCACATATTACTCATGCGCCGTTTGGCTGGTGTGTACACGTTGACACCAGGTGATGCTGATCTAGTGAGTAAGCTTTTAAAACGCAGCGATGCAAATGTACTCCCTTACCCGCTCATTGGCGTAGAAGCGACCAGTTCATTGCCTCGTAAAAACAGCGATCCGATAAAAATACTGGTCGGCAATTCTGCTTCAGCTAGTAATAATCACGCTCTGGCTTTTGAGCAAATAAAGCATTTAGGTAATGAGAATATTGAAGTGATTGTACCCCTAAACTATGCAGGAACCCAGCAATATATTGAAGAAATAATCTCGCTAGGAACGCAGCTCTTTGCTGATAGATTTAAGCCTATCACACACATGCTACCTAAATCTGAGTATGATCAGTTATTAAATGATGTCTCTTGTACCGTCTTTGCTCAAGATAGGCAGCAAGGTTTGTATGTTGCCTATGCGATGCTCTTAATGGGCAAGCCGATGTTTTTGATGGATAATACGACTAGCTACTCTAATCTACAGTCTTTAGGGTTTGAGGTGTTTGCATCACAAAGTTTATCAGAGTATCAATTTAATCAACTCGATGTGTTGACTGCACAGATAAATAGTCAAAATCAACGATTGATGCAACAGCATTTTACTGAGCAAGCATTGGCGCCAAAGTGGAGCGATATGCTCAATCAATTGCTGGGAAGCAAATAATGTTGATAGTAAAGTCTGCATTGTCAGGATTGTCGTGGACGGCTAGTGCGACCTTGATTAAAGGCGGCTTGCAGCTTGCGCAGTTAATTATTCTTGCGCGGGTGTTAACTCCTATAGAACTGGGCTTATTAGCGATAATTAATCTGGTCGTTGGTTTTGCACAAATTTTTGGTGATGCAGGGATATCCAATGCGCTAATTTTTCATAAAGATTTAGAAAAACGACAACTCAATCAATTGTATGTAATTAATGTTTTGTTAGGGGTGTGCGTCTCTTTATTCGTTGTTTTATTGGCGTACCCGATAGAGCTATTCTTTGCAATGGATGGCTTAAGCTTCTTGTTAATGATGTTATCACCGATATTTTTAATCCGCAGCTTGGCGCAGCAACAAATGGCCTTATTGCAGCAACAAATGCAATTTAATCAAATCGCTAAAGTAGAAGTGCTGGCTGCTGTGAGTAGCTTTATTTTATTGGTTGTGTTGCTTGAATTTGATGTGCGTTTAGAGGCTGTGATTTGGTCTCAATTAGCCGGTGCATGTATGATTTCAGCCATGCTGTTTTGTCTTTATGCTCAATTACGTCCTTCATATACTCGATTAAACATGCATGAAATCATTGAACCGGTCAGGTATGGCTTATACCAAAGTGGTGAGAGTTTAATTAATTTCCTAAGTGCACAATTTGATCAGCTATTGATCGGTAAGATACTCGGGGCTGAAGTGTTGGGTGTGTATGCTTATATCAAAGCGTTAGTGTTTAGGCCTGCATTGCAATTGATCAATCCGATAGTCAATAAAGTCGCTTTTCCCTTGATGGTTAACTTTAAATCGAGTCATGATTTAAAAGATATTTATTGTAATATTATCGCGCTTCTGAGTTTAATTAATGTGCCTTTATATTTAACAATTGCTTATTTTCCTGAGCCAGTCCTGTTGTTTGCATTCGGTGAAGACTGGGTAAAGCAAGCCGAGTTATTACGTTGGTTAGCTTTGTATATGCTGATCATTTCGGTCATGAATCCGATAGGTGTATTGCTGAGATCGACTGGTGAAGTCAAAAGAGGGTTTTGGTGGAATATGTTTGTCACTGTTGTGAGACCAATAGCGATTTTTGCATCAATTTCATTTGGCATTGTGACGTTAGTGCAGGTATTGGTGGTGACTCAAGTGTTATTTTTCTGCCTGCATTACATAGTGTTAATCCGCCCCATTATTTCACTTTCGTTTATCCGTTTTATATCTGTTGTAATGCCGCCAGTGATAACTTACACAATAGCTCTATTTTTGACATTGTTACTCGGCGAATATTTTAACTTACTCGATACTGTTTGGGTTTTAATGGTGATCGCATTTTTTTACTGTGTTGCGAGTTCGCCTATTTTATTTAGAATTTTTAAGTTTATAAGGAAGTCTTACTAATGCCCGGTTTTGTTGGCTTTATCAATGAGATGCAAATAAACAATTGGACTGCAGATTGTTTCACGCAGTTAGCTGGTCAAAAGGTGTCTCAATGGCAAGAGTTGGGCTGCCAAGTACAAATGAACGCGCAAAAAACCTCTATTGCTCATCACAATTATTCAAATGACTTTTTTTGTGTCGATATTTGGGGAGATGTGTTGTCCTTCGATAGTAGTGGGTTCGACGATTTATTTCGCATCATAGAGCATGCACTTTTAAGTGATGAAGTGGCCAGCTTTGCCAAAAAACTTAATGGCTATTTCGTAATTAGTGTGCTGGATAAACGAAACAATACACTCACGTTGATTAATGATCGCTATGGAATGAAACCTCTTTATATATGGTCTAAGGATTCGTTGTTATATGGTTTTGCGAGTGAGCTTAAAGGGATTATTTTACACCCGAAGCATCAACAACAGGTAGATCGTTCAGCACTTGAGACATTTATCGATGTTGGGCATTTCTTAGGGTTAGAAACTTTATTCACTGATGTCAAACGCATGCCTCCGGCAACAGTGCTGACTGTTTCGTTAACTTCTGGGCTGATGACCAAACAACGGTATTGGCAGTGGTCCGAGATAGGCATCGATAAAGAAATCGATTTTGATCACGCTATTGATAAGGCTTATGAGCTTTTTGATCAGGCAATTAAGCGCGCATTAGCGACATGTGAAAACAAGCAGTTGGCTATCACGTTAAGTGGTGGTCTTGATTCTCGGGTTTTACTTGCAGCTGCAAGACAGCATTTTGACGGTGAAATCAAAACTTATACATTTGGCGAGCAGGGCTGTGCGGATGCCTTAATTGCTGCTCAGGTCGCTGATTTTGCAGGGGTGGATAATCAATTCACTCCTATTGATGGTCAAAATTGGTTTGATGGTAGGGAAGAAGGTGTGTGGCTTACTGATGGGCTAAAAAATGTATTGCATATGCATGCTCTTAGTTCTGTCTCGAGTATTGCGACACATTCTAATTATTTATTGAATGGTTTTTTAGGTGACGTCACAGCAGGTGGTAGCTATCTGATTGCAAATAAAGCACAGACTAACTTACTTGATATGGCCACTATTCGTTATGGAAAGCACGCTAGTAAAGCTCTGTTTGATCCTGATTATTTTGAAGGCTCGAGCAGCGATGGAGTTTTTATTTTCAACCGTGGTATGCGTTTTATTTCGGTCGGTAGTGATTTGTTGAGCAATCACCTCAATAATTTTAAACCATTTATGGACAATGATTTTGTGGATTTTTTGTATTCGCTTCCTCAAGAAATGCGTGAGAATGGACGCCTTTATCATCATATGCTCTTAAAGTATTATCCTGATTTTTTTGCTGAGATCCCTTGGCAGCAGACAGGAAAACCGATCAGCCTAGCGGATTCAGAAAGTTATCACGCTGCATCAGGATTGAAGCAGCAGCTAAAAAATATTATTCGCGGCTCTGTTGTTGAAAGTGTGGCTAGGCGTCTATATCGCAAACTATCAAAAAAGCACCACTATGTTGCTTATGATGATTGGTTACGACGCCCGCAGTTTAAGGAGTACACACGCCAGCTATTACTCGCAGAGCAGGCTATGTTACCGACATTGCTAGGGCGCGATAAAATCGAACTCATCTTGCAGCAGTTTTATAGCGGCAAAGAAGATCTAAAAGCTGAGACAATTGGCAGCTTATTAACGTTAGAAATCTACTTCAAGCAATTGTCTCTACGCAAAAAAACGGTGTAATTGACCTGTGTTTTTAGGTATATAAATAACCATTTAGCGATGTCTTTAATAGCAAAATGGTTGTTATTTTGCGATAATTCGCAGCGATTTTTGCTGTTTTCTTCTGTTTATATCTCACTTAGCAGCTAAATAGACACTAATAGGATTTTTAATGAAAACAATCATCGTAACAGGCGGTGCAGGCTTTATTGGTAGTGCAGTCGTTCGTTATTTAATAAATGAGACTCCGAATAAAGTGATCAATGTTGATAAGCTCACTTATGCTGGGAATTTAGAATCTCTTGAGAGTGTGAGTACTCACGATAGATATGAATTTATTCAAGCTGATATTTGTGATCGAGCTGCAATAGAGCAGGTATTTTTGGACTTCCAGCCTCATATTGTTATGCATTTAGCTGCTGAATCACATGTTGATCGCTCTATTGATGGACCGGGTGACTTTATTCAAACTAATATTGTAGGAACATATACATTGTTAGAGGTCGCTCGAAAATACTGGATGCAGTTAGACGAGAATAATAAAACAGCCTTTCGTTTTCATCATATTTCAACAGATGAGGTCTATGGTGATCTAGCTGACTCTGGTTTGCTCTTCACTGAAGAGACCTCTTATGATCCCAGCTCACCATACTCAGCAAGTAAAGCCAGCTCAGATCATTTAGTGAGGGCATGGCAAAGAACCTATGGTTTACCTACTGTCATTACTAATTGTTCAAATAATTATGGGCCATTTCATTTCCCAGAAAAGCTTATTCCTCTAGTTATTCTTAATGCATTAGAAGGGAAGCCCTTACCTATATATGGTGACGGTTCTCAAATCAGAGATTGGTTATTTGTTGAAGACCATGCTCGGGCTTTGGTTAAAGTTGCATTGGAAGGGGATATTGCGAAAACATACAATATTGGCGGACATAACGAGAAAAAGAATATCGAAGTAGTAGAAACTATTTGTAGTATTTTAGATGAGCTAGTCACCGAAAAACCTAATGGTCTTAGCTCTTTCAATGAGTTAATTACCTTTGTGGCTGATAGACCCGGCCATGATTTACGCTATGCAATAGATGCAAGTAAAATATCACAGGAACTAAATTGGCAACCTGAAGAGACATTTGAATCAGGGTTGCTCAAAACAGTTCAATGGTATTTAGGTAACCAGCAGTGGTGTAAAAATGTTCAGTCGGGGAAATATCAACGAGAGCGCTTAGGAGCACAATAAAATGAAAGGAATTATTCTTGCTGGTGGCAGTGGTACTCGCTTGTTTCCTATAACGAAAGGTGTATCTAAACAGTTATTGCCTGTTTATGATAAGCCGATGATTTATTATCCATTATCAGTTCTTATGCTGGCTGGCATTCGTGAAGTATTAATTATTACAACCCCTGATGATAAATCTCAGTTCATAAATTTACTTGGTGATGGTAGTGAGTTTGGTATATCAATCAGTTATGCGATTCAAGAAAAACCAGAGGGGTTAGCTCAAGCGTTTACAATTGGCGAGTCCTTCATTGGTTCTGACAATGTATGCTTGATTTTAGGGGATAATATTTTCTATGGTGCGAATTTTTCACCAAAACTGAAAGCTGCTGCTCAACTTGAAACTGGTGCAAGAGTTTTTGCGTATCAGGTGCATGATCCTGAACGTTTTGGTGTTGTTGAAATTGATAGCGACTTCAATGCGCTTTCTATTGAAGAAAAACCACTTCATGCAAAATCAAACTATGCTGTGACTGGCTTATATTTTTATGATAACTCGGTGATAGAAATAGCAAAAAAGGTGAAACCCTCTTCTCGTGGGGAACTTGAGATTACCGCGGTTAATCAAGCGTACTTAGAGCAAAAGAATTTAAAAGTAGAAATCTTAGGTCGTGGCTTTGCTTGGCTTGACACTGGCACTCACGATAGCTTAATGGAAGCTTCATTATTCGTGCAAACGGTTGAGAAAAGACAAGGATTTAAAATTGCTTGTTTAGAGGAAATCGCTTACTTGCAAAATTGGCTAACAAAAGAGCAAGTCGAGTCACAAGGAAAAAAACTCGCTAAAACAGAGTATGGCCAATATTTATTGCATTTAGTCAAAGGGAATCACTGTTAATGAGTCAAGCAAACAACTCGGCAGAACAAGCTGATCATCAGCCTCTAGATTTAATTGCACTATGGTTAGTTCTTTGGCGCAGTAAATGGAGTATTATCGGTTTTACGATAGCTTTTACTTGTGCTGCGGTCGTATATTCACTTCAGTTACCAAATATTTATAAATCGAGTGTTTTACTGTCACCTCAGGAGTCTCAGGATTCAGGTCTGTCTGGTTTAGCTGGGCAATTTGGTGGATTGGCAAGTGTTGCGGGAATAAATTTGGCAGGTGGCAATAATGATACTGCGATGCATATTGAAATTATTAAGTCAAAAGACTTCTTATATGACTTTTTTAATAAGCATAATATTGCACCTTTGCTGTTTGCGGTCAAAGAGTGGGATAAAAATACTGAACAATTAATTTTTGATGAGCTGCGTTATGATGGCCAATTGCATGTTTGGCAAATCAATAATGAGAAAAATGAAAGTTTTGAGCCCTCACAATATGATGTTTATGAGCGATTTTTAAAGCTCTTATCTATCTTCCAAAATAAAACGACGGGTTTGGTTACGATTGAGTTCGAGCATCAATCACCGAGCGTAGCAAAAAATATTCTAGACTTAATTGTTGCTGATATTAATGAACTCATGCGACAAACAGAGATTAATGATAAGCAAAAAAGCATTGAATTTTTAGGTATGCAGCTAACTAAAACCAGCATAGCTGAAATGAAAAATGTATTTTACAGCATTATAGAAGAGCAAACTAAGTTGATGCTTTTGGCTGAAGTACGAAAAGACTTTGTTTTCAAGGTCATTGATAGTCCAATTGTTGAGGAGCGAAAGTCTTCACCTAATAGAGCTATTATTTGTATCGCATCACTGTTATTTGGCGGCTTAATTAGTTGTTTAGTTTGTTTGGTGCTTCATTTTTATAGAAGTTTCAAAACAGCTTAATATGAGCGTTTATCAAATTTTTATAATAAGTAATATTTGTGAATAATCTTGCTATCCGAGAATTAAGCCCTGTTGATAGTATCCGTAACAGGTTGGCGTTGTGTGGCTTTGGGGTCTCGGTATTACTTATTCTATGGTTTATTGTCCCTACTATTCTTTGGCTCGCTTTAACATTCCTATTTGCATTATCTTTTCATCAATCTTATCGAAGCAACACGCTTGCTTTGGTGGTATCTGCTACCTTAGCATTTTTAGTTTCTAGTCGGTATGTTGGTTTTTTATGGGGAGGAGCTGATGATATGCCTTCCTATTTTATGGCCTATCAGAATTATAGAGACTATTCAGGTATGCTGGCTACTTCGCTAATTTATGCAAAACATGCGGATTTTTTGTTTGGTTTGTTTAGTTGGGCTGTTGCCGCAGTAAGTGATAATCATGCGTTTATATATTACTTCGTAACGTTATTCCTTACTTATGTGCTGATATGGTGCTTTTTTAAAATGACAGGTGTAGCAAACCCCTTTTTGTGTTTTTTATTAACAGTCCTGTTTTATAAGCTTTTCCAAAGTCAGTGGCACTTAATTCGTGCCTGTATGGCTATTCCAATTCTGTTATCTGGAATTTTGCTCGCAAGGAATAACTTTAAGAAAGGTTTTTTGATATTTATAATTGGTGGTTTATTTCATTTCTCGACATTTTTTATGTTGTTTCCTCTGTTACTTTTAGGTCGCTATTTAGACAAAAAGTGGCAGGCTGCTGACATTATTAAGTTTTTAGTACTCTTTTTTGGGGCTGTAATAGGTGTTGTATTATCAGTTAAGCTCCTTAGCGCTACAACAAGTAATTATATGCTCAATAAAATTGCAACACGGCTGGTATTCGAGCCGAGCTTTGCTAAAGCGCCAACCTTCCTGTTTATGTTGATAATCAACATTGCTGCAATACCTGGTTACTTACGCACTTCAAATATTCACTTTTTTAGAGTATTTAACATTTTCAGCTTCATTAATTTTTTGTGCTTGTGTGCCATTTTTGTAATTGGGGATGAGCTGCATCGTATTTTATTACCTTTGTATCTTCTTTACCCCTTAGTGCTTTTTTATGCCTGTGAGTATTTAAATCCAAAGCCTCTGTTATATGTTTTTATTGTTGGATTGATTAGTTTCCTGCTATTTGCATTTACTTATGTCATTTGGATAAATGAAAGTAACTTTTATTATCTTGCCCCTTTGGAAAAACACCCATTAGAATTTAATGGTGTAGATCATGTAAGGCATTTTAAAACCTATCTTATTGAAGATATTACTTATTACGATGGTTACAGAAATAAGTAATATGTGGAATTATTATTAAATTTAATGGCGTTTTCATTATGGCTCAGTTAGTCAGCATTATTATACCTACATACAAGCGTGCGAGCGCATTGCCCCAAGCTATCTCGAGTGTTAAAGCGCAAACATATTCTAATTGGGAGCTATTGATTGTAGATGATAACCATCCTGAGTCTGTTGAGCGATTAGAAACTGAACGTGTAATGGCTGGATTTACTGACGATGCTAATATCCGCTATATCCAGCATGAAAAAAATCTTGGTGCATGCACTGCGCGTAATACTGGGTTGGACCATGCAAGCGGTATTTATGTTGCTTATTTAGATGACGATGATCTGTGGCATCAAGAAAAGTTAGAAAAGCAAGTTAATGCCTTACTTGCTTCGCAAGTTTCATTTTGTTACTCAGATATGGAGCTTTCTTATCAGGGGAGAATCAAATACTTTTCCTGTGTCCCAGATAAAAATCTTTACTTACGTCTTTTGAATCAAGGGTTTGGTATTTGTACTTCAGCGCTATTAATCAAAAGGGAAGCGCTCAATGCAATTGGTGGTTTTGATGATTCACTTCCAAGTATGCAAGATTATGATTTACTTCTGCGATTGAGTAAGGCCTTTGATGCGGTTCATATACCAGAAGCATTATTAATTTATCAGTTGGCTGAAGATGGTATTTCATGTAACCCTGACTCAAAAGTGAAAGGCCATCAAGGAATAATAAATAAGTACCAAGCAGAGTATCTATCGTTGGGCCTTCATAAAGGGTTATCGCGCCAGTTTGAGAGTTTAGGTGATTTTCAGTTGCGCAGTTCACAGCGTATCAAAGCAATATCTAGTTACTGGAAAGGGCTATGCTTATCACCATTTAATCCAAGATTATTATGTAAGTTATTAATTGGTGGATTGTGTGGTAAAAAACCATTGGAGTCATATTTACAATATAGACAAGATAAATCATCTAAAAAGGTTTCAGAATGAGAGGCTTATATATTAATTGTGACAACTCAAAACTACGCCTTTCTTCTCAACTAGCGAGTGTTTATAGCAAGCAAATAGTATTGCCAGAGCAATACGGAAATGGGATGCTTATTTACAATCCTCAAGAGTGGCACAATGCACCTATGTTGAGTCTTGGAAGTAATCATTTTGTTTTATCAGGATGGTTTATTTATAAGAATCAACGAAATAATCTATCACTACTAGCCAGTGATTTAGTGGATTGTGGCTATGAAGTATTACGTCACATTACATCAGGTTCTTTTGTTTTATTATGGGTAAGCCCTGATGAGAAAACTGTTATTGTAGATCCTTTCGGGTTATCAACTCATTTTATTGATACGCAGTCAGATAGAATTACAGTCGCACCGAGTGTAAAGGTCTTGTACAAAGAGAGTGTTCATACATTAAATGACACACTTAACTCTATCTTAGGAAAAAAACATCATTTGTTTGGTAATTATACGCTTTATAATGGCATTGAGAGGTTGTCTCCAGGCTCTTATAAGCAAGAATCAACTAAAGAAGCGTGTTTTTATTATTCATTTGAAACAGAGCTTGAACCTATTGCTTTACTTGGCGGGAAGGTTCAAAAGTTAGTCGAAAATTGGCCCTATGACTCTAGAATTTTACCCTTAAGTAGTGGTTTAGACTCGCGATTTCTATTAGCGAATGGTCGATTCAAATCAGGCTTTACATATGGCCCCGAAAACTCGCCAGAGATAAACATTGCCGGACATTTCAGAGCTTGTTTTTCGCAATACAAATCATTCGACTATAGTGAGCAACCTTTACATGACGATGAACCCGCTATTTTAGATGAATTGTCTTTTGGTATCTTAACTCCGATACCGAGGCTATTAACGAATTATATTTATGCGAAGGAGCTGTTCCCGCAATCGAACGCCTTTTTTGATGGTTATTTAGGAGATGTGCTCCAAAGGGGAACTTATGTCGGTTTTAAAGGTAAGTTAGGGGAGTTATTCAAAATTTTCCCATTTATTTACCGATTATACCCTTTTAGTGCAAAACGTATTTTGCAGTGGCGATATAAAGAGTTATCTGCATTAGAGTTTGACCTAGTGTACGCTGATTTTTTGAAGTGGACTGAATCCCTTAAATTAAATGATTTACAGAAAGTGACTTATTATGAGTTTTTGTTTGGGCGGGGAGGGCGCTACACTATTTTCGGCAGCAATGTGCTTGCAGCTCAGCTATTTACTGTTGTATCGCCGTTTGCTGATATATCAGTATTTAACTCACTAATAAATCATGACTTCAAAAATGCATTAAGTTATAAAACAATGCATCAACTTTGGTCAAAGGTAGCAAAAAAGTATAGTGAGGTAAAAGTTGAGTCTGGTTACACACCTCGAAGTAATCGTTTTTTGATTCCTATTGTTCAAATTACTTACCGCATGATGTTTCATTTTATTCCATCTAGAGCTAACTACGGTGTTAAATTAAGCCGAGATATAAAAAAAGGTGAGTAATTGAAATCAATTTTATTAATTTCCAATATGGGGCCTAGTGAACAGCACCCTAATTCAGGTATTTTTATTGCAAATCAATATAATGAACTTAGAAAAAATAAAGAGTTATCTTTTGATTATTTTTATTTAACTCAAGATAAAAAGCACGGCTTAGCAAAGATTTTGCGTTACCCTTTATTTTTATGGCAGTTTATTTCTAAGTATATTTTTAATCACAAAAAAATAGACTTAATCCATGTGCATTTTTATTATCCCAATATTATATTGGCTGCACTGTATAAGTTATTGCGAAACAGAAAGCTGCGTATTGTCGTGACATTTCATGGCAGCGATATTTATTACTATACTCCTGCGAAGAGCAGTTATCGTTTTTTCTCTCTATTTGTTGATCAATATATTTTTGTGAGCTCAGAACTTAAAAAGCGCTTTTATAAAGCAGTTGATGGGCGAGTTATTTCGGCAGGTGCACTCGACCTATTTTATAAATTAACGAGTGAGAAAGATAAAAAATATGACTTATTATTTGTTGGTCATTTAGATTTTAACAAAGGAATTGACCGTCTTTTAAAGCTTGCTGATAGCCTGGAAAATTCTGTTAGAATTGCAGTTGTTGGTCAAGGTGATTCTACTGTTTTAGATCAGTATATTAATAATGGAAGCATTGCATATTTAGGCCCCCAAACGCCCGATAGGTTGAAGGAAATCTATTCGCAAAGCCGTTTCTTACTTAATTTATCAAGAAATGAGTCATTTGGGCTCGTTTTAACTGAAGCGATGGCTCAAGGAGTGCCTGTAATTGCTACTCAGACAGATGGTGCTGCAACACAAATTAGTGATAATGAGAATGGCTTCTTATTAAAAAATGACTGCAAATGGTTACAAGATGATGGTGTGGCAATTATCAAACAAGTGCTTAATAGCAATCAGCTGAAGTATAAAATTTTATCTCAAAAAGCCGCCGAATCGGCACAACGACATAAATTATCAAACATAACGAATGAATTGATAACTATTTATAACGACTTATTATAAAGTAATGACAATGACGAATAATGTGAATATTGGTGAAATTGAGGTTTCAAGTTTTGATTCAATAGACTCTTTAATAGAAAAAGAAATTATCTTAGATACCGGTATAAAACCAGGGGTGGCGATAGCAATTAACCCAGAGAAAGTGATCGCTGCAAGACATGATTTCTCGATCATGCAGATTCTTAATCAGGCTACTTTAAAATATCCAGATGGTGCTGGTGTCGCTTTTGTTATGAGTAAAAAGCTTAATAAAAAAGTTCCCCGGATCCCTGGTTGTGAGTTGTGGGAACGACTAATGTATCGCTCTGCCGAAACACAAGTGCCCGTATATCTTCTTGGTGCGAGTGAAGAGGTTATTTCTACTACAAAAGAAAAGCTTATTTCACAAGGGGTTAATGTTGTCGGCTATCAGAATGGTTTTTTTGATCATTCAAATCCTGAATCGGTTATTAAGGCTATCTCAGATTCGGGAGCAAAAATAGTATCAGTAGCACTAGGTTCTCCAAAACAAGAGCTTTTTATATTTGAATGTAAAAAGTTTATGCCTGATGTATTTTTTATGGGTGTAGGCGGTACTTATGATGTATTTACGAATAACGTGAAACGAGCTCCAAAAATGTTTAGATTGCTAAATTTGGAATGGCTATATAGATTGCTCAGCCAGCCATCTCGCTTGTTCAGACAAGGAAGGCTTGTAGAATATATAGGTCTTTATTTGAAAGGGCGCTTGTAGGGGGTTATTATACTGGCGCTCTCGCTAGGAATCGAACCTAGAACTTGGCCTCCGGAGGGCCACGTGATATCCATTTCACCACGAGAGCGAGTCGAGATGATGAGCGATAAGCTCAGGGGCAATAATAAATCTATCTTCTGGGAATTACTAGCGTGAAAATGCTAGATGCTTAATAATTCGGCGATATTTCAATTTTTATTTGCTATGTTAGTATAATTGCTCGCAATTTTAGCCGATTGGGCTTTAATTATGAGAACAGAGATCTCTAATTATGACTTTTATTGAAGGAGAGCCTAATGGCACTAATGACAATTGAACAAGTGGCTGAGTTTTTAGGTGTACAAGTAGAACGTGTAAAGCGCTTAGAGCGCGAGAGCTTATTAACCAGCAAAGACAAAGACGATGCTGGTAACCCAATGTTTAACGATCAAGATGTACAGCGTTACAAAGAGTTAGCCGAACGCATCGGTGGGATTTAATTCTGCGCATTTTGCAGTTGTGTGATTTGTGTCCACGTCAGCTTTGCTTGACTATCAAGTTGACGTGATACATACCAAAAATAACACAGCAATAAATAAATCAGTTGGTATGTTACCAGCTTTTTTTGTGCCTGCAGAAAATCCAACTCAATATTGTTAGCAGTTAAATAAGCCCTTAGAAACTCATCTTTTTGAGTATCCGTGAGTGAAAAACTCACACTCATTGCTGCTAAGTCAAAAAAAACATCATTATTGTGAGCATACTCAAAATCGATTAAAAACCATCTGTCATGGTGTCCGTTTTGATATCTGAGTATATTGCTGAGCTCTAAATCATTGTGGCAATAACCAATCTGCACCGGATATTGGCTGAGAGAGCTTTTCAGTTCAGAGATTAATTCGTTAAAAAATGCGTATTCAGGAAGGTGTTGATAGTGTTTAAAGTTATCGCAGACAATTAAGGGTTGGCCCGAATCCCGATGTTTGTGAAGGGTACTGAGTAGGTTTACCAGTTTATTTACTTCAAAGTGAGTACATTTTTCACCTTCGAAGTAGTCAAATAATGCAGCATTATTGTGCGTATCAACGGCGATGACCTGAGGGCAAAGATCGAGTTGCGATAAGGTTTGTTGTGTTTTTAATTGCGCCGCAGGTAGGGGGTGACGATAAAACTTCAGCAAATAGGTATGCTTATCGGTGACTAAACAATAGTTGTCGTTACTGAGTCCTTGAGGCTGGTAAGTGAGGCTTTGCACTGACTCTTGGGGTAGGTATTCAGTGAAAATTTCAGTAACAATGGCAGGAAAAGGCCCTGTTTCAGAGCAATTAAATGGGTGCATTAATCCGGTCTTGTTGGTGATATTGTTGATGCCAAGTTTTAAAGCCCCATGCAGCCATTATCGTGTAAAAGATAAATAACACCAGAGTCGGGTAGTATCCTTTTTCGAAGTACAAATACATCGATGCGGCATCAATGACTATCCAATAAATCCAATTCTCAAGTACTTTTTGTGCCACTAAGTAGGTGGTCACTACGGCAAAGCAGGTGGTAAAGCTATCGAGATAGGCAAAATCCGCGTGGGTATAATTTTGCATTATAAAACCAAATATCACTGACACCAGTGACGTCACCAAAATAATATTGACATGGCGATGGACTGACCAGCTTTGAATGAGTTTCCCTTGCTTACTATGTTGATTACCATAGCGCCAAATAGCCCAGCCATAAATCGCCATCAGCATGTAGTAAACATTGAGTGCGGACTCCATTAGCAGCGCACCATTCCAAAACAGTAATGTATAAATGATGGTGCTAAAAAAGGCCGCAGGCCAACACCATAAGCTTTCTTTTATCGCCAGCAGCAGGTAAGCCATCGATAGGGCAACCGCGAGGTATTCCCAGTAAGACATGGCGGTAAACCCGCTGAGTGTACTAGTTAAAAAGTCGTTCATTCTTGCTCGGGTGATAAATCACCACTGATGAATTTACAGACAAAAATGGCTTTACCAAATTCCTGATAAGAGCGTTTAATTTCTTGGCTAAGGACATTCATCACTAAATCATACTCGCCAAATACTTGGGTTGACATGGTGTTGGTGAGCACTTTGAGCTCTGTGTGCTCGTTTAAGCGATCGATAAACCCTTTGATAAATGGAATATAATCTTGGTGAAGGGGGTATTTACTGATTTCGACAGATAATTGCATCGTTATTCTCATTAAAAGAAGAGGTAAGCGAACCTTACCTCTTTATTCTGGTTATAGGCTTTTAAAAGCCATAGTTGAAGGTAATTCCTGCGACTTGAGGTTCGCCATACTGAACATAAGTATGGGTTTCATAGCCATCTCGCGGATCGTTACCAAACTCAAAGCCACGGACTGCATAGTCTTTATCAAAGACGTTGCGTGCCCAAACACTCACTTCCCAATCGTCACGTTGATAGGCGACTCGCGCATTGACGAGGTTGTAGCTATCCGATTTTGAATAATGGCTATCAGAGAAGTAATAATCATCTTTCCCTTCGATGCCAATATTCGCTGATATGTGATCGGTTAAGATGTAATGAGCATTGAAGGCATATTGATATTTAGGCGCTTGCGCTTGCTCGTCACCATCTTTATCTAAACCAGATGAAGTGACAAAGTCCTTAATTTTGGTTTCGAGATAGCCGACACTGCCTGTGAGACTGATGCGGTCGGTGATCTGGTACGAGCCATCAATTTCTAAGCCGTAGTTTGTGCCTGAGCTTGCGTTATCGAGGTAACCTGCAAATTTCTGCCCTGATACTTTCCAATTTTTAAGCTGGATGTCTTCACGGTACATATAAAATGCAGTTAAACGCAGGACTGTGCGATTATCTCGAGAGGTACCTTTGACACCAAACTCGGCATTCCAGAGGTATTCAGGATCAAAGTAATGATTACTCGGATCAATTTCGAGGCCTTCGTCTTGTGCTTTGGCTAATGCTTCTCCATTGACTCCGCCAGCTTTATAGCCGCGTGATAGGCTGGTATAAATCATGGTGCGGTCTTTGACATCATGTTCAATCGCTAATTTTCCGCCAAGCATAGTATCAGAAGTCGTATCGTTGACAGTATTATTGTCTTGATAGTTCCCTTCGTAATGCTCCAAGCGCAGCCCTGAAATTAAGCGGGTTTGCTCATCAAGGTTATGAATATATTGACCAAATAAAGCAAAGTTTTCTGTTTTATAAGCTGAAGTAAAATCTTGCGATTGCCAAGTATATTGACGCGTTAAATCAACATCACGGCTTTGGTAATAAAGCCCCGAAATCCAACTTTGATCTTTGCCAGAGAAGGTGAGTTCAGCCGTGTGATCAGTACGATCGCGATAATACGCATCTGTAGAGCTATAACCCCAATCATGTAAACCCGCTTCACATAACACAGGTTGCGCTGCATCATTACAGACCCAGTCTTCATCGTAGCTGTACAGAAGTTCTGAATCCATTGCGGTCAGGTTAAATGCGATATCGGCAGAGGCCAAACCCGTATACACATTATTTAATGCAAGCGCTTTACTGAGTTGATTATCTTGCCCTGGCTCATCAGCCACACTGGTGCGGCTATTATCAAGGGTAAAGCCATCGTAGCCGTTATTAATGTCGGTGTAATGTACCGTTGCTAAGCTCGAAAACTCATCGCTCCACTGCTGGGCGACTTTAAAGCGGCCAACGACCTCATCGCGCCCTTGGCTATCTTCAACACCTAAGTACGGGTTGCTAACAAAGCCATCACTTTTTGATTGGTAAACACTACCATGTGCCGCAGTTGATTCTGTTAGGCCTTGGCCAAATGCAAAGCCTGCCTCTGAGCTGTTGTATGTGCCGGCACCCAGTTTAATTTTCAGGTGCTGCTCTTGGGTTGGTTCGGCGGTAGTGATATTAATCATGCCAGCTAGTGCATCGGCACCAAAGCGTGTGCCTTGAGGGCCGCGATAAATTTCGACTTGTTGCGCGTCAAATAATAGTGCCGCGCCACCTAATCCTGAATAATTAATGCCATCAATAATCACGCCGACGGAAGGATTGATCGGGTCAACAAATTGAGAACGCAAACCGACACCGCGAATTTGCACAAAACGACCACGTGATGCACCCGCGGTAAAGTTAACGTTTGCAGCGGCAGCTAAAATTTCATCCAAATAAGTCGCATTGCGTTGGTTAATTTCAGTGTCAGTAAACAAAGATGCGCTGGCACTAAGCGTTTGGATGCTTTCATTTTTGAAATCACCATTAATTACAACACGTTCAATTTCGCTTTCATCAGCAAGGAGTGGTAATGAGATTGCTTGACTGATCGCGATGGCTATTAAAGAGGTACGTAGATTCATTAAAGTTCACTTGTCCTTATTTGAGGGCTGTAGTGTATTAAAAAGTCAGTATTTTATAAAGGTAATGCATACCCAATTCAGAGCTTGTCTGGCTATGTTATATAATTAAAACGTATTGTTAGCATTATACTCATTAGCAATGATTATGGATTGCTTTTTGAGTCGTTGCTATACAGTCGTCATACCATGTGCAATCAATTAGTGTGTTATAAAGCCTAAAAACTCAAACAGAGAACCCTAATGAGCTTCCGAATAGACTTAAAAGTGCGTGATTATGAATGTGATTTACAAGGGATTGTAAATAATGGAGTGTATTTTAATTACTTAGAGCATGCTCGTCATGAATTTTTACATGCCAATCAAATTGATTTTGCCAAACTTGCAGCCGATAAAATTAATCTAGTGGTGATCCGCAGTGAAATTGATTTTAAAGCGTCGTTAATGCCGGGTGATGAGTTTTATATCCTTGTGACACCAAAGCGTACATCGAAATTGAAATTTGCGTTTGAGCAGCAGATTTATCGCACTCGTGACGATAAGCTGGTGGTTTCGGCTGTGATCATTGGTACTTCGGTGAATGAGCGAGGGCGTCCGTTTGTTTCAGCCGAAATCGATCAGGTTTTTCCATTGCAGATAGAGTGATTGAATATCTGTGATTATTCAGTGTGAGTCGTCACTTTTATAAACTTAAGCTGATTATCGCCATTAAGCATTAAGGTGTCTTGGTTGAGTTTAAGAGTTGAGGTGTGACTCAACATTGAAAAAAACAATTGCTCCAACTCATTTATCTCTGTAGAGCAACTTTTTCGAGTCATACCCAGTTGCTCAACACGAAAACCATCATCACTGATAATGCCTTGGCCAAAAAATTGATTACAACCTGCAAAACCATTGACTCGCATGCCTTCGTTAAAACGCAATGTGAGTGTTGGATTAGCGAGAGTATGTTGATCAACACTCATTAGTTGAAAAGTGTGCGGTGTTAACTGTTGCGTGATAGTCGTTTGAGTCGATTGGCAACCGATTAAAAAAAACAGAGAAAAACAGACAATAATGGCGGCTAATTTCATGAAAAGACTCAAAATTGGAACGAAATTAGATCATAGCAACTTTTTCATCCTTCTGCTGTGGCAATTTAGTTAATGATTTGCAGCAATTATTTAGGGACTGTTGATCTTTCGTGATGATTTTTGCAGCGAATTGTTGGGTATTTATACAAGGCAGCGCTTTTGTGGTGTAGCGAGCTACACGAAAAAGCGATAACGCCGTAGAAATAGCCAACAAACGCTGCCCGAAGGATTCGGCTAAAAGCGCATTTCTCTTTGTTGAGCAGTATTTGCTTAGAATGACTAGGCTACACACAGCTCGGGGCGATAAAAACGCTTTTATCTCGAACAAAATTTAACCACGAAAGATCAACAGCCCCTAACCTAGTAGTAAAAGATTATTTGGATAATTGAATTTTTCTCCCTTGCGTCTCAAATTGAGGATCAGTACACTAAGGTCAGTTACTTGTCGGAGTGCCAATGTTAGTAATCTAACGGAGGCTGAGATCGCGAAAGCGGGATCCGTGAACCTGAACAGACTCATATCTGCGTAGGAAACAAGCTGCCCTCATTCGGGTGTGTTTGTGCACTCGAAAAACGTGCACTCTCCACTAAAATGATGCAATGACTTCGGTCACCTTGAACCTTTTTTCAGTGTTTATGCACACATCTTGAAAGCCAAAGATCTCTGACAAGACCGTCATTCATATTTAATGAGGTGCGTCATGTCACAAAATAACAGCAATGCAAGCAAGCCTTCTCGTCGCGAAACGCGTCAGGCTGCGTCAGATTTTATCTATAACTTAACCGGTCAACCTTTCCCAAATTCTGCCAAAGTGTATGTCGCTGGTGAGCAAAAAGGGGTGAATGTTGGTATGCGCGAAATCACCTTAGGCGATAGTTTCAAAGGTGGTACAGAAGACAATCCAATTTTAGAGAAAAACGATCCGGTGCGTGTGTATGATACTTCAGGCCCGTATACCGACCCAGATTTTACCCTTGATGTTCGCCATGGTTTACCCAAATTTCGTGAGCAATGGATACAAGACCGCAACGATACCGAGTTACTCGATTCAGTCACCTCACAGTTTTCGCAGCAACGTATGGCTGACGAAGGGCTCGATCATATTCGTTTTGAACATTTACCAAAAATTCGCCGCGCTGTAGCGGGTAAAAATGTCACGCAAATGCACTATGCGCGCCAAGGGATTGTCACGCCTGAAATGGAATATGTTGCGATCCGTGAAAATATGGGCCGTGCACAATTGCGCGAGGAAATTTTGGCGCAGCAGCATGCTGGTGAATCATTTGGTGCCAGTATTCCTGAATTTATTACCCCTGAATTTGTTCGTGATGAGATTGCCCGTGGTCGCGCGATTTTACCAAACAATATCAATCACCCAGAATCAGAGCCGATGATTGTCGGGCGTAACTTTTTAGTCAAAGTAAACGCTAACATTGGTAATTCATCAGTCACTTCATCAATTGAAGAAGAAGTTGAAAAACTAGTCTGGTCAACCCGCTGGGGCGCCGATACCGTGATGGATTTATCAACCGGTCGTTATATTCACGAAACCCGTGAATGGGTGGTGCGTAACTCGCCAGTGCCAATTGGTACCGTGCCAATTTACCAAGCACTTGAAAAAGTAAATGGCGTGGCAGAAGACCTAACGTGGGAGATTTTCCGCGATACCTTGATTGAGCAAGCGGAGCAAGGTGTTGATTACTTTACGATTCATGCTGGGGTGTTATTGCGCTATGTGCCAATGACCGCAAAACGGGTGACCGGTATTGTTTCTCGTGGTGGTTCAATCATGGCTAAATGGTGTTTGGCGCATCATAAAGAAAACTTCCTCTATACGCATTTTGAAGACATTTGCGAAATCATGAAGCAATACGATGTGTGTTTTTCCCTTGGTGATGGCCTGCGCCCGGGTTCAATTGCCGATGCAAACGATGAAGCGCAGTTTTCTGAATTGCGTACTTTAGGTGAATTAACAAAGCTTGCATGGAAACATGATGTGCAAGTGTTCATTGAAGGGCCTGGTCACGTGCCAATGCACATGATTAAAGCCAACATGGAAGAGCAACTTAAGCATTGTGACGAAGCGCCGTTTTATACTCTTGGTCCACTGACGACTGATATAGCGCCGGGTTATGATCACATCACTTCAGGCATTGGTGCCGCGCAAATTGCGTGGTATGGCTGTGCGATGTTGTGTTATGTCACGCCAAAAGAGCATTTAGGTTTACCGAACAAAGAAGATGTAAAAGAAGGACTTATAACCTACAAAATAGCGGCTCATGCGGCGGATTTAGCCAAAGGCCATCCGGGGGCGCAAGTGCGTGATAATGCGTTATCTAAGGCGCGATTTGAGTTTCGTTGGCACGATCAGTTTAATCTTGGACTTGATCCGGATCGCGCCCGAGAATATCACGATGAAACCTTGCCGCAAGAGTCCGGTAAAGTGGCGCATTTTTGCTCGATGTGTGGGCCTAAGTTCTGCTCAATGAAAATCTCACAAGAAGTTCGTGATTACGCTAATGATCTCGAAGCCCGTGGCATAGATCCTAATAATGCAGGGGACGCCATCACCATTAAAATGATTGATGTTGAAGCGGAAATGAAAGCTAAATCAGAAGAGTTTAAACAAACTGGCTCTGAGCTTTATCACCCAGTTGGCTAACTAAGCGAGCAAAACGATGAAAAAACACATTGCGATTGTTGGTTTTGGCTTAACGGGGCGATTAGCTGCGCTGCAGTTAGCGGATGAGTTCTCGCTCAGTATTTTTGAAGCCAGTGACTTTGATGCAAGCCAAAGCGCAGGAGCAGTAGCTGCCGCAATGCTTGCACCACTGGCTGAATCTGTGCTTTGTGAGCCTGATTTGGCGGAACTTGGTTTGCAATCTATTGCCCGTTGGCCTGAGATTATCAAGCACTTAAATGGTGATGTGTTTTTTCAACAACAAGGTGCGCTGATTGTTGCGCATCAACAAGATTTTGCCGACTTACAACTCTTTTCCAATCGCTTAAAGCCTCTGCAGCAGCAACAAGCACAATGGCTGAACGGCGAGCAGATCAATCAATTAGAACCTGGATTGGGTCTGCGTTTTCAAAAAGGGATGTTTTTACCTTGCGAGGGGCAACTCGATAATACTGCTTTTTATCAAGCGAGCTACCAGACCTTATTGCAAAAAGAGATTGAATGGTTTTTTGGTCAGCAGGTGGCCATCGATGGTCAGCAGGTTGCAGGAAAAAGCTTTGATTTAGTGATTGATTGTCGAGGCTTGGGAGCAAAATCACAATGTTCTGGGCTTCGAGGAGTGCGGGGCGAAGTCGCCCGCGTGCATGCTCCAGAAGTAACGTTATCACGGCCTGTGCGCTTGATGCATCCTCGTTATCCTATTTACATAGTCCCCAAACCGAATCATGAGTTTGTGATTGGTGCGACAGAAATAGAATCTCAAGATGAACGTGCTGTGACGGTGCGCTCAACCCTAGAGCTGTTATCTGCAGCTTATACGATAGATTCAGGGTTTGCGGAAGCGCAGATCTTGAGTTTAAAAAGTGGCCTAAGACCGAGTTTTGTCGATAACCGACCACAGATCACGCTCGATCAGCAGTTAATTTGTATCAATGGTCTCTATCGGCATGGGTATTTGTTGGCGCCTGTGCTAGTGGATGAAGTAGTGCGTCAAGCTCGTCATCGGTTGCTCGAATCAGATTTTGTGCCAGCCAGTGAGCATATCGCTGAGTTGGTAACATGGATAAAGTAAACAATAACATGAATATTATCTTTAACGGCCAAGTGCTGACTTTGGCGACATCAGAGATTAATTTAACTCAGTTACTCCAACAGCAAGGGGCGCAAGAGCCGTTTGCTGTTGCGGTCAATCAAACATTTGTGCCACGCAGTCAATGTGATGGCTATCAGCTCCAAGCTGGTGATAGCGTTGAACTTCTTTCGCCTATCCAAGGGGGATAACGATGGCGTTACTGGATAAACCTCTGACAATTTATGGTAAAACACTTAGCAGCCGCTTGTTTATCGGCTCTGCTTTATATCCTTCTCCACAAGTTATGCTTGATTCAATTGAGGCATCGAATGCTTCTGTAGTAACTGTGTCATTGCGTCGTCAAGGCACCGTTGAGGCTGGGGCTGATTTTTGGCAGCTGATCAAACAAACAAAGCGCGATATTTTGCCTAATACTGCCGGGTGTTACAACGTTAAAGAGGCAGTAACCCTAGCGCAAATGTGCCGGGAGGTGTTTCAAACCAATTGGATTAAGTTGGAGTTACTGGGCGATGAATATAACTTACAGCCCGATCCCATTGCACTGCTTGAAGCGACACGGATTTTAATTGCAGATGGGTTTGAAGTATTGCCCTATTGCACGGATGATTTAGTTATTTGCCAAAAATTAGTTGAGCTGGGCTGTGAAGTACTCATGCCATGGGGCGCGCCGATTGGTACAGGTAAAGGGTTGCTGAATCCTTATAACTTAAAAGTGATCCGCGAGCGCTTGCCGAATACCACTTTATTGGTTGATGCCGGGTTAGGTTTACCATCGCATGCCTGCCAAGCAATGGAAATAGGGTATGATGCGGTATTACTTAATTCTGCCGTCGCACAAGCGGGCGATCCGGTTATGATGGCAAAAGGGTTTGCTGCAGCGGTAGCTGCTGGTCGCGCAGGGTATTTAGCGCAAGCGATGCCAGAAAAAGAACTCGCAAAACCATCGACGCCAACATTGGGCATGCCATTTTGGCATCAGAATTAAACAGCATTAACGTCGTATTTATATGATCAAATTGGTAAGAGTGAGCAGTTAATTTTGAAAAGTATTATTTGGACAATCGCAGGCTCAGATAGTAGCGGTGGTGCAGGGATCCAGGCTGATATCAAAGCAATCGAAAGCTTTGGTGGTCATGCATGTACCATTATTACTGCGTTAACAGCGCAAAATAGCATGGGTGTCGACGCGATTAATGCGGTGAGTATTGAGGTACTTGAATCACAATTTTCAGCCCTAGAAAGTGATATGCCTGCTAACGTCATTAAAATAGGCTTGCTGGCGAATGTTCAACAGGTTGAGTTTATTGCCGCTAAATTGGCGCATTTTAAAGCGCAATGGGAAACACCTCCTCTTGTGGTATATGACCCTGTTGCAGTGGCATCAAGCGGCGAAGCTCTGACTGAAGACGACATTATTCCTACACTCAAAAGTACTTTGTTACCGCTGGTGGATGTGATTACCCCAAATACACAAGAAACACAAATTCTGACTGGGCATTACTTAATCGGTCCCAGTGCTGTACGTGATGCCAGTGAAGCGTTTTTTAATCTGGGTGTTGGTGCCGCTATGATTAAAGGCGGACATTGGGATTATCCGCAAGGTTATTGTATTGATTATTGCGCAGTGCCAGGTCAAGAGTATTGGTTAGGAAATGAAAAAATTATTGCGCCCCATAGCCATGGTACAGGGTGTAGTTTTGCATCAAGTGTTGCAGCTTGCTTGGGGTTAGGTTATCCGCTCAAAGATGCGTTTATTTTAGCTAAAGCCTATATTAATCAAGGATTAAAAGTATCGGTTCGTATCGGTCAAGGTATTGGCCCTGTATCTCACTGTGGGTTTCCCCAAAATTTAGCTGATTTCCCCGAAGTCATTGAGGCGGGAAGTTGGTTAGGTAAAGAGTTGGAGTTAGAGCCTTGGGATCGCCCTGTCATTTCAGGTTTTGCGGCATCAGAAACCCAGCAACTAGGGTTATATGCTGTGGTTGATAGTTGTGAATGGCTCAAAATATGCCTTGAAAACGGCATTAAAACCGCTCAGCTGCGAATTAAAAATAGTGAGGCGCCAGATTTATCCGAGCAAGTGAAAACCGCCATAGCGTTAGGGGAAGAGTTTAGCGCACAGGTCTATATCAATGATCATTGGCAACTGGCTATTGAGCACGGTGCGTATGGAGTGCACTTGGGCCAAGAAGATCTCGATAGCGCTGATTTAGCGGCGATTAAACAAGCTGGTTTGCGACTTGGGTTATCGACTCATGGTTTTTTCGAAATGCTCAGAGCGCATAATTATCAACCGAGTTATTTAGCGTTTGGCGCGATTTACCCAACAACGACTAAAGATATGACAGGTCAAATACAGGGGCTTGAAAAGCTCAAACATTTTGTACCACTCATGGAGGACTATCCAACCGTCGCCATTGGCGGAATTGACTTGGCACGAGCGCCAGAAGTGGCGGCTACTCAGGTTGGTAGTGTTGCCGTGGTCCGTGCCATTACAGAAGCGGCAGATCCTTCGCAGGCAATCAATTTGTTACAAGCAGCTATAAAAAGACAGCACTAACGTTGATGACAGTATTATCAGATAAAGAACAAGTGAGATACAGTCGCCAGTTGATGCTGGCGCATGTCGGCTTTGAAGGGCAGCAACGCCTCAAGCAAAGTCGTGTACTGATTGTTGGTGTGGGAGGGCTCGGCTCGCCCGTTGCTTTATATTTGGCTGCTGCGGGGGTGGGTCATTTAAGCTTGGTTGATGATGATAAAGTGGACTTATCCAATCTGCAAAGACAGATCCTGTATAAAATTAATCACCTTGGACAAGGGAAGGTATCTGCAGCAGCAAAAACGTTGACCAGTGTGAATAATCAAATAACAATCACGAGCGTATCAGAGCGCTTGTCTGAACAAAATGCACATTCGTTGATTGGTGATCATGATGTTGTTCTCGATTGCAGCGATAATTTCAACACTCGTTATTTAGTTAATCGGGTTTGTGTTGCTGCGCACATTCCTCTGATTTCAGGTGCGGCGATTGCCAATAAAGGGCAGTTGATTTGTGTGGATAACCGCCAATCTGACCAAGTGGGTGGGTGCTACCAATGTGTTTTTCCACCTTCAGATGCTGAGACAGCCCTCAATTGTAGTAATGCTGGCGTATTTGGGCCTTTACTCGGTGTGATAGGCTCGATGCAAGCACAGCAATGCTTAAACTATTTGTTAGGGCATGCATTTTCAAACTGCTTTATTGCGTTTGATGCACTAAATTTTCAGCAGTCTCGCTTTGATTTTAAGCAAGATCCAGCCTGTAAGATATGTAATAAGAAGTAGCTTTACAATTTTTGACAATTAACTGGTAACAGAATGTTTTAATTGTTCTTTAAATGTTATATTTTCATTAATAATTATTTCTATAACATTGGTTCTCTAGGATGGCGTTGCTCAGCCCACTTTTATTGGCAAGCACCTTGTTTATGGCGGGAGTCGAAAACCCCGTTTATTTGGCAAAGTTTGATAATAAACAACAAGAAATACAAACGCGTATTAGCTTTCATCATGCATTATTGACGGATGAAAAAAATGGCATATTACTGCAATTAACAAATGATGAAGTGCTCAAGTTACAAAGTAAAGGGATCACACTGAGCGCCGCTGATGATTTGTGGCAACGAAAAGCAAGAGAGCTAAGTTATCAGCAGACTTCCCTGAATATCCAACAAGCTGGAATCCCCGGTTTTCCTTGTTACAGTACGGTAGAAGAAACATTTGCACAGTTGCAAATGTTGCTTGAACAATATCCGGATTTAACCGACTGGCAAGATATTGGTGACAGCTGGCAAAAAGAGAATGGCGGTGAAGGCTACGATCTTAATGTGCTAAAAATCGGAAATAAAAACTTAGTTAATCCACCTGTGTTATTTATCCAAAGTGGTCTGCATGCACGCGAGCTGGCGACAGCTGGATTGACATTAGATTTTGCTAAATTGTTATTGGAAGATGCGAAAGTCGATGCCGACATTGCTTGGATTTTAGACCGCCATCAAATACATATTCTATTTCAAAGCAATCCTGACGGACGTAAAATCGCCGAAAAAGGGTTCTTACACCGAAAAAACAACAACGAAAACCATTGTGCGAATGGTAACGTAGGTGTTGATCTTAACCGTAATTATTCGTTTGGTTGGAACTCTGTCTCGGGTGGTTCAAGTGGGCAAGCTTGCCAAGAAACATATCGAGGGCCCAGTGCGGGATCTGAACCTGAAGTCGCGGCTATCGAAAATTATGTTAGAAGTCTCTACCCTGATGTACGAGGTCCAAATGACAGCGATGCAGCCCCTGAAACAACACCAGGTTTATATTTAGATATTCACAGCTATAGTCGATTAATTTTATGGCCATGGGGGCATACCAATGCACCTGCGCCAAATCAAGCTGGTCTTGAAGCATTGGGCAAAAAATTAGCGTATTTCAATAAATACATGCCGCAGCAGTCCATTGGCTTGTATGCAACTGATGGTACGTCGGATAATTTAGCTTATGGTGAACTCGGGGTTGCGCACATTACTTTTGAGTTAGGTACTGAGTTTTTTCAATCGTGCAGTTATTACGACACCGTACTAAAGCCTGATAATATCGAAGCGTTACTTTATGCAGCGAAAGTGGTCGAAGCACCTTATTTATTGAGCCAAGGCCCTGATATCGAATCCATCGAAGGACTCAGTACCGAAAATGGTCAGATTCGTATTCAAGCTCGGGCGACAGAGGAGCGTTTTAGTCGATTAAATGGAAATTTAGCGACTGATAATATTGCGCAGGTTCATTTTAGCCTTAATGCTTATCCTGAGGCAGACAATACTCGAATAGCTGAAATAAGTGATGGCAGTGCTGATTCTCCAACTGAAAATGCAATTATTACTTTTGATGAAACTGATTTGATTGACGGGCAAGTTACCTTGTATGTCCAAGCAAAAGATAGTGGTGGGCAAGTTGGGCCTGTTTCTGCGTTTAAAGTTGACACTCGTTTGCCTGAATTAAATGCACAAGTTGAATGTACTGGGGCAAAGTGTGCGTTTAAGACGGGCAATTCGCTAGGGGGCTTCTCATACTTGTGGCGTTTAAGTGACAGTGACAGCCGCACTGAAGCTGAGTTTTTAGCTGTTATGCCGCAAATTGGTGTGAACAAAGTGACGTATCAATTAACCAATCAATTTGGAGTGACGCAAAGTAAAGAGCTTGATGTCCTTGTCGATCAATTATTTGAACCGGTTGCTGATTACAGTGAGTCATGTCAGGAATATGTGTGTCAATTTGATGGTGCGTTGAGTACGGATGAAGATAGTTTAGGGCTTAACTACGAGTGGAAAATAAATGCGAAAGTGGAATCTGAAGCCGCTTCATTCAGCCATGACTTTAGCCAAGCAGGTACGTATGATGTACAGCTTAAAGTCACTGATGAGCATGGCCAAATATCACTAAAAGAAACACAAGTGGTGCTAACAGCTCCAGTGGTCATCGTAGAGCCTCCTGTTGTGGTGGAGCCTCCAGAGAAAAAGTCAGGGGGATCATTTGGTTGGTTAGCTCTTGGTTTTTTGGCTGTGTTTTCTCGATTACGAAAATAAGCTTAAATTATCCATAAAAAAGGTCTGCATCTGCAGACCTTTTTTATGGATGTTAAAACGCGTGTTAAGACTCTTGCAATACTTCTGCAGGGCCTGCTTCGGTGATTTTAGCAAAGGGCTGACCCATTCGGGTGACTGTTTCTGCGACTTCAGAAGGTAAGAATTCAGCGGCATTTTGAGGCCAAGCTAAAATCACGGTAGAGCCCAGTTTAAACCGGCCCATTTCTTCACCTTTTTTCAGAGTGATAGTGTCCGCACCTGATGTGGGGTAATCCCAACTAAAGACTTTTTTCCCTGCTGGTGGAGTAACAGTACCAGCCCAAACGGTTTCAATACTGGCCACAATCGTAGCGCCAACTAATACCATGGCAAGTGGGCCAATTTCAGTCTCAAATATGGCTACAACCCGCTCGTTTCGGGCAAATAAATTAGGGACATTTTGCGCAGTAAGCGGGTTAACTGAAAATAAGTCACCTGGGACGTAAATCATTTTACTGAGTGTGCCATCCATCGGCATATGGATGCGGTGATAGTCTTTTGGTGCTAAATAAATAGTGGCAAATTTTCCGCCTTGAAAAGGAGTGGCAACACTTGCTTCACCGCCTAACAGGGTTTCTAAACTAAAGTCATGGCCTTTAGCTTGTATCAGGCGGTCATCTAAAATATCCCCTAATTGACTTATTTTACCATCAACAGGGTGAGCAATGATGTCGCTCTGAGATGCAATCTGACGTAAGCCTGGCTTGAGCGGGCGAGTAAAAAATTGATTGAAACTTTTATAAGCAGAAGGGCTTTCTTGCTCTGCTTCTGACATATCAATTTTATACTGCTTAATAAATGCTTTGATTAATGCAGTGGTGACAAAGCCAGCCTCTGCTGCGGCTAATTTTCCGACAACACGTGACACTAAGTGCTTTGGCATTGCATACTGCATTGCTATTTTAAATTTATCCAAACTCACGTCGTTCATTCCAAATAAAATTTTGCTAATACTAGCGAAAAATCTGCGCTAGACCAATGTATTTTAGACTCGAGGGTTTCGCGCTCCTGCACGGCCATCTTCCATCGATAATAAAATGCGATGGTAACTATCAAACCGCAGCTCAGTAATTTTCTCACTCTCAAGGGCCTCGATTAATAGGCAACCAGGATCATTCAGGTGTTTGCAATCGCGAAATTTACAACCGCCTAAAAACGCTCGAAACTCTTTAAAACACCAAGTGACGCGATCAGGTTCTAAATGCCATAAACCAAACTCACGGATCCCTGGAGAGTCAATTAAGTTGCCGCCACTGGGTAAATGATGCAAGCGGGAAACGGTGGTAGTGTGCTGACCCAGTCCACTGTTTTGTGATACATCTTGAGTCAGGATTTGGCTATCAGGTAATAAACTATTCACCAATGTTGATTTACCAACACCACTTTGGCCAACAAAAATACTGTTTTTATCGACCAGAACTTTTTTCAGTTCATCAATACCTTGCCCTGTTTTTGTACTAATTAGGAATACTTGATAACCAATATCTCGATAAATATCGAGTATAGAGTTGATATACGTTAATGATTCGTCATCGAGTAAATCGGTTTTATTGAGAATTAAAATTGGTTCAATCCCCATGTCTTCACATGCGACGAGGTAGCGATCGATGATGTTGGGTGTGAACTCTGGTAAAACAGCAGAAACCATTAAAATTTGATCAATATTAGCGGCAACTACTTTCACACCATCATAAAAGTCAGGGCGGGTAAGTTGGCTGGTACGATCTTCTACCGCCTCAATAACACCGGCTAAATCTCCTGTACTTACTTTGGCGCGGCGAAAAACAACGCGATCACCACATACAATGTTACTGACAGTACGGCGAATATTACAACGCAGCACATCACCATTGGATGCTTCAATGTCGGCGTGCTGACCAAAACGACTGATAACTAACGCATTTTCTGTGTCGCCTAAATTATCGTTTTGCCATGAAATATCACTACTCGGGGCTTTTTGTTTTGCCGTATTTAAGCGCTTTTCATGGTTAGCTTGAATCCTTCGGGATTGGCCTTTACTTAGTTTCTTTCGTTTTGTCACTTTTCGCCTATAACTTAAATAAATGGTTTGCTTTTAAAAAAAGCGTTTTATCCATGCTCGAAGCGTAATATGATATATGTAATTGCATTAAATCGAAAGGAAAGCACCGCTAAGGTAATTTATGTCTTTTCATGAATCAAATTTGATTTGGCTAGATCTCGAAATGACGGGTTTAGAACCAAAAACAGACAAAATACTTGAGATCGCGACGATTGTTACGGATTGTGATTTAAATATATTAGCTGAAGGGCCTGTAATAGCGATTCATCAATCTGATGAATTACTTAATGGCATGGATGAATGGTGTGTTAATCAGCATGGGCAATCAGGTTTAACAGAGCGCTGTCGCCAAAGTGTTTTTGACGAGCAATATGCAATTGAGCAAACTATCAAGTTTTTAGAAAAGTGGGTGCCTAAAGGTGCATCACCGATGTGTGGTAATTCAATTGGTCAAGATCGCCGTTTTTTAAATGCGTATATGCCAGTACTTGAAGATTATTTTCATTATCGAAATCTAGATATTAGTACAATTAAAGAATTAGCCAGACGCTGGAAGCCTGACGTTTTAAAGAAAGTTAAAAAGAAAGGTGTACATTTAGCACTTGAAGATATTCATGAATCAATTGCTGAATTGAAGGTTTATCGTACAGAATTTTTCAATCTTTAATTTTTTATAAAAAAGTGCTTGCAAAGCAACTTCTTTATTGTAGAATCTCGCCCCGCTTAGGATGACTCCCTGCGGGGCGTTTTTATAAGCAGTTATCTTATTTAATACCAAATAAATAAGATAACCGTCAGTAAAAAGGTTTTAAATAACCTGTTTGTTTAACTGCACTGCTAAATAAACTTTAACTGACAAATGAAGCGGCACTAGCTCAGTTGCCAGAATGTTAGACGCAACCTAAGGTTGTGCTCCAACGGTCAAATTACTGACTATTTTATGAAGCGGCACTGGCTCAGTTGCCAGAATGTTAGACACAACCTAAGGTTGTGCTCCAACGGTCAAAATACTGACTATTTTATGAAGCGGCACTAGCTCAGTTGGTAGAGCGCAACCTTGCCAAGGTTGAGGTCACGAGTTCGAGCCTCGTGTGCCGCTCCAA